>DASVYG010000161.1:0-14638 GCA_036392315.1 Gemmatimonadaceae bacterium
ATTCTCGGCGCGTGTCGCGAGGCCGGCATCGAGATTCCGACGCTATGCTTCCTCGAGACGCTGCATCCGGTCAATGCGTGTCGCATTTGCGTCGTCGAGGTGGATGGCTCGCGCGTGCTCGTTCCGTCGTGCTCGCGCGCAGTCGAAGACGGGATGGTGATTCACACCCAGTCCGAGCGCGTCAAGCACAGCCGCAAGCTCGTGCTCGAGCTGCTCGCGTCGTCGGTCGACCTGTCGACGACGCCGAGCGTCGCCGAGTGGATCGACCAGTACGAGGCCAAACCGGAGCGGTTTGGTCCGCCGGCGCCACCCGCTCCGCCGGGAACGCGCGACGCGTCGGTGCCCGGCCATCACCCGGCGCCGAGCCCGGAATACGCCGCGACCGTCGCCGAGCCGGCGAAGATCGACAATGATCTGTACGTGCGGGACTACGCCAAGTGCATTCTCTGCTACAAGTGCGTCGAGGCGTGTGGGCCCGATCATCAGAACACCTTCGCCATCGCCGTCGCGGGGCGCGGCTTCGACGCGCACATCTCGACCGAGTTCGCCGTGCCGCTGCCCGAGTCGGCGTGCGTATACTGCGGCAACTGCATTGCCGTGTGTCCGACCGGCGCGTTGATGGCGACGACGGAGTACGAGAAGCGCGCCGACGGTACGTGGGACGAGTCGCGAATGACCACGACGGACACGATCTGCCCGTACTGTGGCGTGGGTTGTACGCTTCGGCTGCATGTCGACGATGGCGTGATCGTGAAGGCGACGTCACCACTCGAGAACTCGATCACGCAAGGCAATCTCTGCATCAAAGGCCGGTTTGGTTGGCGATTTGTGCAGAATCGTGAGGCGGATGGAGTCGGTCGCGGTGACGGTCGCTGATCACGCCTTGATGGGCCTGGGATACGCGGAGCCGTCATCCGCGTATCCGATTGATCGGCTGACCGACGACGAGGTGTCGGTCGAATCGGTCACCGTTGCCGAGGAAGTACCGATCGCGTTCGTGTACAACGGCCGTCCCTATGTCGTGGTGATGGGAACGCCCTCCGACCTCGAGGACTTGGCGGTTGGATTCAGCCTGACCGAGGGCGTTGTCGCACCGGAGCACGGCGTTCAGCGCCTCGACGTCGTTCGCGCGAGTCATGGTATCGAGCTGCAGATCGAGATTGCGTCCGCCGACGCCGAGCGACTCGACGAACGATCGCGCGGCATGGCGTCACGGACCGGCTGCGGATTGTGTGGCATCGAGTCGATCAATGACGTGCTCCGCATGCCGGAGCCGGTCCATCACACGCTCACCATCACACGCGACGCGCTGTGGTCGGCGCTCGACGCGCTGTCGCATCAGCAAACGCTCAACAACCAAACGAACACCGCGCACGCCGCCGGATGGGCAACCCCCGACGGCGTGTTACAGGTTGTGCGCGAGGACGTTGGCCGGCACAACGCGCTCGACAAAGTGCTGGGCGCATTGGCGCTCGCAGGAACGAAGGGCGCGGATGGTTTCATCATCATCACCAGCCGTGCGAGCTATGAAATGGTGCAGAAGGCCGCACTCCGCGGCATCGAGCTTGTCGCGGCGATCTCGCGTCCCACGGGACTCGCGATTCGGCTGGCGCAGGCGTCGGGCGTCACCCTTGTAGGACTGCTTCGTGGCCGAACGGCAAACGTGCATTGTCACCCTGAACGCATCACCTGAGGACCGGCAGTCGTGAATAGCTCCGTCGTACCTTCGGACATTGAAATCGCGCAAAGCGTGAAGATGCGTCCCATCGAGGACGTGGCCGCCGAGCTCGGACTCGAGCGCGATGAGCTCGACCTGTACGGCAAGTACAAGGCGAAGATTCCGCTCGAGGTGTCGCAGCGCCCCGTGCGCGGGCGACTCGTCGTCGTCACGGCAACCAACCCCACGCCGGCCGGCGAAGGGAAGAGCACCGTTTCCGTTGGCCTCGCGCAAGCGCTCCGCCGAATGGGACACAAGGTCGCGCTGTGCATTCGCGAGCCGAGTCTCGGGCCGGTGTTCGGCGTGAAGGGCGGCGCGGCCGGCGGCGGCTACGCGCAGGTCGTCCCGATGGACGACATCAACCTGCATTTCACCGGGGACTTCCACGCGATCTCGAGCGCGCATGGTCTGCTGGCCGCGATGCTCGACAATCACTTGCAGCAGGGCAACGCACTCGGCATCGATCCGCGGCGCATTACATGGCCGCGCACGATCGACATGAACGACCGCGCGCTCCGCAACTGCATCATTGGGCTCGGGGGCGTTGGCGACGGCATTCCGCGCGAGGAGCACTTCGTCATCATCCCGGCGAGCGAGATCATGGCGATCGTGGCCCTGGCGACGAGCCCGCAGGATCTCGAGGAGCGGCTCGCGCGCATCATCGTCGGCTCGACGGCCGGTGCCGCGCGTCGTCCCGTCACCGCCGGCGAGCTCCGCGCGACCGGTGCAATGGCGCTCCTGCTCAAGGACGCGATCCGACCCAACCTCGTGCAGACGCTCGAGGGTGGTCCGGCATTCGTCCACGCGGGCCCGTTCGGCAACATCGCGCACGGCTGCAACAGCATTCTCGCGACGCGCTCCGCGCTCGCGCTCGCTGACATCGTCGTCACCGAGGCCGGATTCGGCTCGGACCTGGGCGCCGAGAAGTTCTTTGATATCAAATGTCGCATGGGCGGGCTCCAGCCCGAGGCGGCGGTCATCGTCGCGACTGTCCGCTCGCTCAAGATGCACGGGGGCGGTGACAAGAAGAACCTGGGCGCCGAGGATCTCCGCGCGCTCGAACGGGGCCTGCCCAACCTCGAGAAGCACATCGAGAACGTGAAGCATTTCGGCGTGCCCGGAATCGTCGCGCTCAATCGACGGTTGTCCGATTCCGACGGCGAGCTCCAGATGATCGCAGACTTCGTCGGCCGCCTCGGCGTTCCGCTCGCGCTCACCGAAGTGTGGGAGAAGGGCGGTGCGGGCGGTGAGACGCTCGGGGCCGAGCTGCTCACGCTTCTCGACAGGAAGGGCGCGGAGTTCCGTCCGCTCTACCCGACGAATCTGCCGATCAAGGAGAAGATCGACATCATCGTCAAGCAGATCTACGGCGGCGATGGGGCCGACTACACGCCACAAGCGGATCGCGCCATTCAATATCTCGAATCGATCGGGCTCGGCGGAACGCCGGTGTGTATGGCGAAGACGCAGTACTCGTTGAGCGACGACGCGACGAAGCTGGGCCGACCGCGCGGGTTCCGGATCTCGGTCAACGAAGTGCGTCCGTCGGCCGGCGCGGGCTTCGTGGTCGCGCAGTGCGGCGACATCATGACGATGCCGGGTTTGCCCAAGGAGCCGGCCGCCGAACGAATGGCGCGACTCCCCAGCGGCGAGATCGTTGGCCTGTTTTAGTCGTCGAGGCCCCGCTGTCCTCGTTTGTTGTCCGTTCACTCCGTTCTTACAACCGTTATAGCTTGCCCGAGCGGTGGTCCATGAGAGCTTCGCGTGGCGCTTGCCTTCATCGCGCCATGCCAGCCATAACGATTGTGAATACGGATCGAACGGACTAAACGGACGCGAACGGAAACCGCAGAAAGAAACTTGCGGGGGTGGGCTCCGTGAAGCGCGAGGGGTCCATGCTCGGCATTGCCATGGTGAGCCTCGTCGGCGGGATCGGCATCATGAGCATCATGCTCGTCTCCGTCACGGAGCGCACGCGCGAGATCGGAGTCCGAAGGGCCCTCGGCGCTGATGGGTGTGGCCTTCGGCGCCTGGCCGGCTCGCGGCGCGGCTTCGTTGGACCCGATCGACTCGCCTCGGTACGAGTGAGCCCGGCCGGCTCGGACTGCGGCCGACCCCAACCAGCCCCAACCGCGTCCCAACGCAAAACAAACGCTTCGCCCACTCGTAGTGTCAGATATTAAAGCTCCCGTCGTGGGGGCCCTGGTCGGCTGCGCGATGTTCATCGTTTCGTAACGAAATTCGCATTGCAGTTTACACGTGTGACAACTAAGGTGATGCGAGATCTTCCCTGATGTGCCGGCGATAGCACCCACCTGCTCGAGGGTTCCTCACGATGCAACAGCTGCGCAAGCGTTGGCTGCCTATCCTCATCGTCGCGCTGGTGATTGGCGGACCGGTTGCATGGTACAAGTGGCCGTCGACGGTGTCAGCGGCGGAAGCAACCCTGAGCGCACCGGTCAAACGGGGCAACTTCAAGGTCGTCGTCACGACGACCGGTGAATTGCGGGCCCGGAAGTTCGTGCAGATCCAGGGGCCGAACTCGATGCCCGCGCAGGTCTATCAGTCGAAGATCACCTGGCTCGTTCCCGAAGGCAGCGTCGTCAAGGAAGGCGACAAGATCGCCGAGCTCGATCGCGCACCAGCGGCGACGCGACTACAAAGCGTCACGCTCGACTTGCAGAAGGCACAGGCGGAGTTCACCAACGCATCGCTGGACTCGACGCTCAACCTGGCGCAGGCGCGCGAAGACGTGCGGACCGCCGAGTACACGCTCGAGGAAAAGAAGCTGGCCAAGGAGCAGGCGCAGTACGAAGCGCCGACCATCAAGCGCCAGGCGGAGATCGATCTCGAAAAGGCGCAGCGCGCGCTCGAACAGTCGAAGCGGAACCTCGACACCAAGACCAAGCAGGCCGTCGCGAAGATGTCCGTCGCCGGCGCCGATCTTGGCCGCCAGCAGAACAACCTGAAGATGATCCAGGACGTGCTGGGCGGCTTCACGATCATGGCGCCGTCGCCCGGCATGGTGATCTACGTTCGGGAGTACAACGGAAAGAAGAAGGGCGTGGGCTCCCAGTGGAACACATGGGACCCGACAGTCGCGACGCTGCCCGACCTCACGCAGATGGAATCGCAGACGTACGTCAACGAAGTCGACGTGCGCAAACTCTCGGTGGGGCAGTCGGTTCAGATCTCGCTCGACGCTGATCCGACCAAGCGCCTGACCGGTCGCGTCACCGAGATCGCGAACGTCGGCGAACAGCGCCCCAACCAGGATTCGAAGGTGTTCGAGGTCAAGATCGAGGTCGCAAAGGCGGACACGACGTTGCGCCCGGGCATGACGACGTCGAACCAGATCGAGGTGACCTCGATTCCGAACGTGTTGTCCGTGCCGCTCGAAGCGGTCACCGCCGAGGGCGGCTACTCCTACGTCTACAAGAAGAGCGGCCGCGGCGTCGTGAGGCAGATGGTCGCGACGGGAACGATGAATGACAACGAGATCATCGTTCGCCAGGGTCTCAGGGAAGACGACCACGTTCTGCTGACGCCGCCGGCCGACAAGTCGGACATCAAGACGATCACAATCCCCGGCCTCAAACCTGTTTCGCTGCCGGGTGCGCAGGGCGACACCGCGAAGGGCGTGAGTTTACCGATGGGTCCGGGCGCGAAAAAGGTGGCCCCGCCGGCCTCCGCATCTCCGGCAATCGCGAAACCAAAGAGGTGACGCGTGACGACGCCGGCCACGAGCTCGGGGGCGCGAACTGAGGTTCCGGCGTCGCGCCTCGAGACGCTCATCGCGCACGTCATGTTCAGCGGCCGAACCGCTGCTGAGGCGGTGGCACACAACAAACTCCGCGCCGGGCTCACGTCCCTCGGCATTCTCTTCGGCGTCGCGTCGGTCATCGCGATGCTCGCGATCGGGAACGGAGCCGAGCAGGAGATTCTCGAGCAAATGAGAATGCTCGGCGCGAACAACATCGTCATCACGCCGATCGTCGAACAGAAAGAGGGGAAGGTCGACTCCGACCCGAACGCCAAGAAGACGACGAAGCGCTTCACGCCCGGGCTGTCGTATCTCGACGCCGAGGCGATCAAGCGCACGATTCCCGACGTCGGCGCGACGAGCAGCGAGGTCGTCGTCAACAGCGACATCGCGCGTGAAGGACATCACCGGTCGGGAAAGATCGTCGGCGTGGATTCGAGCTACTTCGGCGTGATGAACCTCCGAGTCGTCGAGGGCGCGCGCTTCGGTCGGGCGCATTTCGCCGTCGCGGCGCCGGTGACGATCATTGGGCAAGGTGTGAAGTCGCGCTTCTTCACGACGAGTGATCCCATCGGCCAGTCGATCAAGGTCGGCAACGAGTGGCTCACGGTGGTCGGTGTCCTCGAGGACCGCAAAGTCTCCGCGGAGACCGCGCAGCGCCTCGGCATTCGCGACGCGAACATGGACGTCTATGTTCCGCTTCCAACGATGCTCCTTCGCTATCGCAATCGCGCCGAGGTGACGCAACAGGAGATGGAGCTGGCCGCGAAGGAGTCGAACAGCGGCGGCTCCTCCGATTCCACCGAGACCGACGATCAGCGCGCCGAAAAGCGCAACTATCATCAACTCGACAAGGTGATCGTGCAGGTCGATAAAGCGAGCGTCGTCTCATCGGTCGCCGATGTCGTGCGCCGCATGCTCCAGCGCCGCCACAACGACGTGACCGACTTCGAGATCACGGTGCCCGAGCTGCTGCTCAAGCAGGAGCAGCGCACGAAGACGATCTTCAACATCGTCCTCGGCGCGATTGCCTCGATCTCGCTCGTCGTCGGCGGAATCGGGATCATGAATATCATGCTCGCATCGATCCTCGAGCGGATCAAGGAAATCGGCGTGCGCCGGGCCGTCGGCGCGACACAGAAGGACATCGGCGCCCAGTTCCTGAGCGAAGCCGTCATGATCAGCATCGGAGGCGGCATCGCGGGAATCATCGTCGGTGGGATTCTCAGCTTTGCGATTCAGCGCATTGCGCACATCAACACGATCGTGTCGGCGATGTCGGTCTTCGTGGCGTTCGGTGTGTCGGTGGCGGTGGGGCTGGTGTTCGGGATCGTGCCGGCGAACAAGGCGGCGAAGCAGGATCCGATCGTGTGTCTGCGGTATGAATAGGGGCCACCAATCATGAAGTCTCTCATGCTTCCGTCTCGCCGTGTCCTCCTCGGGCTCGTTTCGCCGCTCGCGCTGCACGCCCAGTCGGCGCAAACGCTCACGCTGCAAGACGCCATCAGCATGGCGCAGCGGCAGGGTCCGGCGGCGCAGATCGCGCGCAGCCAGCGCGACGCCGCCCGTTGGCGTGATCACGCCTTCAACGCGCGATTGCTGCCGCAACTGTTCCTGACCGGGAACGCCGCGAATCTCAACCACGGAATCAATCCGATCACGCTGCCCGACGGCTCGACCCAGTTCATCGGACAGTCGCAGAATCAATCATCGTTCGAGCTCGGGTTCGCTCAGCGCGTCCCGCTCACCGGCGGAACGATCTCCGTCGGCTCGGGGATCAGCCGCATCGATCAATTCGGTCCGCAGAACACCAAGCTGTGGCAAACGTCGCCGGTCGTCATCACGCTGCAGCAGGACGTCTTCAAGCCGCGCGCGGTCGTGTGGGACGAGCGCGTCCAGTCGTTGACCGCCGCCGTCGCCGAGCGCGGATATCTCGAGGCGCGTGAGGACGTCGCAGGCAACACGGCTGATGCGTTCTTCAATCTCTACGCGCAGCAGATGACGCTCGCCAACGCGACCAGCAATGCGGCGATCAACGACACGCTTTACACGCTCAACAAGGGTCGGTTCGAGGTCGGCAAGATCGGCGAGAACGACCTGCTGAAGAGCGAGCTCGCGCTGTTGCGTGCTCGCGCGGCTGTCGACGATGCTCGTTTGGCGCGCGATCGGGCCGAAGCGGCCCTGCGACGTCTGACGGCGTATCCGGAAGGACAGCCCATCTCGATCGTGACGCCCGATTCGATTCCGACCATCGACGCCGATCCGGATCTCGCCGTGAAGGAAGCGCTCAAGAACTCGAGTGCAATGGAGTTGAATGTGCTCGACGACGTCCAGACGAAGAGAAATACCACGGCGGCAAGACTCAACAATCAGTTCAACGCCAGCATCGTCGCCAGCGCGGGATTCAATCAAACGGCGCCCGTCTTCGGCGCCGCATATCAAAGTCCGTTGGGCAAGCAGACACTGACGGTCGGCGTCAACATGCCGATGCTCCAGTGGGGTGCGGGCCACGCCGACGTCGAGGGCGCCCGGGCCGATGAGAAACGCGTCGCCGCCAACAACAAGGTCCGGCGCGACGCGCTCGTGGAGGACGCTCGCTTCTCGGCGCTGCAGCTCCAGCAGGCGCAGCGCAACGTCCTCATCTCGGCGAAAGCCGACACGGTGGCCGAAAAGCAGTTCGAGGTGGCGCGCAACCGCTACATCATCGGCAAGATCAGCAATACCGATCTATACAACGCGCAAACGGAGAAGGACGCCGCCGTGCTCGCGTACGTACAAGCGCTCCGCAGCTACTGGACCGCGTACTACCATCTGCGTCGCGTCACCCTCTACGATTTTGCGAACAAGCAGGAGATGTCGGACGTGCGAGAGCGGTAGCGACAGGCGACGGTTCAGGTGCTGAACTGCTTGAGGTGATGGTCGAGGTGCTTCGCTTCGAGCCGGCTCCAATCGCGGCCGCTCATCGTGCCCAATGTCCCGGCGGCCGGCCATGCCTCGTCAATATTCTTTGACGCGAACGCCTCGATGAGTTGGAGACATCGCGCTCGCTCTGCCTCGAAGTCGCAACGCTGCTGATCGGCCACGAATTCCGGCGCCGTCGGCGCGCCCGTGGGCCACGGCAAGTTGAACACGAAGAACTTCATGATCGGCTTGGGCAACGGCATCTTCACCGGCTGAGCCCCGATTTGGCCGAGACTCTGCGCGAGCGCCTGATTCACGTGCCAGAGCATTTGATCGATCGTCATCTTGCCGAACCGGCGCGGCGCGTCGGGTCGGAGTGCTTGAACGCGAGCACGAATCGCGTTGCGCACGTCGGGATCGTGTAACAAAGCGGGCACGAGTTACAACTCCCTGAATGAGGGGATGGCAACAATGAGAGACGCTGCGGCGGCTGTCAATCGGCCCACGCGCGACGCGCCTTGACAGCGATCGGCCCGACCCCTAGGATGTCCACCATGATTCGCACCGCCGCCTACCGCTATTACTACTACTACGCGACCCCTCTCACGGGCCGTTGGAGTCGTACGCGGTAGAACCGGCATCACACCGCGAACAACGCAACGACCCGTGGATTCCACGGGTCGTTTTTCGTTTGCCCCCGTCCCATTTCCGCTTCCTGCCATGATCATCATCACCCGTCCACACGTGACCGACGCCGAGATCGACCACATTCGCGAGCGCATCGAGTCGGTCGGAATGCGCACACATCTCTCGCGCGGCGAGCATCGCACCATCATCGGCTGCATCGGCGACGAGTCACTGCTCCATGAAGTCCCGCTTCGTTCGCTCCCCGGCGTCGAGTCGGTCACGCCGATCCTCAAGCCGTACAAGCTTGCGTCGCGCGAGTTCGCCGTCGATCGCACCGTCGTGCGCGTCGGCGGGCGCGACGGGGCCGCGACGTTCGGCGGCCCGACGATCACCGTCATCGCCGGCCCCTGCTCGGTCGAGAGCCGCGGGATGCTCATCGAGACGGCGCACGCGGTCCGCGCGGCCGGCGCCACCATGCTTCGTGGCGGCGCATTCAAGCCGCGCACATCGCCCTACGCCTTCCAAGGACTCGGCGCCGAGGCATTGCGGCTTCTCGCCGATGTGCGCGCCGAAACGGGCCTCCCCGTCGTCACGGAAGTCATGGACACGCGCCAGGTCGACCTCGTCGCCGAGCACGCCGACATGCTCCAAGTGGGCGCGCGCAACATGCAGAACTTCGCCCTGCTCGCCGAGCTCGGACACGTGCGACGTCCAATCCTGCTCAAGCGCGGCCTCTCGGCGACGATCAAGGAACTGTTAATGGCGGCCGAGTACATCATGGCCAATGGAAACCACGACATCGTGCTCTGCGAGCGCGGCATCCGTACGTATGAGACCGCGACACGCAACACGCTCGACATCGCGGCCATTCCGGTGCTGAAGCGCGAGACGCACCTGCCAGTGATCGTTGATCCGAGCCACGCGGGCGGCGATGCGGCGCTCGTTGCGCCCCTTGCCTTCGCGGCGATCGCCGCGGGCGCGGACGGCCTCATCATCGAGGTGCATCCGGATCCAGAGAACGCGCTCTCCGACGGCGACCAGTCACTCGCGCCGCCGGCGTTCGCGACCATGATGCAACAACTCGAAGCATTTGCGGCGGCAACCGGCCGATCCATCGGCCTCGAAACGCCGACCGCCTGGGCGGTGGCATGACGGATTCCGCGGCGAACACTCAGGCGCTGGCCGAGCTCGCGCGCTGCCGCGAGGAGATCGAGCGCATCGACAACCAGATCGTCGAGCTGTTGGCCAAGCGTCTTGCGCTCGGCAAGCGCACGGGAGATCTCAAGCGGCTCGCCGGTCTTCCCATTCTCGATCCGACGCGCGAGGCCGCGGTGATTCGTCGCGTGACCGGCGTCGCCCGCGACGCCGGACTTCCCTCCGAGCCGATTCGCGAAGTCTTTTGGCAAATCGTCGGCATGTCGCGGCGTGCTCAGGACGACGGACACGAATGATGGAGGATGATTTTCGAAGCGCCGCAATCGTCGGCCTCGGTCTCATCGGCGGCTCGCTGGCGCGCGACTTGGCCGAACGCGGGGTCTGCGTTCGCGCGTACGACGCCGATTCGGATCACCTCCAATCGGCGCTCCGAGAGGGCTTCGTCGCCGAGGCGCTCGACGCAAGCCTCAGGGGTGCGCGCGACGCCGAGGTCGTCATCGTCGCGGTGCCCGTGGACGCGGCGACCGACGTGCTGCGACGCGTCGCGCCGTACGCAGCCAGCGCGCGGCTGATCACGGACGTTGGCAGCACCAAGTCTCGCATCGTCGCGCTCGCGGGCGAGCTTGGGCTCGGGTCTCGCTTCGTCGGATCGCATCCGTTGGCCGGCGATCATCGTTCGGGTTGGAATGCGTCTCGGACGAACCTGTTCGCGAATGCGCGCGTGTACCTCTGTCCGTCGGCGGACTCATCGTCCGTCGTCGAGCTCGCTGCAGGATTTTGGCGCCGCCTTGGCGCCGTCCCGACGGTGCTGAGCCCGGCCGATCACGATCGTCAGCTCGCCTGGACAAGCCATTTGCCGCACATGATCTCGACGGCGCTCGCCCTCGCGCTCGCGCGGGCCGGCGTCCAGCGAGACGATCTCGGCCCGGGAGGTCGCGACGTGACCCGGCTTGCCGGCGGCTCGCCCGAGGTGTGGACCGCGATCGCGCGCGATAACGCGCCCGCGCTCGACGCCGCGTTGGCCGGCGCCGAACGCGAGCTCGCGTACATTCGAACCGCGCTCAATCGCGCCGACGCGATCGAGCTACGCGAACGCTTCTCCGCGGCGCGAACGTGGTTTGACGTCTGACGTAGCGGCGTTAACGTCTTAGGGTTGCGTTGCGCCAGCTTCTCGTCTCCGGGGAACTGCTATGCTCACGTCACAGGGCCGTTTCGTCTGGCATGACCTCGCCACATCGAACGCCGATGCCGCGAAGTCCTTCTACACGCAAGTCACCACGTGGAAAACGCAAACCGGGGATTACGACCCGAACTACACCATGTGGGTCAACGACGGGACGCCGCTCGGCGGCGTCGAGGTGTTGAGCGACGAGCTGAAGGCGCGCAACATCGTACCGCAATGGCTGCCGTACGTGTATGTCTATGACGTGGACGCATGCACGCGGCAGGTGAAGACGCTTGGCGGCCAAGTCCGCATGGGTCCGTACGAAGTGCCCAACGTGGGATGCTGGTCCGTGGTCACCGACCTGTACGGCGCGAGGATCGGACTCTACGAGCCCGAGGCACAGACACCGAGCGAATACAGCAAGCCGCGGCGTGGCGAGTTCTCGTGGCACGAGTTGGGGACGACGGACTACAAGGCGGCATTCGATTTCTATCGCGAGCTCTTTGGGTGGGAAAAGACGAGCGAGTTCGATATGGGCGAGATGGGCATGTATTTCATGTTCGGTAAGAAAGGCGTGCCGTACGGCGGCATGTTCAATCGGCGGCCGGACATGCCGCCGCCGAACTGGTTGTCGTACATCCGCGTCGACAACGTGCAGAGCACTGCGGACACGGTGAAGAAACTCGGCGGCGCGGTGCACCGGGGCCCGATGGAAGTTCCCGGCGGCGACATGATCGCCATGTGCGCCGATCCGCAGGGCGCGATGATCGCGTTCCACACGCCGTCGGCCAGCGGCTGACGCGATTCGGCTCATCACAACTCTCATACAACCAACTATGTCTCGGCTTTCGGGCCGCACCGCTGCGGCCGTACTGGTCGCGACCGTCTGTGTCGTCGGCCTGCCGGCGCTGGTCTTTGCTTGGGGCGACGCAGGGCACCGTATTACCGGCGAGAGCGCCGCGCTCTCTATGCCGCCGTCCACGCCGGCATTTTTTCGCAATGCGTCCCACCAACTCGCGTATCTCAATCCCGAGCCCGACCGGTGGCGAGATCGCGCCGAGCGCACGCTGGATCCCGCGCTCGAGGGTGCAACGGCGCCCGATCACTTCATCGACTTGGAGATGGCGCCGCCGCCCGTGCTTGCCGCGGCGCTCAAGGCGACCGACAGGTATGGCTACCTCGATACGTTGACCAGCGCACGGGTGAAGGGAGTGACGATGGGCCTTCTGCCTTTTCGTATGCTCGAGTTGTCACAACAGCTGCGCGAGGACTTCCGCGAGTGGCGCGTCGCCCCCGACTCGACGAAACCATTCATCGAGGCGCGCATCATCGACGACGCCGGCATCCTTGGCCACTACGTCGCCGACGGATCGAATCCGGCCCACACCACCATCCAGTACAACGGTTGGACGGGTCCAAATCCCAACGGCTACACCACCGACAAACGATTCCACTCGCGCTTCGAGTCGGCGTACGTCGGGGCCAACATCAAGCTCGGCGATGTCGTGTCGCAGCTCGATACCGTGGCGCACGTGTTCCCCGATCTGCGCGCCGCGATCGTCACGTACCTTCGCGAGACCAACGCGCAGGTCGAGCATATGTATCAGCTCGACAAAGCGCATCCGTTCGACGCGAACACCACCGACCCCGAAGACAAAGCGTTCACGGTCGACCGCCTTGCCGCCGGCGCGCGTATGTTGCGCGACGTTTGGTGGACAGCGTGGGTGACGAGCGGCCAGCCGGTGGCGGTCCCGGCGCGGTAGGCAGGAGTCGGGTTCGCTTACCTATCCAGCCATCCATTCATCCGCGTACCCACGATGCCCAACACGGCGCCCGAACTGCTCTATCTCCTCCACGGCGACCCCGCCGAGTTAGCCGAGACCCTCGCTGGAATGCGCGCGGCCGACATCGCCGAGGCGCTACGCGACCTCCCGGCATCGGGCGCGGCCAAGGTCATGGCTGCGCTGCCGTTCGATCTCGCGGTCCAGGTGTTCGACGAACCCGAGCTCGAGCGTCGGTACGAGATCGTGCAACGCATGGAGACGGACGCGGCGACCGCGCTCATCGAGGCGATGTCGGCCGACCAACAAGCGGATCTGTTCCGCGAGCTCCACGCCGAGCCGCGCGAACGTCTCCTGGCGCAGCTCGACCCCGAGACGCGTCGCGCCTTGACGCAACTGCTGAAGTACGGGCCCGAGTCCGCCGGCGGCATCATGACCACCGAAGTGCTCACGGTGCCGTTCGACTGGAGCGTGGACCAGACGCTGACGTACATCAGAAAGGTCGCGTCGAACAAGGAGACCGTTTATGTGATCTACGTGCTCGACGATCACGAGCATCTCATTCACGCGGTGTCGCTGCGCCAGCTCATGGTGGCTGATCCATCCGCCGCTGTCCGCGACGTTGGCGATCGGCGACACCCGATTTACGTCGCTCCCGATACCGATCGGGAAGAAGTGGCACGGGTGATAGCCAAGTACAATCTGCTCGCCGTGCCGGTGGTCGACAGCGAGCATCACGTGCTCGGCATCGTCACGGTGGACGACGTAATCGACGCGATCGTCCGCGAACAGACCGAAGACGTTCAGAAGTTCGGCGGCATGGAAGCACTCGGCGCGCCGTACATGGACATCGGGCTAGGTCGCATGATTCGGAAGCGCGCGCCGTGGCTCTGCGCGCTCTTTCTTTCGGAGATGCTTACCGCGACCGCCATGCAACGTTTCCAGTCGGAGATCGACAAGGCGACGCTGCTAGCGATGTTCATTCCGCTCGTCATGAGCTCCGGAGGAAATTCGGGATCACAGGCGACGTCACTGATCATCCGCGCGCTCGCGCTGGGCGAGATCAAGCTGCGCGACTGGTGGCGCATTGCCGTACGCGAGTTGCCGACCGGTTTGATCCTCGGCGCAATCCTCGGCGTGATCGGCTTCTTCCGCATTCTGGCGTGGCAGAAGCTCGGCTTCTTCGACTACGGCGCGCATCACACGCTCGTGGCGCTCACGGTCGGATGCTCGCTGGTGGGAATCGTCACCTTCGGGTCGCTCGCCGGGTCGATGCTGCCGTTCATCCTGCGGCGGCTCGGATTCGATCCGGCATCCGCGTCGGCTCCGTTCGTCGCCACGCTCGTCGACGTCACTGGGCTCGTGATCTATTTCAGCGTTGCGTGGGTGATACTGCACGGGACATTGCTGTAGGCTCACCGGTGTTCGTTGCAATGCGGCGGGCGTTCGTTGCGCCAGCTCTGGTGCGCGGCGGCCGCTCGCGTACACTGCGAGGCATGAACACGCATCGGTCGATTCGCGAGCTCGCG
>DASVYG010000162.1:0-6360 GCA_036392315.1 Gemmatimonadaceae bacterium
ACGATCGCCGCACCAGCCGACGATCTCGCCATCGACCCATACATCGACTCCGCACGCTGCACGTCGTGCAACGAGTGCACGAACCTCAACGGCAAGCTGTTCGGCTACAACGCGAACAAGCAGGCGACGGTCCAGAATCCCGACGCCGGCACCTTCGCGCAGCTCGTGACCGCGGCGGAGCGGTGTCCGGTCGGCATCATCCACCCGGGCACGCCGCGCAACGCCAAGGAAAAGGATCTGGCCAAATGGCAGAAGCGCGCCGAGCCCTTCAACTGAGCCGATGATGAGTCTCTTCGGCCTCGCGTCACGCGAATTCCGACACGGCGTACATCCGCCGGAATACAAGGAGCTCACTGCGGCGCTCCCCATCCGGCGCATGCCGTATCCGCGCGAGGTCATCATTCCGCTGCGGCAGCACGCGGGAAAGCCTGCGAAGCTCGCCGTCGCAGTGGGAGATCACGTCAATCGTGGTGACGTGCTCGGTGAGGCCGACGGCTTCGTGTCCGCGCCAGTGCACGCATCCGCGACCGGTCGCGTGACCAAGATCGGGCTCTATCCGCATCCCGACGGCAGCATGGACACCGCCGTTTGCATTGCCGTCGAGCCGTTTTCGCCGCAGGTAAGCCGCGAACGTGTCGTGCCGAAGTGGGAGAATCTCGCGCCCGACGAGATCGTGCGCGCCGTGCAGCAGGGAGGCGTCGTGGGACTTGGCGGTGCGGCCTTCCCGACACACGTCAAGCTCGCACCGCCGCGCGACATCATCGTCGAGACGATCATTCTCAACGGCGCTGAGTGCGAGCCGTATTTGACGACCGACCACCGGATCATGGTCGAGTACCCGGAGCGCGTACACCTGGGCGCTCGCATCATGATGCGCGCTCTGGGCGCCAAGCGTGTCGTGATCGGCGTCGAGAAAAACAAGCCGGATGCGATCGCGGCGCTCGAGCGCACGCGTCCCACCGACGTCGACATCACGATTCTTCCGCTCACGGTCAAGTATCCGCAGGGCGCTGAGAAAATGCTCATCAAGACCGTAACCGGTCGTGAGGTGCCGTCGGGCAAGCTCCCGGTGTCGCTCGGCGTTGTGGTGCAGAATGTCGGATCCGCCGCCTCGATTGCCGAGATCTTCGACACCGGGCTGCCACTCCTCGAACGCATCGTGACGGTGACCGGTCCCGGCATTCGTCATCCGTCCAATCTCATCGTCCCCGTCGGCACGAAGCTGCGGGACCTTATCGAGAGCTGTGGCGGACTCACCGAGGATGCCGGCGAGATCGTCTTCGGCGGGCCAATGATGGGCAATGCCATCGCGAACCTCGACACGCCGGTCGTGAAGGGAACGACAGGCGTCGTCGTTCTCGCCAAGGTGCAGACACGAGAGGCGGCGACGTACCCCTGCATTCACTGCGGCCGCTGTCTCGACGCATGCCCCGTGTTCCTCAACCCGTCGATACTCGGCGATTACGCTCGCATGCAGCGCTACGAGGAGATGGAGGCGTTGCATCTCGCCGACTGCATGCTGTGCGGCTCCTGCTCGTACGTGTGTCCGTCGAACCTGCCCCTCGCGCAGATGTTCCAGGCGAGCAAGTCCGCGCTCCGTCGCATCAAGACTGCCAAGGCGGGCGTATCATGACAGCCAGTCGGCTCCTCATCACCGCGTCGCCCCACCTCCACGCGAAGGACGACACACCGACCATCATGTGGAACGTGGTCGGCAGCCTCGTGCCGCTGATCGCGATTGCGACGTACTTCTTCGGGCCGAGTGCGCTGCTTGTGATCGGCGCGGCGGTGGCTGGAGCCGTGGCCGCCGAACGGCTGCTCGGCAAGCGCCGCACGTTGGGCGACGGCTCGGCGGCGATCACCGGGATCTTACTCGGGCTCACTCTGCCCGCGGGAATGCCGATGTGGATGGCGTTCATCGGCGGGGCATTCGGTATCGCGTTCGGCAAGGTCCTGTTCGGCGGTCTGGGATACAACATCTTCAACCCGGCGCTGTTCGGGCGTGCATTTCTCCAAGCGGCATTCCCCGTCGCGATCACGACGTGGCCGGCGGCGAATGCGCCGCTGAAATGGTGGGCGCTGCGCGGCGACAATCTCGCGCTGCCGTTCATGAGCGCGCATTCGGATGCGATCACCGCGGCAACACCGCTCGGACTCATGAAGTTCGAGGCGAAGAGCACGGATCTCTTCAACCTGTTCATCGGCAACACGGGCGGCTCGCTGGGCGAGACCTCGGCGCTGCTCATTCTTCTCTGCGGCGCGTACCTCGCCTGGCGGCAGTATCTGAACTGGCGCATTCCGGTGAGCATCTTCGCCACGGTCGCGCTGTTCTCGGGCGTCCTGCACGCTGTGAACGCGAGATATCCAACGCCCCTGTTCATGCTCTTCTCCGGCGGGCTGATGCTCGGCGCCGTGTTCATGGCAACGGACATGGTCACGAGCCCGGTGACGAATGCAGGAAAATGGCTGTTCGGACTGGGCATTGGCGTGCTGGTCGTCACGATCCGCGTCTGGGGCGGTCTGCCCGAAGGTGTGATGTACGCGATCCTGCTCATGAACGCGCTGGTGCCGTTCATCAACAAGGCAACGCAGCCGCGGGTGTTCGGGACGCGTGCTGCTGCGAACGAGGTGGCCGCATGAGCATGGGGATGAGTGGCGCGGCGCCCGTCGTGGCGAAGGACGTTCGATCATGGAAGCTGCTGGCGATGATGACCGGTGCCGGCGCGATTGCCGGAGCACTGATCGTCACGTCCTATCAATTGACCCTGCCGAGGATCGAGCAGCACCAGGGCGAGGTGATGCAGGCGGCCATCAATGAAGTGCTCAAGGCGCCCGCGTCGTACGACACGTTGTATCTCGTTGGCGGCACGTTGGTGAAGGCGTTGCCGCCGGGCACGAGCCCCAAGGGTCTCGCCCGGGTGTATCTCGGCCACGATGCGTCAGGCAAGCGAGTCGGATTCGCGATCAGCGCCGCGGAGAACGGCTTTCAAGATCTCGTAACGCTGATGTTCGGCTACGACGCATCGGCGCACAAGCTGATCGCCATGAAGGTGATCGGCAACAAGGAGACACCGGGGCTCGGCAACAAGATCGAGACGGACAGCGCATTCGTGAACGGGTTCGTGAACGCCGTCGCGCCGTTGAATGGAGTGAAGAAGGACAGGGGCAAGGGTGGCCCGAACGATGTCGTCATGATCACCGGCGCGACGATCTCGTCGCGCGCGGTCATCCGGATCATCGACAACGCGATCGCGCACTGGCAGCCGCTGTTGGACGCATATCACGAGGAGACGAAGCCATGACGGTGATCGTGGGCGTCATCGGTGCGGCGGTGCTGTTCGGGTTGTTCACCGTGCTGCGTCCGAGCGACAACGGATGCACTGGTCAGTGCCCCGGGTGCACGCACGATGGGAAGTGTGAGACCAACGGAGTGAATCGATGAGCACCATACGAGATGATATCGGGCGCGAGCTCGGGCGTCGCGAGTTTGTCGGCCTTGGACTCGGCGCGTTTGTCGTCGCGGCGATCCCGCTCGCCAAGCGGCGCCCAGTCGGCGTCGTGCGACGCACGATGCCCGTCATGGGCACGATCGCCCAGTTCGCGGTAGTGCATCGCGATCCACAGCAGGCGCACGCCGCGATCGATGCCGCGATGGATGAGCTGCTCTGGGTCGAGCGCACGATGACGCGCTTCACCGACACGTCGGACATCGGTCGGGCGAATCTGTCCGCCGCGCGGGAGGGCGTCCTCGTTACACAGGAGACGGCGCACGTCACGAGTGAGGCGCTGCGCTGGGCGGCCGCACTCGACGGGCGGTACGATCCAGCCGTTGGCGCGGTGTGCAAGCTCTGGGACGTGAAGCACCGGCACGAGCCGCCGCCTGCCGATCGAGTTGCCGAGTTGGCTGGCCGCCGCTTTCACCGCGCCGTGGAAGTGGGCGCGTACCACGGCGGTTCGGTGCTCCGCTACCACGACGACGAGGCACGGTTGGATCTTGGAAGCATCGCCAAGGGCTACGGTGTCGACCGCGCGGTGATCGCGCTTCGGCGCCACGGCATCGACAAAGCCATCGTCGTAGCCGGCGGCGACCTCTACGCACTCGGCACCGCGCCCGATGGCGATCCGTGGTCGATCGGCATCCAGTCGCCCACGGACGAGCGCGCCATTGTAGGAACGCTGCGACTCGCCAACCGCGCGGTGGCAACGTCCGGCACGTATCGGCAGTTCTTCCGATATCGAGGGCACAGGTATCACCACATCATGGACCCGGCCACGGCGCAGCCGCGAGTGACCGAGATGCAGAGTCTCTCGATCGTCGCCGATGCGGTGATGCATGCCGACGCGGCGACAACGGCGCTCTTCGGAATGACCGAGGTCGAGATCACGCACGCGCTCGCGGCAAACCTCCCGGGCGCGCAGCTCGCTCGAATACTCTGACCGGTGAGGATGCTCGTATGAGTATGATCAAAAAGGAGACCTCATCGCCCAAGACAGCCGGGGCTGTGCTCACGCGCGGTCTGTGGCACGAGAATCCGGTACTCGTGCAGACGCTCGGACTCTGTTCGGCGCTCGCCGTTACGAACGCCGTGGCCAACAGCCTCGCCATGGGCTTGGCCACCACGTTCGTGCTCGTGGGCTCCAGCATCATCGTCTCGACGTTGCGCAAGTTCATTCCTCATCAGATTCGCATCACGACCTACATCCTGATCATCGCCACGTTCCTGGCGATCGCCGACATGCTGCTCGAGGCCATCGTGCCCGACGTGCACAAGGCGATGGGTCCCTACATCGCGCTCATCGTGACCAACTGCATCGTGCTCGGCCGGCAGGAGGCGTTCGCGTCGCGGCAGCCCGTAGGCCTGTCGATCCTCGACGCGCTCGGCAACGGAACCGGGTTCACCATCGCGCTGCTGATGATGGGTATTCCTCGCGAGGTCCTCGGCAACGGCACGTTCCTGGGCCTTCACGTCATGCCGAAATCGTTCGAGCCCTGGGTGGTGATGATGCTGCCGCCGGGCGGCTTCTTCATGATCGGCATCCTGCTGCTCGCCGCGAACTGGCGCGATCTCCGCAAGCGGACGCGCGAGCGCCTCGCGCGGGCCCTTGCTGCAGAGGTCGAGACGCCACCGCGTGAAGCAACGGAACCGGAGGTCGCACTCGTATGAGCAATCTCTTTTGGATCTTCGTCTCGGCCGCGATCGTCACGAACTTCGTTCTCGTCTATTTCCTGGGCCTATGTCCGGTCATCGGCGTCACGAACAAGAGCGACACCGGGCTGCGGCTCGGGCTCGCAACAACCTTCGTCATGGTCCTGGCGAGCCTCGCCGCGTGGGTGCTCAACACGTTCGTGCTCGCGACCGCGCCGTTTCTGCGCGTGATCGCCTTTGTGGTCGCGATTGCATCGATCGTGCAAATCGTCGAACTGTTCGTGAAGAAGACGAGTCCTTCGCTCTATCGTGAGCTTGGCATCTTCCTGCCGCTGATCGCGAGCAACAGCCAAGTGCTGGGAATGACGATCTTCCAGACAAACCGCGGCTACACGCTGCCTCAAGGTCTGATGTTCGCGGCGGGCGGAGGCTTGGGGATCACGGCCGTGTTGTCGCTCGTTGGCGGCATTCGTGAACGAACTGAGTTCGCCCCCATTCCCAGCGTCGCTCGCGGCCCGGCGCTGGTCTTCATGATCGCGGCGGCGCTTTCGCTCGCGTTCATGGGCTTCGCGGGCATGGGAGCCGCCTAATTCGCAGTCACGAGTCTGAGATGCCTCGGTGAAGAATTCCTTGCACGCTAACGCTCTACCGCCACGCACCACGCGGAGGACACGTATGAATCCCCAGCTCGCCTATTGCTCCGCCTGTGACAAGGACGTTCACATCGTCGTCACGGACGAGCCGTCGCAGGATGGCCACGCCAACCTCCACGACTCCGAGATTGTCTGTCTCGAGATCGGCGAAGCGTGCACCGGACATCTCTGTCCCATCGGCGCCACGTCGCCAACGGTCATGGCTGCGCGCCTCGTCCGCAACGGGCTGCAGACGGTGATCCAGCCGAAGATCACCGCGCGGTGCCCCGACTGCGGCCGCATCACGTCTCACGTGATCATCGAGCCGACGCGTGCGACCTGCCTCGAATGCGGCGGCGTTGCCATGCGATCGGAGCTGGCGATGCTGGCCTAGGCGTGAGAGATCGGTAAAGACGGAAAGACGGAAAGACGGAAAGACGGAAAGACGGAAAGACGGAAAGACGGAAAGACGGAAAGACGGAAAGACGGAAAGACGGAAAGACGGAAAGACGGAAAGGCTTCACCGCAGAGACGCGGAGACGCAGAGGAGTGCACACGAAGAGATGCCGGAGTGCCACGAG
>DASVYG010000163.1:0-3335 GCA_036392315.1 Gemmatimonadaceae bacterium
GCAGGTCGATCTCCCCAAGCGCGAGGATTCCGGGCTGATGCAGGTGGAGCGGATCCTGCCCGGCATCGACGGCATCGGCTTCCATTACTTCAACGAGACGGACGTCGTCCGGCACCGCCTCGTTCGCGACATCGTCCGCGCGTACGCCGCCGACGCCGGGGAGTGAGGGATCGTGAGCGCCGGCGGGCCGTTCGCGAACGCGTCGTCAGGCATGTCTCGACATGGCCGGCGTGTGCTTGCGTTTCACGGTCCGCGCGTCGCGCTCGGCGTGGGCTTGGCCGTGCTCACGTACATGCTCTTTCCCGCATCACCGGCGGTCGACTTTCCAATTTATGAAATCGGGTCGGTCGCCAGCGACAATGTCATCGCGCCGTTCGCCTTTCGCGTTCTCAAATCGAACGCGGAGCTCCAGAGCGAGCGGGACGCGGTCGCTCGCGCGGTTGAGCCGGTATACGATTTCGTGCCCGCCGCGCTCGACAGCGCGCGCCGCTCGCTGAGCGTCTTCGCTTCATCGATCACGCAGGTTTCGACCGGCAGCCCACAGCTCGTTGTCGGGGCGATTCAACGGGCGGCGGCGAGCTGGGGCATGGGGCTGAGCGTCGGCCAGGCCGCGTATCTCGCGTCGGAACGCCGGCGCGCGGCGCTGTTCCAGTCCCTCGACCGCGTGTTCACGCGTTGGCTCAGTGCGGGAGTCGCCAGCTCCGGTGCACTGGACTCGGTGCGGGGCGCGATCGTCGTACGATCAGGCCGAGAGGATCGGCGCGTCGACTCCGACAGCGTCGCGACGTTCAACATGCTCGTGAGCCGCGCACGACTCATTCACCCGGATCCGGGTTCCGCGGTCGGCGATTCGCTGTACATGCGGCTGCTCGCGACGTTTTTCCATCCGACGATCGTGCCGGATCGCGCCGCCACGGAGCTGCGCCGTGACGATGTGCGCCAATCTGTTGCGGCGGCCAAATACGAGGTGCTAGCAGGCGAGAAGATCATCGGCGCCAACGAGGTCGTCGGCCGGGAGCAGAACGAAAAACTCCGCGCGCTTCACGACGCCGTCGACAAGTACCGCGGTTCACAGCGCGGGTTTCGTCGCGTGGTCGGCTCCATCCTGTTCGACTTTCTTCTCGTCGCGTTGCTGGGCATCACGCTTCTTATCTTCCGTCCGATCGTCTACCAGACGTTCCGTTGGGTCCTGATGGTCGCCATCGCCGCGGCGCTCGTCGTCCTTGGCGGCGCGATCGTCGCGCTGCCGCAATCCGTGCGGCCGGAGCTGGTTCCCGTGGCGCTCGCCGCAGTCATCTTGAGCGTGCTGTTCGATCAACGCATCAGCCTCATCGCGACCATGGTCCTGGCGACGCTCGTCGCCGGACAGAGCGTGTTTCGCGGAACGAACGCGCTGTTCATCAACTTGCTGGGCGGCGCGATCGCGGCCGTTTCGGTCGGAGAGATTCGGCGTCGCAATCAGACATATCAATGGATTCTGACGATCGGCAGCGCATACGTCGCCACCGCATTCGCCATCGGTCTCACACTCGACTTGCCGTGGCGCGACATCCTCGTGTCGGCGGGGTTCGGCGTGCTCAACGCCCTTGGCTGCGTGTTGCTGGCGATTCTCCTACTGCCGATGGCCGAGGCGTTCACGCGCATCGAGACGGATCTCACGTTGCTCGAATGGTCGGACTTGAATCGCCCATTGATGCAGCGACTCAGCCTCGAAGCGCCCGGGACGTATGCGCACACGATCGCGATCGCCAACCTCGCGGAAGCGGCGTGTCGCGCCATTGGTGCGAACGCGCTGTTGGCGCGAGTCGGCGCGTACTATCACGACATCGGCAAGATCGCGCGGCCGCAATATTTCGTCGAGAATCAGCCCAAGGGACGCAATCCGCACGACGTGCTGCGACCCGGAGCGAGCGCGCAGATCATTCGGAACCACGTGCGAGAGGGACTCGAGCTTGCCGCGGAGTACAAATTGCCGCGTGCGCTTCGCGCGTTCATCACCGAGCACCACGGCACGGGAACGATCAGCTACTTCCTCGACAAGGCGCGGCAGGGCGAAGGCGATTCGCCCGACGCCGCCGAGTACCTGTATCCCGGTCCGTTGCCGCAGAGCGCGGAGACGGCGGTCGTCATGCTCGCCGACGGCATCGAAGCGGCGGCGAGAGTGGTGCATGAGCCGACGCCCGATAAGGTGCGCGAGGTCGTCGATCATATCGTCCGCCAGCGCATGGAGCAGGGGCAGCTCGCCGACGCGCCGCTCACCTTGCGTCAGCTCGAGATCATCAAGGAAGAGTTCACGCGCGTGATCGTCGGCATGTATCACAACCGGATCGATTATCCGATCGCGACTGGCGGGGTCACGTCGGAGTTCGCGTCCACATGACGCTCACCGTCGATGTGGCCGCTGATGGCGTCCGCTCACCGCTGAGCCGCGAGCGCGTGGCCGAGATCGCGCGCGCCGCGCTTCGGAGCGAACGGGTCAGCAACGCGCTCGTGTCGATCACGTTCCTCGATCGACGCGCGATCGCGCGGCTGAACCGCAGGCACCTCGGACACGCGGGCGCGACTGACGTAATCTCGTTCGGGTTCTCGCGCGCGACGGCAAACGATCCCGTCGTCGGCGACGTGTACATCTGTCCGGAGGTCGGGCGTGCGCACGCGAAGGTGCGTCGCGCGCCGGTACGCCAAGAGATCGCTCGGCTCGTGGTGCATGGCGTGTTGCACGTGCTCGGACACGACCACCCGCAAGACGATCGCGAAGCTTCCGATATGTGGCGCCGGCAAGAACGGCTCGTTCGCCGCCTCGACCGCTCGGCACGACGATGACACAACTCTTGGGCTGGCTCATCGGCATCATCGCGGTCCTCGCAGCGGCGCTGCTCGCCACAGCCGATAGCGCACTGCTCGCGTTCCACGCGCTCGAGTCGTCGACCGTGTCCGACGCCGCGTTCGCCGACCGCGAGCGTCGCCATCGCGCGCTGGCCATGGGTCGAGTGTTGGCGTACGTCGCCGCCGGCGCGGCGTTGGCGCAGGCGATCCACCTCGACTCATTCGGGCTCATGCCGCGCGCCGGACTCGTCGCGATCGTTGCGGTCGTCGTCTGTACGCTCGCCGAATGCGTGGGCCGCGCGATTGGCTACGCCGATCCGTCCACCATCCATGCGCGCCTGGACCCGGTCATCAGGTTCGTTGGTGCACTGCTCAGCCCCGCCGTCGCGCTGGGTGCGGCCATCGACCGCGCGCTGCACGCGATCATTCCGACGTCGGACACCGCGGAGGACGATCTCGAGACGTCGACCGAACAGTTCCGCGAAGTCGTCGCGGCGGAGGCCGACGTG
>DASVYG010000164.1:0-5930 GCA_036392315.1 Gemmatimonadaceae bacterium
GATGCGGTATGGAGCCCTCGAGCTGAATGCCGCGCCCGAAGATGCGCGCCAGCTCGGCCTTCACAATCTCGACGGTCGCACGCTCAGTGACCCAGCCACGCCCCCGATGCCATGATGGGACGGCACCGTCACCGACCCAAATCCAGTCCCGCAACAGCGCGATCCACTCTGCCCGCACGTATTTCCCAAAACGATCAATGTCGAGTGAACAGAGACTATACCCTGAATCGCAGGCGGCCCGGCGCTGCCGGGAACTCTCGTCGAGCGGCGTGACCAACGTCCCTTTCGGCCAACCGAAATCGCAGACGAGTGCGTCAAAGCGAATCGGGTCGCCCAACGGATCGGCGGCGAGAAAGGGGGCTTGGACCCGAATCCCGAGATCATCGGCTGCTTCCCCCCAAGCTGCGACTAGTAAGTCGGATTCGCTATACATCTCTGGAACTGCGTGGCTCTCTAACGCGTTAGCTAGTTGGTATGAAGCGGCTGGACCTCCACGGCGACGTGGTGGCAAGCTCGCCCCACAGGTAGTGATATCAACGTGCTCATCGTCTGGCGACGAGGCACACACCGGGGAGGCCAGCCATGGATATCATAGGAATCGATCTCCACAAACGCGAGAGCCAACTGTGTACGCTCAGAACCGACGGAAGCGTGACCGAGCAGCGCATCGTCACGAGCCGCGAGCGTTTCACCGCCGTGTTCGGGAACCGGGCGCCCGCCCGGATCCTCATCGAAGCGAGCACCGAGAGCGGGTGGGTCGCGCAGTGTCTCGAGGCGCTCGGGCACGAAGTGATCGTTGCCGACCCGAACTATGCGCCGATGTACGCGACGCGATCGCGCCGCGTGAAGACGGATCGACGGGACGCGCGGACCTTGGCCGAGGCGCTTCGACTTGGGGCCTATCGTCCGGCGCATCGCGTGTCGGCAACGCGCCGGCACGTGCGGGCGGAGCTCGCGGTCCGCGAGGCCTTGGTGCGGACGCGGACGCGCTACATTGCGATCGCGAAGGCGTTCGTTCGTCGCGATGGCCTTCGGGTGCCGAGCAGCGAATCGCATCTGGTCGCCAAGCGTGTCGCGGCGTTGCCTGTGCCCGCGCTCCTGGAAGCCGAGCTCACCCCGCTCTTCGCGGTGTTAGAGTCTCTCAATGCGCAGATCGTAGCCGCTGATCGCCGGGTGGCGGCGCTCGAGAAGACGGACCCGATTGTCGCCCTGCTGACGACCGCGCCAAGCGTGGGACCGCTCACGGCGAGCGCCGTCGTCTCGACCATCGACGACGTGACGCGCTTTCAGTCGGCGCATCAGTTCGAAGCGTTTCTGGGGCTCGTGCCGGTCGCCCGCGCGGGCTAGCGCGACGCTTGCGGCGAACCGTGTCTGGTCGAGATGACTGAATCGGGAGCGGCGAGCGCGTTGCAGCTTATGGCCGCCGTCGAGAGCCGAGAGCTAGTTAGCGCCGTCCGCTCCTTCGCACCACCCAACTGCGCCGAGACCACCGCGTCTCACCACCGAGCGCGAACAGAAGGCTGAGCAGCAGCTCGATCGAGCACGGGACAATTGAAGAAATGTGTATGGCAAGGGCACGCGGCCCTTGACGTGGGGCGCCGCTTCACAGAAGCTGCAAAGGGATACATAAGAGTGAGGCCGCAGGCTTCACAATTCAATAAACCCTTTGTCAGCTTGAGCGCACGGCCAGCGGCTGGTATGACCGCTAACGGGCGAGACTGGATCCGCGAGAGAAATACCGCCCGGGAGTCGAACCCAGCCAAGGCTCCGGCGCCCAAAGTCGTACGTGGGAATCGAACCCACTGCGCCGGCCTTCCTCGTGACAACCACGTCGCGGCATGTGAAGAATACCTCGCGTATCGCAGAGCCGCATCGGCTGGCTAACGCTCCAGCTCAGCTGCGGGCGAATCAAATAAAAGCGCATGCGCAGCATGCGCAATCTTTAAAATCGCCCGACTGCTGCAGCGCCCGTTATACGACGGGTCGAGATCTTCAACCTCGTTGGCCGAGGCTGAACATGAGCGTATCCGCGAATCCCGCGCCGATCAATACCTGAACGGCCTTCACCTGCAGGCCAATGCGTCGCGCACTGACAGTGTATGTTCCGGGTTTGAGCGCGCTGAATACCACGGATCCAGTTGCGTCAGTGATTCGATTGCCGATCCCAACTCCGCGAGAGTCTTGCAGTAGAATCTCGACGTGCGAAGACGGCTCTGGACCGATCGCAGCGATAACAACGAGTGCGCCGCGGCCCGCGGAAAGTAGCGCGGCCTCCGGTGTGCGCGCGGGCTTCAACAGCGAAGGGCTTCCGCCGATATAGACACCCTCGGTGGACGCAATGACCGGAGGGGTGCGATGGCACCCCGCAAGCGAAACGATAGCGGTGACCGTGATGAGCTGCTTCATTTTCTATGAATCGTGGCGTCGTATAACGCCGATTAGCCAGCCATATTATGCAGCAATCGGAATGTAATAGACATCGTATAAAGAACCCGTTCCCTGAATCTCTAAACGGCTTGCACTGCCAGAACTCGTTATCCCTGAAGTGGATGAGTCACGGCGCCTCAACTGCCACTTTGCAGATTATCCAGCATACACTTGCTGTATAACGTGCGCATGCGCCCGAAAAGCTCAGAGCAACGACAAGCGCTACAGGATCCGCCCGAGACGCGGCAACACGCCAGCGAACCAACCACGTTCCCGCCCACCGCCCGTCAGCCTCGCTGCGTGTAGCTCTCGAACCGCGTGTACTGTTTGTGAAAGAACAAATTCACAATGCCCGTCGGGCCGTTGCGCTGTTTTCCGACGATCACCTCCGCCTTGCCCTCGAGCGAATTGCCGTCCTTGTCGACCGGGCCGTCATAGAACTCTTGCCGGTACAAGAACATGATCAAGTCGGCGTCCTGCTCGATCGCTCCCGATTCGCGAAGGTCGGAGAGCTGCGGTCGCTTGTTGTCGCCCGTTCGTTGTTCCGGCGCACGCGAAAGCTGCGACAGCGCGACCACCGGAACCTTGAGCTCCTTCGCCAGCGCCTTCAGTCCGCGCGAGATCTGACTCACTTCCTGCTGCCGGCTCTCGGAGTTCGACGGCCCTTGCATGAGCTGTAGATAGTCGACGATCACGAGCCCGATGCCGGACTCGGTCTTGAGTCGGCGCGCCTTGGAACGCATCTCGAGCAGCGTCATGCCCGGCGTGTCGTCGATCCACACCGGCGCCGAGCTGAGGATACCCGCCGCGCGCGCCAGGCGCGGGAAGTCGTCGTCGCGCAGAAGTCCCTTACGCAACCGCTGCGCGTCGATGCGCGCTTCGGATGTGAGCATGCGTTGCACGAGCGACTCTTTGCTCATTTCCAGCGAGAAGAACGCGACCGGAATATTGTGCTCGATGGCCGCGTGTTGCGCGACGTTCAGCGTGAACGCGGTCTTTCCCATCGACGGACGCGCCGCCACGATGACGAGATCCGACGGCTGAAAGCCCGACGTGAGCTCGTCGAGATCGTTGAATCCGCTCGCGACGCCGGTCACCGTCTTGCCGCCACGCTGCAGCGCTTCGATGCGCTCCATCGTGGGCCAGAGCAGCTCCTTGATGCGCGTGAAGCCGTCCTTGGTCTGCTGCTGGCTCACGAGGAAGATCTTCGACTCCGCCTCGTCGAGCAGCTCGGTCGCCGTGCTCTTGCCCTCGAACGCCTCGGCTACGATCGACGTCGACACCTCGATCAAGCGACGCAGGATCGCTTTCTCGCGGACGATCTGCGCATGGTACTCGATGTTCGCCGCCGTCGGCACGGCGTCGACCAGGAAGCCGATGTAGTCCTTGCCGCCCGATGCCTCGAGCTCACCGCGGCGTGACAATTCTTCCGAAAGCGTGAGCGGGTCCACCACGCCACCGCGCTCGGTGATCGTCACCATCGCGCGGAACAATCGCCGATGCCGCTCGGCGTAGAACATCGTGTCGTTGACGAATTCGACCGCGCGGAGCACCGCGTCCTGGTCGATCAGCATGGCCGACAACACCGCTTGCTCGGCGTCCTCCGAGTATGGAGGACGCCGGTCGCGGTACGGATCACGCGCCAGCGATTGTGGGTGGGCTGTTATCGAGAATTCGACGGGCGAGCTTGACATCTTCCCAGGCAGGACGCTTCCAAGATGGATTGCGCAGGAGCGCGGCGGGGTGGTACGTGACGATCAGCGGCACCCCGTAGTAGCGATGAATCTGGTTCCTGAGCTTCCCAATGGAAAGCTTGGTCTCGAGCAAGGTCTGCGCGGCGAAGGTGCCGAGCGCGAGAATCACCTTGGGACGGATCAGCTCGATCTGACGAATGAGGTACGGACTGCACGCCGTAACCTCTTCCGGCCGCGGATTGCGGTTCCCCGGCGGACGGTGCTTCAACACGTTGCAGATATAGACGTCTTCCCGGCGCAAATCGATCGCGGCGAGAATCTTTGTGAGCAACTGGCCGGCCGCGCCCACGAACGGTCGTCCGGTTTCATCTTCGGTTGCTCCCGGCGCTTCGCCCACGCACATGAAGTCGGCGTTCGGACTCCCTTCACCGGGCACTGGGTTGGTCGCGGTGGAATAGAGTGGACATCGCGTGCACGACGCAACGTGCGCGGCGATTTCCTCGAGCGAGCGCAATGCGCCGAGCTCTCCGCCGAACAGTTCCCCTGCCGGCGTGCCGACCGACAGCCCCACGACCTGGATCTCCTCGGGCGGACTCGGTTTCTTTGCGGCCATTGTATCCGGACTCGCTCCCGCCTGCCTCAGCGCGTCTCGCCAATCGCTTGCTGCGGCGGCACTGGTCGGTTCAGTCGAACGCGCCGACGGCGCGGCGTTCGCCCGCGTCGCGGCGACAGGTTGTGCACCAGTCTTTGCGCCGAGTATGCGGAGCGCGTCCTCGACGGTGAGTCCGTCGAGCGCGAGCTCCGTCTCGCCGAGCTCACGGCGCTGCTCCAGATAGCGTCGAAGTTGTTCTCTAGCGTCCACGAATCAGCTGCTCCACTCGATCGAGAATCGCATCCGCCACGTCGGTCTTGGTCATGAGAGGCAACGCCTCTTCGCGACCCTCGCGCATGACGAGCGTGACTCGATTGGTATCCACGCCGAAGCCGGCACCCTGCTCCGTCGCATCGTTGACGACGATCATGTCGAGCCCCTTGTCGGCCAACTTGCGACGCCCGCTCGCAAGCGCGTCGTCGGTCTCGAGCGCGAATCCAACCACCACCGATCCGTTTCGCCGCGCGCCCTGGGTGGATCGAAGAATATCCTGGGTGGGCGCGAGTGCGATCGCCCGCGGATCGCTCGATTTCTTGATCTTGGATGCGGCCGGATCCGACGGCCGAAAATCTGCCGGCGCCGCGGCCATCACGAGGACGTCGGATTCCGGCAGCAATCGCTCGACCGCCGCCGCCATATCCGCCGTCGATTGCACCGAATGCACGGTGACGCCGATCGGTGTTGCGACGGCCAGAGGTCCTGCGATCAGATCCACGCTGGCGCCACGACGCCACGCCGCGGCGGCGAGCGCGACGCCCATCTTGCCGCTGCTGTGATTGGAGATGAATCGCACCGGATCGATTGCTTCGCGCGTAGGGCCGGCCGTCACGAGCACGCGCCGTCCGTGCAGCCCGCCGCCGCGCTCGAGCAACCGGCCCACGTGCGCGAAGATCGTCTCGGGCTCGGGCATCCGTCCTGGTCCACTGCCCTCGCCTGCCGCGAGCATGCCTTCGTCGGGATCGACGACTTGATACCCGAGCTCCCGCACATGCGCCACGTTGCGTTGCGTTTGTGGATGCGCCCACATGTGGTCGTTCATCGCCGGCACGAGCAACACAGGACATTCCGCGGCGAGCAGACTCGCGGCGAGCAGATCGTCGGCCTGGCCGGTCGCGGCGCGCGCGAGAAAATCAGCGGTCGCCGGCGCGATGACAATG
>DASVYG010000165.1:0-28341 GCA_036392315.1 Gemmatimonadaceae bacterium
TCGGTCTCAGCGAGCACCGCGCAAATCGAGCTGACTTTCTCCGGTTGCTGCGCCTGGAGTGACAACGGCCCGATTTCGTCGTGCGACACTCCCAAGTAGCGCGCGATGTTCTCGAGAAACTGACCCGACCCCGACGCGCACTGGCTCGTCATCTTGTAATCCACCACGCGGCCCTGCGCATCCATCGCCACGGCACGCGTATGTAGTGCGCCGACGTCGAGTACGGCGCGCGCGCGCGGCTCGAGATAGAGCGCGCCGCGGGCATGCGTCGTCATACCATAGAAGTGTCCCGTAGCGAACGGGATCTCTTCACCTTCGCCCGTGGTCGCCACGTAGTGGATCTCGCCGGCGCCGGCGGCATCCACCGCCGCCTTGAACACTTCATCGACAACTTTGGCGACCTCGCGCCGGCGAATACGCGATGAGACCTTGGCGAGCAGTGTCTCCTCGCGATTGCCGTCGGTCTGCATGATCACCACTTTCACGGCCCCGCTTCCGACATCGATTCCCGCGCTCACGTCCATCAGCTCACCATCTGGTTGGCGAAGAGGGCGGCGCCAAGGGCGCCTGTGTAAATGCTGTCCGGCGAGATGTTGATCGTCCGCGCGCTGTAGTTCTCCTCGACCAGCTCGCGAATCGCGCGCACAGCGGCCGGATTCTTTGCCACGCCGCCCGTGAAAGTGAATTCGTCCGACACGCCGCCCGATCGCGCGAGAAGACTCATGGCCCGAAGCACGATGGCGCGATGCAATCCAGCGAGAATGTCTTCGCGCTTTTTCCCCAGGGAGAGCAGCTCCCGCAACTCGGCGCCGGCGAACACCGTGCACGTTGAGTTAATCTTCACCGTGCGGGTCGACTGCTCGGCGAGTGGGCCAAGCTCGTGCAGACCGAGGTTCATTTCGTCCGCGATGTAGCCGAGATATCGTCCGCAGCCGGCGGCGCACCGGTCGTTCATTTGAAAGCCCGTCACGATCCCCGCCGGATCGACCTGGATCGCCTTGGTATCCTGGCCGCCGATGTCGAGCACCGTGCGCGTGTTCGGAAAGAGCGCATGTGCGCCGAGACCGTGGCACAGGATCTCCGAACGAATCTGCTCTTTAGGAAACGGTAATCGCGCCCGCCCGTACCCCGTGCCGACGGTGAACAGCGGCGTGAGATCGGTCGCGACCGCGAACTCCACCGCGTCTCCGAGTCCCGGTGGATTTCCGACGCGCTTCAGCGCGTCGCCGATGTGGTCGCGGAAGTCGAGGTCGAGCGGCTCGTTCTCGACGCGGATGATGCACTTGTCGTAGACGCCGACCAATCGATCGAAGCTCACACCACCCGGATCGGCCACCTGTTCGGCGATGCGCATGAACGCCGAACCGGCGGTGTCTCGGAAGAAATCGGACCGCAGCAGCGGAGGCTGACGGAAGCGCGCTTCCTCCTCGCTCCCGATCTGCCGGCAGATCTCCATCAGCGCGCTTCGGAACGGCACCTTGAGCTCCGCCGGGGCCGACCGCTCTGCTTCGTCAACCATGAGCTGCTCGAGGCGCCCCAGTTGCTGCATCATCTGCTCGAGCACGAAGGCGCGCCGGAGCCGCGGGACCGCCGCTTCGCCGGGCGTTCCGGCCGCGCGCTGCTGAATGAGACCGAAGCGCGCGTTGATGAACGCCTCCGTGCGCGCCACGGCTGCCGCGAGATCGTAGTTCGACCGCGAGTTCGTGATGCCGCGTCCGAGCACCTCGCCGTTGCCGTCGAGCACGACGGCCTTCGTCGTCGTCGAGCCGAGATCGATGCCCACTACGCAGCTCATGCGACCGCTCCCGCCGGTACCGCAGCGCCCCGCCGCCTAGCCTCGATCATCTGGAAGTAGCTCTCCAGGCGGTTCTTGATGTTCGCCGCCGAGAAGTATCGCGGATCCACGAGATCGCTCTCGATGAACGCGCCCGGTACGCCCGTGCGCTTCTCCACCTCGCGGAGGATCATGAGCTGTCCCGCCGAGAAGGAGTTGCACGATTTGATCGAGTTGATCACGAAGCCGTCCGCTTCGTATTCGTGCACATAGCGCGAGATCATCTCGATGCGCGACGGGAGATTCAGATTCGTGTAACACCCGCTGCAGTAATCGGCCAACGTCCCCAGCGGATCCGACGGATCGTGACGGAAGCCCGCGTCGTACGTGCCGCCTACCTTCGTGTACGTCGACGCCACGACGACCGCCTTCTCGTCGGTGAACATCTTCCAGAAGTCGCGGAAGTGCGTCCAGCTCGGTGGTCCTTCGACGACAAGCCGGAAGCGCTGGTCGTCGAGCGATCCCTGCGGAGTGATCGGCCCCAGCCCCGCGGCGATACGCTCTTCGACCTCCTCGCGCAGCGCTCGATAGTAGTCGACGCCTTCCTGCGTCCCCCTGAACGCGCTGAAGATCGGCCCGACGTAATACACGGTGCCGAAGTAGCCGTCGATCGGCGACGGATGATGCTTTGCCGACTGCAACACCGCGACCAGATCGTCTTCGGTCTGCGCGGCCAGCGCGAGCCGCGCGCGCAGTTGCTCTTCGTCGTACTTCCGGCCCGTGGCCTTTTCGAGCGCCGGAATCACGACGTCGCGAAGCTGGCGAATCATGTACTCGCGATGCTCCGGCTCGAGCACGCCGTCGCCCTGATAGGGAACGTGGAAGAACACCGCCGGGCAGTCGTACTCTTCGCGCAGCAGCTCGAACCACTTCATGAACGTGTAACAACCCGTATATGAGAGAAGCAGAAGGTCCGGCTTCGGCAGCTTTTTTCCAGACGGTCCGATGTTGCCGGACTTCATCATGCCGAGGTCGCACTTCACATATGCACACACGTCCTCGGAGTGGCCGGAGCGTTCGGCTTCGGCGATGTAGTCGCCCGATTGCTTCCGCATTCCCGATTGCAGCGCGTTGATCTCCGGCAACACGGGCAGCGCACCGAACGAACGAATGAGCTCCGTGAGGTTCCCGGGAACGAAGGTGTACACCACCGGCTCGTGGTTCTCGGGCGCTTTCTCGAGTTGGTCGAAGTGCCGCGCGATCATCTCTTTCTGCAGCACCATCGAGCGGTCCTTGAGTGCGTCGGGCATCAGCTCTCCTGTCCTCCGCCACCAGACCACAGCTTGAGCGAGTCGGAGAATGTCCCCGCCTGCTCGCGGAACTGCTGGAACTGGCCACTATTCTCGGAATACTTGAACGCGATGCACGGTAGACCGGCCTGCTCGGCGCCGGAACGCAACATCGGTTGATCGAGCAGCGCAGGATCGCAAAAGCTCGGCGCGGCGAAAATGATTCCATCGGCCTTCGCCGCCGTCGTGCGTCTCTTCATGAGCTGCCGCTTGCCGCACGAGTCCCCTTCGTAGACCACTGACGTCCGCATGTCATTGCGGACGAACGCCGTGGCGAGCGCGCGAAGCGGATCGCCCTCGAGTGGCACGTCGCGCGTCAAGAACCGGTTGCCGAGAAGGAAGTCGTCGTCGACGATGTAGCATCCGGCTCGTTCGATCGACTTGATCAGGCCGAGCGGCGGCTGTTCGCAGAATGCGCCAGCGATGACGACGCGGCTGTTGTCGCGTGGGCGGCGCGGTTCGGCCGCGACCGCCGCCAGATAGCGCCGCGCCTTCGCGATGAATTCTTCCGCGGGCACCACCTCGCCGGCGCGGAGCAAGAGATAGAGCTCCTCCGTCGGCACATCCCATGGGCGCGCTTGACGCGCGGCGTAGAGCTCGCGAACCATCGCGCGCGTCTCATTATACAATCTGAACGAGGCGCGGAGATCGTCGTCCGTCGTCGGCCGTCCGGAGACTTCGCTCAAGTCGTGCACCAGCCGGCGGAGCTCGGTCTCGTAGAACATCCCGGCCGCCTGCGGGTCGTTCACCTGCGGCACATCGATGTAGCGGACGTACACGTCGGGATAGAGCAGCTTCCACATCCCGGACAGGTTGCGAATGACGTCGCAGGTGGACGGGAAAAGGACGGCCGAGAGCATGTCGAGCCGCCCGGACTGGGCGAGCTCGATGACGGAGCGCGGCAGGTGGCAGATGTAGGATTGGTAGAACGCGTCGCCCCGAATGATCTCGAGGCGGTCGCCGCCGCCGTGGATGCCCACCGGCAGGAATCCGCACGCGTGGAGCAGCTCACGCGGCACGTACACCGGGAGATACCCGCCGGCCTTGCGATCGGAATCCTCGGCGAGCCAGTGGCGGACCGCGGTGAAGTCGAGGTCCTCGTACAGCTCACGGGCCCAGTCTACGACTGCCGTGCGGCTCACCCTGGCCTCCATGACACCGGAGCGAGACGGCCGTCTCACGTGTCCGGCCGTTCCCTATTTCGAACGAACGTTCGAACGTATATAATGGGAACGCCGACCGATCCGTCAAGAGCCGATTTCCAGCGACGGCTCCCGGTGCGGCGCGATCACGTGGCGGCCCGGAGGCACGCATGAGCTTCGTCCATCGGAATTTCGTCGTCGACCACATCGGCGTCGTCGGCTCAGGGCAGATCGGGCCCGACATCGCGCTCTACTTCGCCAAGGCGCTCGCACCGTTCGGCGTCGGCGTGACCGTCGTCGACGTGTCGCCCGATGCACTCGCGCGCGGACGCGCCAAGCTCGAGCAGAAGGTCGCCAAGGCGCGCGAGACCGGCGCCTTCTCGGCCGCGCAGGCCGAGGCGATCATGAGCGCGGTCACGTTCACGACGGACTACGACGCGCTCCGCAGCGCGAATCTCGTCGTGGAGGCCGCGACGGAAAATCTCGAGATCAAGCGGCGAATCTTCGAGCAGCTGGAAGCGCTGTGCGCGTCCACCGCCGTGCTCGCGTCGAACTCCTCACACATCGAACCCGGGCGCATCTTCGAAACGCTGCGCCGGCGCGACCGCGCGCTCGTGCTCCACTACTTCTTCCCGGCCGAGCGCAATCCGATCGTCGAGATCGTGTCGGGACCCGACACGAGCCCCGTCCTCGCCGAGACGATGATGGGATTCTACGAAGCGATCGGCAAAGTCCCAGTGCGCGTCGGCGGTCGATATGGCTACGCCGTGAATCCGATCTTCGAGGGACTTTTCCTCGCCGCGGCCATCGCCGTCGAGGAAGGTCTCGGTACGGTCAAGGAAGTCGACGCGGCGGCGAAACGCGCGCTGGGACTGGGCGTGGGACCCTTCACCGCGATGAATCTCACCGGCGGCAATCCGATCACCGACCACGCGCTCGACGAGATGACGTCGCGGCTCGGCCCTTGGTTCCGTTCGCCGCAGCTGATGAAGGATGCCATGGCCTCGCATCGCGCGTGGGATGTTCCGAAGCGCGACGAACAGGTGGTACTCAGCCCCGAGCGCGAGCTCGCGATCGCCGACACAATGCTCGGCGCCTATTTCGGTCTGTGCGGCGAGATTCTCGACAGCGGGATCATCTCTCTATCCGATCTGGAGCTCGGCGTGGAGCTCGGCCTCGCGATTCGGGCGCCGTTCGCGTTCATGAACGAGATTGGTGTAGGCCGCGCGCTAGAACGAGTCGAGCGCTACAGCAAGCAGCATTCGGGATTCGTCGTGCCGCGCTGCATTCGGAACCACGCGCGCAGCGGTGAGCCTTTTAAAGTCGAGTACGTGCTGCGGCGAGACGTCGGCGACGTCGCGGTGCTCACGATCCGGCGGCCCCAGGTCCTGAACGCGCTCAACGACGACGTGTACGCGCAGTTGTCCGCCCGCTTCCGCGAATTGCGCGACGACCGGCGCATCGCGGCCGCCGTGCTCACCGGATTCGGCACGAAAGCGTTCGTGTCCGGCGCGGACATCAACTTCCTCTCTCGCATCGAGGGACCGGACGACGGCTTCGCGACATCACAGCGCTCAAAGGAAACCGGGAATCTCATCGAAAACCTCGGCAAGCCGGTGATCTGCGCGCTCAACGGATACGCGCTGGGCGGCGGCGCCGAGCTGGCGATGTGCTGCACGGCGCGGATCGCGCGCGCGGGTTTGCCGATGGCGATCGCGCAGCCCGAGGCCAACCTCGGGATCGTACCGGGCGCCGGCGCCACACAGCGGCTGCCACGCCTCGTCGGCGTTGAGCGTGCCGCGACGATGCTCCGCACGGGACGTGCGTTGTCGGGACGCGAGGCGGTGGAGTGCGGCCTCGTCCGCGAGGAAGTGGAGGGCGACGTCGTCGACGCGGCAATCGCGCTCGCGCACGCCGCGGCTAGAGGTGACGTCACGCTCACGCCGATCGATCCGACGCCGATGGCAGTGCCGGCCGCGCTGCCACCCGTCGAGCTAGGGCATCTCAGCCGCACGATCGACGGTCTCATCTGCCGCGCGATCACCGACGGTTGCCGGCGGCCGCTGGCCGATGGACTGCGACTCGAATCCGAGTTGTTCGGCTCGTGCTGCGCGACGGAGGACATGCACATCGGCGTGCGCACGTTTCAGACGAGCGGGCCGCGCGCCAAGGCGGCGTTCGTTCATCGCTGATCGACCGCTGCGACGTCTCGCGCGGTCCCGTGCGAGCCCGGTTTGTTCTGAGCGATGCTCCAGTGGACGTCGCTCGCTGGACCATTCCCCGTACTTCGCGCCACGGGAAGCACGAAACCTGCGTCCAGACCGCACGTCATTCGCCGGATGGAACTCATGAGTACGATCATTTCGACGTGCTCGAGAACCGCCGCGACGCTCGCGGCCGTGTTACTGGTAGCCGCCGGGTGCAATCGCGGCTCCGCCGCGGGCAGTGTCGACACCGCCGCATCGGCACAGAATCCTTCCTCCGATACCGCCAACGCCACCGTCATGCTGCGCGGAACCGTCGCCAGCGCGAACGCCGGGCAGATCGTCTTGACCACCGACACCAACACGGTCACCCTGAAGGTGACTCAGCCATTGCAAGTCTACGATCGGACGCCGAGCGATTTGTCGCATGTAAAGGACAGCTCGTTCATTGGCGTGACGACCGTAAAGCAGGCTGATGGATCGGAGCGGGCGACGGAGATACACATTTTCCCCAACGAGCTGCGCGGATTGGGCGAAGGCAGCCGAATGATGAGCCCGAGCACCGGTGGCGGCAGCGGAAATCGAATGACGAACGGCAGCGTGTCGTCATCGCGAATGACCAATGGCAGCGTGTCGTCATCACGAATGTCGAATGGAACCGTGGCGAATGCGACGGGTTCGACGCTCGTCGTTCAGTATCCCGGCGGATCGCAGAATGTGACTGTGCCGGCCGGCACGCCCGTCACGGAGATCAAGGCGGTCTCGAAACCGCTCGCCGCGGGAGATCGTGTCGTGATCGTCGCAAAGAAACAAAGCGACGGCTCGCTCGTATCGACGAAAGCGCTGATCGCGTCGAAGTAGCTGCACGCGTCACGGCGAGCACAACCCTACCGGACGTCAGACTGAGCGCCTATGTTCGTTGGCGCTCTGAGGTTGTCGTCCGCCTCCGAGTCAGCACTGTTGCACACCACGTCGCGGAGAGTTCCATGGGACTGCTTGATGGAGTGCTCGGAGGAATCGTCGGCGCCGAGATGGTCTCGGTAGTGAATGGCGTGATCGAGAAGCATGGCGGTCTGGGTGGCGTCGTGGAGCAGTTCAGGAAGCAGGGGTTGGGTGACACCATCAAATCCTGGGTGAGCACCGGGCCCAACATGCCGATCTCGCCGGATCAAGTGCACCAGGCGCTTGGCTCTGACACGATCGCGCAGCTCGCATCCAAGCTCGGCATGACGCCTCAAGAGCTTTCAGCGAAGTTGTCGACCGCGCTCCCGCAGATCGTCGACAAGATGACGCCCGGAGGCGTTGTCCCGCCGACCCAGTAGGCCATGCGCATTTCGGTCGCTGCGTGCATCATCGCCGCTTCGCTCTCTTCATCCGCGCTTGCGCAGGACGCCAAGAAGCCGCCGCCGACCGAATTCAGCGGCGATCTCGCGCTCGTTGCCGTCAGCGGGAACACCACGGTGAGCACCTTCGCCGTCAACGAGAAGTTGATCCGCCGCATCGATCGATGGGAATTCAAGCAGGACTTGGGCAGCGTGTACGGAAAGACCGACGGCGTCGAGTCGTCCAATCTCGTACGTGGCGGCTTGCGCGCCGACTACTCGTTGACCGACCACTTCGCCCTGTACGCGCTGACGGCGTACGACCGGAACAAGTTTGCCGGCATCAAAGCGCGGTACGCCGAGGGAGTGGGGGGCGTGGCCAAGATCATCGCGACCGACGTCGACCAGTTCAACATCGAAGGCGGATATCAGCTCACGCAGCAGCGGAACCTGATCGGCGCGGACAACAATTTCTCTGCGCTCCGACTCGCGTCGAACTGGAAACATTCCTTCACGAAGGCTTCGTACTTCTTCGAGGGAGTCGAGTACATACCGGATCTGCAAGACAGCCGCGACTACCGCATCAACAACGAGGCCGACGTGGTCGCGCCGCTGTCGTCGCACGTTGCGATGAAGTTCTCGTACGTCGTTCGCTTCGCAAACGAGCCGCCGCTCAACAGCGCCGGCACGGCGCTGCTACGCAAGACAGATAGCATCCTCTCGGCGGGAATTCAGGTCACGTACTGACGTCGACTCGGGCGCGGTAGGCGCCGCTTGGCGGCGAGCGTCGGCACGAAGGACGCCGCTAAGATCGCGCTAAAGCAATGGATTTTGGGCCAAGCGCCCTGTCTCCGTTGGCTGCGCGGGATCGAATATTCCAGCCAACGCGAGCACTGTGGCCATGCAGACCTCGCGTCGCCTGCATTCGAATTGTTTGTCACTCGCCGACGCGCGTGTGTTCCCTCGCCGCGCTCGAGCGCGAGTGTCGTGTTGCTTTCTCCCGCTGGCCGTCGCATGCGGCGGCTCCGGCGCCGGCACGACGCGCCTCGTTGCCGCCGACGGCCGGTCTCACTACACGACGTATGGCGCCGGCGGCGAGGTCACTGACTCCGCGGGCCACGTCGACCTCTACCGATTCACCAACGCGAATGCGCTCGCGCCGATCGCCGCTCGCGCCAAGCCGCTCGTCTACGTTCCGAACTCGCGCTCCGGTTCGGTCACGATCATCGATCCGGCCACCTACAGAATCGTCCGGTCCTTCAACACCGGCAGCGTTGCCGCAATACCCCAGCATGTCGTTCCGTCGTACGACCTGCGGACACTCTGGGTGTTGAACAACGGCGCGAGCACTATCACGCCGATCGATCCGCTGACTGGAAAGGATGGCCGGCCTGTTCACGTCGACGATCCGTACAACATGTACTTCACCCCGGATGGTCGCTTCGCGATCGTCGTCGCCGAGCGGCGCGAGCGCCTCGACTTCCGCGATGCGGGGACGATGACGCTCGTCCAGTCGGTCCGCACCGATTGCCGTGGGATCGATCACATGGAATTCACGGCCGATGGCCGGTACGTGATCGCCACGTGCGAGTTCAACGGGCGTTTGATCAAGCTCGATCTTGCGACCAAGAAACCGGTCGGATCGTTGGTGCTCGACGACACCAGCGGTCACGGCGGCGCCATGCCGCAGGACATTCGGTCGTCGCCCGACGGCAGCGTCTTCTTCGTGGCCGACATGAAAGCCGACGGCGTACGCTTGATCGACCCGACGCGGTTTGTTCAGGTTGGGTTCATCCACACCGGCAAGGGCACGCACGGCCTCTACCCGAGCCGCGACGGTCGCCTGCTCTACGCGACGAATCGCGGCTGGAATACGCTCAAGGCAGGGCCTCACGGCCCTGGCTCGATCAGCGTGATCGATCCCATCGCGCGCACGGTCGTCGCGACGTGGGCGATTCCCGGCGGCGGCAGTCCCGACATGGGAAACGTCACGGCAGATGGAAAGGAGTTGTGGGTGAGCGGCCGCTACGACAGAGAGGTCTACGTCTTCGATACGACGACGGGCACACTCACGCATCGCATCCCGGTGGGAATCGAGCCGCACGGACTCTGCGTGTGGCCGCAACCGGGCCGCTATTCGCTCGGACACACGGGGAACATGCGCTGACGCTCGACGCCGGTGAGGCTGGCGCGACTCACGGCCCATTTCGATGTGAACGTGCACGGCGATGCCCGAGCGCATTCCCTCTCATCGTGGCGATCACTCTGGACGTCGCGACGTCCTTGCGAACGCGCGAAACCGAGGCCATGCTGTCAGACCACCCCCTCGCCCGTGCCCTGTTCTCGATGATCTCGACGATCCGAACCCCCGACCAGCGGCTACGCGTCTTCGTGAGCTCGACGCTCCAGGACCTGGCGGACGAGCGCGCGGCGAGCAAGGAGGCGATCCAGCGCCTCCGGTTGACGCCCGTCATGTTCGAGATGGGTGCGCGCGCACACCCGCCGCGCGATCTCTATCGCGCGTACCTCGCGCAGAGCGACGTGTTCATCGGCATTTACTGGCAGCGGTACGGTTGGATCGCGCCGAACGAGACGGTTTCGGGCATCGAGGACGAGTATCTGCTCGCCAGGCACATGCCGAAGCTCGTCTACATCAAACGTTCGGACACGCGTGAAGACCGGATGAAGGATCTGATCCGCCGCATCAAGGAGGAGGAGAGGATCAGCTACCGCCCCTTCTCGGATGCCGCGGAGCTCAAGGAGCTGATCGTAAACGATCTCGCGCTCATGCTCACCGAGCGCTTCGCCGCATCGAGGGCGGCAATCGATTCGACACCGGAGCCTCCGTCCGATGCTCCACCGCTCAGCCTCGCGCCGGTGGAGCGCGGGGAGCTCATCGGCCGCGCCGCGCAGGTGGAGCTCATCGCCGAGCTGCTTCGCCGCCCCGATGTGGGTCTGATCACGCTCACGGGCCCCGGTGGTACCGGCAAGACGCGCTTGGCCATTCACGTCGCAAACACAATCGGTCCATCGTTTGATAACGGGGCCTTCTATGTACCCCTCGCCGGGGTGCGCAACACGCGCGACGTGGTGCCAACCATCGTCTCCACGCTCGAGATTCCCCTGCCGTCTACTGGCGGAGATCCGGAGAAGCTGCTGCTCGGCTTTCTGCGCGCCCGCCACGCGCTCCTCGTGCTCGACAATTTCGAGCAGGTGCTCGACGCGGCCGACGACGTGCGTAAGCTGCTCGGAGCGTGTCCGAGCCTGAAGATCCTCACGACGAGCCGCGAGACGCTGCACATCCACGGCGAGCGGGAGGTCCCCGTCCCGCCGCTGCCACACCATGCACACGACAGCCGCGACATCACGCCGGCCATGGCGCTCTTCGAAGAGCGCGCGCGCGAGGTGCGGCCGGATTTCGCGATCGACGATGACAACCGCGCCGCGATTTCGGAATTGTGCCGGCGCCTCGACGCGCTGCCCCTCGCCATCGAGCTTGCCGCCGCGCGGGTGCGCGTGCTGTCGCCTCAGGCGATGGTCTTGCGCCTTCAGAAGTCGCTGTCGCTGCTGAGCGGCGACAAGCGGGATTCGCCGGAACGCCACCAGACGTTGCGCGCCACGCTGGACTGGAGTCTCGATCTGCTCCGCCCCGAAGAGCGCGTTTTCTTCCGTCGCCTCGGCATCTTCGCCGGCAGCTTCTCCGAAGACGCGGCCGCCGCGGTCGTGGGCGACGTCGGGCTCGACGCTCTCGATGGCCTGACGTCGCTCGTGGAAAAGAGCCTGCTCGTACGTTCCGAGCTGCGCGGTGAGGCACGCTTCTACATGCTCGAGACCGTGCGCGAGTTCGCCCGCGAGCGCGTCGTCGAGGCCGGCGAGGAGCGCGCCGCGCGACTTCGGCACGGCGCATGGGTCGTGCAGTTTCTCGCCGGCGAGCACAATAACCTGATGCGGGGCGAGACGCGCCAAGCGGCTCACGAGCGCGTCGCGTCGGAGGAGACCGGGGCGCGGCTCGCCCTGCGCTTCGCCGCGAGCGCCGACGGCGACCATGAGCTCGCGTGGGAGCTGTTCATCCGCTTCGGCGTCGCGCGGCTCAGCAACGCGCAGACGTCAGAGGTGCTTGCGTCCTACGAGCTCTTGAAGTCGCTCCCTCGCTCCGCCGATCCGCTGCGCGCGGCGCAGGCGCTCGGAGTCTGGTCATGGGCGCGCGCGGCGCTGCTCGACCCTGCGGCGGCCCCGGATCTCGAGGCCGCGTGCGCCGTGCTGGAGGAAGCCGGCGACCGAGACATTCTGACGAGCCTCCTGACCGCGTGGGGGATGCTTCTCGCGCCCACGTCTCTGCCGCGTGCGCTCGTCATCCTCCATCGCGCCGTGATGCTCGCGCGCGGCGCGGGCCAGGCGTTCGTCGAGGGGTGGGCGCTCATGATCATCTGCTACGCGCACCTTCACGGCGGCGCGATCGATGACGCGCAGCGCGACGCGGACGAGCTCGAAAGCATCGGGCGGCGGCGAAACGACGAGGAGTTCGTGGCCTATGCGCTGGCGGTGAGCGCGCGCGTCAGACTCGTGCGCGGAGATCTCGCGGGTGCACGGAGCCTTTTCGCCGATTCAGCCGCGCGTGCGCGCGCGCGCTCCGCAGCGTGGCCCCGCTCCATGGCGTTGTGCGGTCTCGCCAGCGTGACGCTCGCGCTTGGCGACGTGGTTGGCGCGCGTGCGATCCTCGAGGAGGCACTCGTCTTCTGCGGCGGCGTCGGCTACGTGGGCATCGACAGTCTGTGCGGCGCGTTGGCCCTCCTTCTCGCCAAGTCCGGCGAGCGAGAGCGTGCGCTTCGCGTCTTTGGCGTCGTTGGGGCAGGAACCGAGGACGACACGGGCTATTCCGCGTCGTTGACGGATCCGAGCGGTGCGCTGCGCACGGCGACGCGTGAGGCGCGGGCCCTCCTCGGCGAGCCGCCTCCCGGTGGCCTCGCTGTTGCCGACCTCGACGCGGTGCTGCAGGCCGCCCTCGGTACCGGCCGTTAGACGCCGCTGCGAACGGCGAACAAAAGCGCACACGTACGCTAAGCCGATTTCACGGCACTCATCATTTGTTCGATACGTGCCAACTCACGGCTTCGAGAACGTCGGAGGCCGCTCTTCGCGGAAGACAACGAGTCCGTCGAGTACTTCATCCCATCGCGCTGTCTTGAAGTCGGAATAGAGTGGCCGAGCGGCGATTGATCCAAACTTCCTCAACTGAGTCGAATTGAAGTAACGTGTATCGGAGGCATGACTCGCGAAGGCCTGTCCTTCGGCCGATGTATCCGGCGCAACACTCCACTGCCGCACGGTTTGGCGCGCCGGGAACGCGATATAGGTTCCCGAATACGCCGAGAATCCGAGTGCGAAGGCGCGGCCATTGAATGCACGATGGATGTAGGAACCGAGCGGCACGATGGCTTCCTCGCCGGCAACTCCGCTCAAGTCCTTAGCGGCGTGAACGGTGGCCGTCCACACGATCACCTTGCTGTCCGCCGGGAGACGCGACATGAGCCACTGGAAGTTCTGGTACATCGAGCGATCGCGATCGTTGAAGCCCTGAATTTTCGGGTCCGCCCCCGGGATATCCGGCGCGAAGTCGCCGGCGAGACTGCGCCTCAGGCTTCGAAGCATCGCGAGGTCATATGTGGTGTCTGCGCTTCGAGCGGTCGATGCGGCGGCTTGGATTTGATCCAGGCAACCGAGAATGAGTGCCTTGTCCTTGGGGCTGTACGGAGAATCACTCGTGTACTGCCACAGGGTGTGCCGCTCCAGAGTGTGAAGACAATCCTGTTTTACGTCGCCCCGGAGATATTGCACCAAGTCCGCGGGCATCTGGAGTTGGGCATACGTTCCGCGCTGAAGTTGGTCATCGAGACCCCCCAGAAAAAGAGTCCCTGCATTCGCCTTCTCCATCAAGAACGGAATCATCGGTTCGACCTCGCGCACGGCCCAGATTCCACCGATGGCGGCGGTGAGCATCGGCTGCGCGAGTTGCCGGCCTGACTTGAGCGTCTTCTGAATGTTGAGGAAATCGTAGATGCCGCTCTCGATGAAGAACGCGTTGTAGTGGCATTCGTCAACGAGGCGGCGCACGAGGGTCGCCTTGAACTCGAGTGTCCTGCCCAACCCGTGCAACGGTGACTCGCCGAGCAGCGCGACGCGCTTGCCGCAGAGATCGTGGACGACGGCATCGATCTCGGATCGCGCGTGAGGCTCGCGCGACGCACGGTTTTCGCCGGCGGCAAGCGCAGAGATCGAAAGTAGCGCGATGGCGAGCGGCGCACCTTTTCTAAGGAAGGCCATGAGAGTTCTTCTCGATCGAATCGTGTTTAGCGATGTTGTACGATATCGCTGAACGTACTGCGGTTGCGCGAGCCCTGCCCGCGATTCACTGCTTTTCGTAGATTGGCGCGATCCCGAACCTTATATCGGTCTGCCAAATGGGGCGCATGCTCCAGTCCCGTCTCCGGCCATATGTCGCATTCCTCGCCCTGGTGAGCGCCGTGCTGCTCGCCCCGTCGGCGCCGGCGCTACTCGCCCACGTCCGACAGGCCGTCATTCCCCGGGCGCCGGATGCTCCGATCGCGCGGATGACCGAGGACGAGCTCGTCCAGGCTCTGCGCGCCAAGCTCGAGAAGGATGCGGCCGCCGACCGTTTCACCGGCACCGTGCTGTTCGCTCGTACCGATCAAGGCGGAGGACGTGGCGGTGACGGTGTGGACACCGCGCCCAAGGTGCTGCTCAGCGGAGCATACGGCCTTGCTGACCGCGAGAAGAACGTGGTGAACACGATGGACACGCGCTTCCGCACGGACCTGTTAATCACCGGCAAAGTCGACATCGGCGACGGACGCCGGTACGCATATGGCTTCGAAGACGGGCGGATGAACGGCGGTCGCTCCGTCGGCCACGTCGGCGGAGCGCCGGGAATGAATGGCGAGCTACGGATCTACGCCAAGTCCGGCTACGTGGTGGCGGTGTTGTCGAATCTCGATCCGCCCGCCGCCACGCAGGTCTGGACGTTCATCGATTTGCACCTGCCGAAGTAACCGTGCATGGAGAAGTCGAGGACGTCAGAAGACTCCGGCGAGCGGCACGATCGGAGGGATAATCGACCACCGACCATCGCGCAACGAGTTGTCTCAGTGGTTCCAGCAGGCGAAGTTTGATACAACACCGACCCGGTAGCTCAGCTGGTAGAGCAACGGACTTTTAATTCGAAGAAGTCTCATCGCGATGTTTGGCGATGTTGGTCGATGCTGTTGGCAGAACTGCGTTTACGAGGGGGGCGCCGACAGGTGGCCCCCTCGTGTTTTGCGATGGTTGTCGCACGTGTGGGCACAAATCGGGCACAGCGATTTCGCCCTTTCGATGCTCGGCCAAGGGTCCTCGCCACTGGGTCCCATCCACGCGCTGTCCGGAAGGCCTGGCAATGAGCCGCCCCTACCTCGCTCTGGCCTGTTGCAGTCGGTCTAGAACTGCCTCCCGATAACTCCGGCTCACCACCAGCCGCAGTCCGTTCACGAGGGTAAGGCGATACTCTCCGCCGCCCAGCGGCGTGCACTCGCGGACGCGCTCCACGTTCACGATCGCCGAGCGGTGAATCCGCGCGAACGTCGCGCGCGGCAATAGCTCCTCCAACCTTCGCATGGTCATGCGGATGAGGTGCCGCTTCGACCCGGCGTGGATGCGCACGTAGTTATCCTCCGCCGAGCACCAATCGATTTCGTGCGGAGGGATCACCAGAATCGTCTCGGCGTCCCTTACCACGAGTCGCTCGGGGGTAACGACAGGTTGCGCCGACTGCAGCAACGCGTCGAGCGGGTCGTTCGCGCGTCTTCGGCTCCGTTGCCGCTCGTGCAATCGTGAAACGGCGGCCGCCAGGCGCTCACGCGTGAACGGCTTCAAGAGGTAGTCGACGGCGTAGAGATCAAACGCCTGAATCGCGAAGCGGTCGTACGCCGTGACGAACACGATGTGCGGCCGTTCGGCGGGATCCAGCGCGCGCACGACGTCGAGGCCCGCCAGCCCCGGCATGGCCACATCGAGGAAGGCCGCATCGGGCCGAGTCACGCGAATCTGCTCCAGCGCCGCGATCCCGTTTGGGCAAGTGGCGACGACCCGCAATTGCGGGCTCGCGGCGAGCCGCCGAGCGAGGCCGTTCAACGCGGCCGGCTCATCGTCGGCGACGACCACACGAAGCACGTCGTCCGCCATCAGGCCAGCCGCGCGCCGAGCGGAATGCGAATCGTCACGAGCGCGCCCCGCGCGCCCGCGTTCCGCATTTCGCACCGAATCGAGCCCGCGTCGCCATAGCGCAGCGCCAAGCGCTCGCGCGTGGCGGGCAGCCCCACGCCGCCGACCGCGAACGGATCCGCGCCAAATCCGGGCCCGTCGTCTTCCACCGACAGCAGGAGCGCATCCGCTTCGCGCGCCGCGCCGATGGCGATGTGCCCCGTCTCCACGCGCGGCGCCACGCCGTGACGGACGGCGTTTTCGACGATGGGCTGCAACAGAAAGCTCGGGACGCGCTCGTCAAGCGCATCGTCAGGAACCACGAACGTCACGACCAAACGGTCGCCGAACCGCGTCTCCTCGATCGCGAGATAGGCGCGCAGCAGATCGAGCTCCGTGCGCAGCGGCACCTCCGGCACGTCGCGCAGGCTCAGCGTCGCGCGCAGCAGCTCGGCGAGCTTCACCGCCATCGACTCGGCGCCCGCCGGATCGGTGTCCGTGAGCATCGCGATGCCGTGGAGCGTGTTGAAGAGGAAGTGCGGCTGGAGCTGCATCTGCAACGCGCGCAGCTGCGCTTGCGCCAAGTCGGCCTCGAGCCGCACGGTGTCGAGCTCGCGCCGGCGGCGCGCCGCGCGCTCGTCCATCGCCATCCGCACCGCCACGAGCGAGGCGTAGACTGCGACCCCCAGCAACACGTGTCCGCCGATGAGCCGTTGGAGCGTCGCGCCGTACGATTCCGCCGGGGGCGTCGGTGGTCGCGAGAGCCACAGCGCCCACGCGGACCACGCGGACCACGCGAGTGCCGACGCGGTTGCGAGCACGACGTGCATTGTCAGCGGCCGCCAGAGCGGGCGCTCGAGCGGCACGCGGCGCATCGCGACGCGCACGGCGGGCGCGATAGGGGCCCAGATCCACCACGACACAAGGAGTGCCGCCCCGAGCCGCCCGAGGTACGCGCGCGTTTCTGGCTCGATCGGCAAGAACAGCACGGTGGCCGCCCCGGCGACCAATCCGGGAATCGTCCACCCGGCGAGCGAGAGGAGCGCGGCGCGGATGTGTTTCACAGCGCGAATCTACTGCCTGTGCGGGCCGTCGCCGAGTGTTGCGCGGCCGATGGACGAGCGCTTTGTGGCGAGTCACGGCCACGTGCCGTGAACCGCGCGAAGGGCGCGCGGCCGCACTGTACCTTCGTCAATCATGACGCACCAACGCCTGCTCGTGCGCACGTCGCTCCTCTCGGTGCTCCTCCTGACGCTGCATCTCGCGGAGGACGCCTACCATTCCCCGCCGGGCACGATCGGGGCGGGATGGGGCAACCTCACGGGCGTTGTGATACTGACCCTGATGCTGGCCGGGCCCGCGCTCGTCCCCGAGCTCCGATTCGGACGGATGATCATGTTGTTCGTCGCGCTCGCGGCGATCGGCATGCCGGCGCTCCACTTCAGCAACAACGGAAATCGCAGCCGGTACAGCGACGCGTTGCTCTTCATATGGTGCTTGATCGCGCTCGGCGTGAACGGACTGTTCTCGCTCATGCTGTGGGTGTCGGAGCTGCGCCGCCTACGGACCGAACGCCGGATGGTCGTGTGAGCCTCGATCTTCGCGAGTCGTCGCCGCGCATCATCGGCGCGGTGTGGCTGCTCTACTTCGTCACTAGCATCGCTGAACCCTTACCACCCGGCGCCGAGAGTGCCGCCAACACGTTGTCCGACGACCATCACCATTCCCTAGGAGGTTGACATGCACAACACAAAGGAGCGGTTGTCTCTGTTTTGGCTCTTCGCGTTACTCAACTACCTGTATGCGGACGTGTTTGCCCTGTTCGATATTGTTGGCTCGAAAGATCCAGCCCCACATTTCTCACCATTGGCTATGCTGGGGTTTGCGGTCTTGATGGAAATACCCATCGCCATGATTCCGGCGTCTCGACTCCTTCCGTTTAGAGCGAACCGGCTGGCGAATATCATCGCGGGTGCGATTGAGACTTTAGCCGTCATTTTGCTGCAGTTAGTTGTGCCTTTGGCGAACGGTGCCTGGCACGAGCATATGTTTGCGTTGTACATGTTCTTCGGGACGATCGAAACGGTATGCACCTCGGTCATCATCTGGCATGCATGGACTTGGTCGGACGCCAAGGCCGCAGCGAGTTCGCAGCCGATTGTCCGCAAACCGTCAGCTGCGATCGCCACTTCTTGACCCATCGTGTGATCTTCTTCCAAGGGCGCGCTGTAGACAGCACCAGTCGGCAAGGCGCGCGGAAGAAGTGCTTCGGCGCGTGCGTCGCCGAACGGCGGGCGCGCTTTTTCGCCTGGCGGTTCCGAGCCGGCGTCGGCGTCCGGGAAACGGGTCCACGCTCACGCGGGAGCGGCGGCTGGCGAGCGATCAACGGTTACACATCGCTCGCTAGTCGTCGCGTGCGACGTGGATCATGCGATTGCCGACGGTGCGTGCCCCTCTGAGGCGCTACAGCTGCGAGGGCTTCGGACCCAGAGTGACCACTGCGAATCGCTTCGCTACCTGCTGCTACATTGAGGCTCGCACAATGAGCGGCGAGATCGCCCGACTGTCTAGGTCTTCGTCTACTCGGGCGCGTGGCCGTTATATCGGCGGACCAACTAAGTTTGTTTTGCGTATCGATTTAGACCCGGTAGCTCAGTTGGTAGAGCAACGGACTTTTGATTCAGAAAAGTCTAATCGCGATGCTTGGCGATGTTGGTCCAGCACGAAGGAGCTGGAGCGGAAGAACGATTGCATCATCCCCACAGTGTTTCACCGCAAGGGGAAGCCGATCGGCTCATACGCCAAGTCGTGGGAGACCGCCTGCAAAAAAGCCAGTCTCGAAGGACGGCTCGTCCACGATCTCCGGCGCTCGGCCGTGCGCAACCTTGAGCGCGCGGGCGTGTCGCGGTCGGTCGCGATGAAGCTCACCGGCCACAGGACGGAGGCCGTGTATCGCCGGTACGCGATCACGTCGGCGGCCGATCTCGCCGAGGGCGTGGCGAAGCTCGCGGTTCTTCACGGCGCGCCGCAGGGCTCTCCGAGCGTGCTTCCCTTCGCGAAGGGCACAATTCGGGCACAATCGGCCGGATGAACGAAGCGAGAACGACGACAGGAGAGTTGTCTAAGTAGTTCGAGCAGGCGAAGTTTGATACCACACCGACCCGGTAGCTCAGCTGGTAGAGCAACGGACTTTTAATCCGTAGGTCGCGGGTTCGAGACCCGCCCGGGTCATCAGGGTAGGGTTGTTGGCAGGACTCTCGGCGGAAATGCGGCGGCCGCCCATCGAGGCGGCCGTTCGCGAAAAACTCTCACAAGAAACGGTTGCCGAAAGCCGCTCGGGCCCCCACTGGTGTCGGCAAAACGCGTCTGGCGCTGTGTCTCGCCATCGCCGCGGCGGAGCTTCACTGAGTTGACGGTTAGCACCGCTGCCTTACTTCTCCCTCGTCGTAAACCGAAAGGGCACGCTCACCCACGCGGCGACCGGCTTCGAATCCGGTGCGGGCGTGCGGGCGGGCTCGAAGCGGAAGCGCGGCAGGATGTCGCGCACGGCAGATGTGAACAGGTCGTGATCCGATCGCTCCACGATCATGCTCGCGGCGTCGACACTCCCGAACTCGTTCACCATGAAGCGCACGACGACCTGTCCTTCGCGGTGTCCCGAGCGCAGCAGCGCGTCGGGGAAGCGCGGCTCCGGCACGCGCCCGATGATCTTGGGAGGGGTGACCACGTAATGGACGTCCGCCGACGTGGAGGATGAGACTTTCTCCCCCGTTCCAGTCCGATCGGTGTCGGACGCGCGCCGCTCCGTTGCCGAACGCACGATCGAGTCGACATTCGGCGCCGTCGGGATGCTCGGGACCGGGATGCTCGGGATATTGATGGGACGCAGGTGAGCGTCGATGCGGGGCAGGCGGAGTGGAGCGCTCTCCGGCTCATGCTCCTCTGGCTTCACCACCGGAGCGGTTGCCGCGGACGTCGCGCTTGCGGAGGGGAGCGACTCGGCGCCCGTTGCGACCACTATGGACGCCGCGCCGTTCGCTGTGGATTCGGTCCTCATCGCCGGTGCCGTCACGACAGGAGCGACGGCTGCTGTGGTATGCTGCGCGGCGCTCATCTTCGTGGAGACGCGGTCGCTGCCGACGCCGGCGCGCGGGCGCATCATCAGTAGCCCAGCGATCGCAACGGCGGCCACTCCAACGGATGCATACAGCACCGTTCGTTTCTTGCGCGCCGGCTCGGGCGAATCGGCCCCGACCGGCGCGATGGTGGATCGCCAGTCGGCAGGCGCAGCATCCTCACTCGCGACATCGCTGTGGGCGACATCCGCGAGAACGGCATAGCGATCCGGGACGCCCGATTCGCGACCGGTGATGCTCTCGGACGGACGAGCGCTCGCGGGTGGGGAAATGACGATCTGGGAAGCAGACGACGTCTGTATCGAAGATGCCATCAACGAGGCGGCCGCCATCGCAACGGTGACCGTCGGCGTCTTCGCACGTTCGCGTGAAAGGGCGGCGGGGCGAGGTACCCGCGCCTCAGGCTCACCGAGGAATTCCAGCTTCTTCGAATTGACCGGTGATGGCACAGTCGTCGATGGCGTATCGGCGGAGGAGTCCGGCACCCGCTTGATCCAGGCCGGAGTAGCTGTCGCACTCTCGGCGGCCTTCGCAGCAGCCGCCGCCGTGTCGGCCGCGACGGCGGCCTGCAGTTCGAGCTCGGCCACGCGCGACCGCGCGACCTGCACGGTTGCATGGCCCGGACCCAACGCCACCTCGCGCGTTGCCAGGCCGCGCCGAAGCAGCGCCAACGCTTCGGCGAAGTTGCCGCGCGCAGCACACGTTTCCGAGAGGTGCTCCAGCGTGACGACGGTGACCATGTGGCTCGGCTCGAGCACCTTCTCTCGAATGCGCAATGCATCTCTGAACAGTGCTTCCGCCGAGGCGTCATCGCCGAGTTTCCGTTTCACGACGGCGAGGCCAGCCAGCGCGGTGGCGACATCGGCATTCTCCTCGCCCTTGGCCCGTGCGATCGCGAGCAAACGTTCGAGGACGCCCTCGGCGCGCGCGTGTTGCAACCGATGAATGTGTAGCCGGCTCAACTCGTTTAGCAGGGGGACGACTGCGGCGTGTTCCCTGCCGAAGAGCCCTTCGCCGATGGCGAGCGCTTCGGTGAGGAGCGACTCCGCTTCGGCTTCCCCTGCCCGGCCGAACCTCCGCGAGAGCTTCCCAAGGTGGAAGAGGGCGGAGGCGAGCTCCCGCCGGAGACTGGGATCCGTGCGCGCCACGACGATCGCCGAGTAAAGGGATTCGGCGGCGGCGGGCTCGTCCCCCGCGGTCAGTGCTGTGCGCGCTGCCTCGAACCGTTGGGTAAACAGCGCTTTCGTGTCAGCCATGTACCTACCGTGCCGTAGTGGCTCGTCCCCCAACGCATCAAGATCGGGCGGTGCGAAGACATCGTCCGCACCAATCGACTAGTCAGCGCAACAGCGCGTTGCCGTGTAACGCGATGCCTCGGGAATTGAAGCGCCCCGCAGTGATCGCGCGATTTAGGACGACCAAAGGGCGGTCCGCGAAACGGCCGGACCGTTTGGGGCTTCTGACTGTTCGCTCTTTTAATCCGTAGCGCGTGGGTTCGAGACCCGCCCGGGTCATCGCTACGCCTTCTCACGGGCGCGGTGAACGGCCGCCGCCGCCAACAAGTCCGCCATTCGCTCATCGTGCGATCCGTATCGCGCCCATCCTTCGGCGGTGGACTGATAGCGGTAGTCCGTCACCGCCAGGTCGGCACCGTGATTGATGAGGAACCGCACAGCGTCCTCATTCCCCTGGATCGCCGCTTCGTGGAGAATGCTCGCCGGCTCGTGAGTCGCCCAGTCGGTGTTGATGTTGGCGCCGCGCTCCAGGAGGAGCGTCGCGATCTCGAAATGTCGATTCAACACCGCCCACGCGAGCGCGATGTCCAGAACCTGCTGAGTCGTTGGAGGTCCCCAACGCAGGTCGCCGCGCGGAAATTGCGGATCGCTGCCAGGATAGTGGTGCTCGAGCGATCCCAGAACGGGTCGGCCTTGGCCGTCGAACCAGCGCGCGACCGCAGCCGCGTCGCCCACGCCGGCTGCGTGCGGTAAATCGTTCGGGAGCGGCCAGATGCGCGTCAGCAGCGGAATGAGACGCGCATTTCCGTACGAGAGCGCCTGGACGATGCACGGCGACGGCGGCGGCGGCTCGGCATGGAGTAGCGCCGGATCGCGGTCCAAGAGCGTCACGATGAAGGCTTCGCGATCCTTCTCATAACAAGCCGGCATGATCAACGCGGCCTGGACGTGGGTGAATGAGGGTTGGAGCACCCACGGTTCGTCGTCGAGCCAGCGGCGGAACGCGGTGAGATCGGCGCGATCGCGCGCGCTCGCCAGTTGCAGGATCACGAACGTCCTCCACGGCGTGGTCTCGGGCTCCTGCCACAGGCCGCCCGGATGCTGAATCAGAAACTCGACGAATACCGGCCGGCTTTGCCAGCGATCGATGCGCCGGCCCAGGTCCGGATCGAGCGCGATCGCGCGCTCGAGAAGCCGCAACGCAACGCCCGTGTGTCGAAAGCGGCACGCGCTCAACATCGCGCGGCCGATTACAATTTGCTGATCGACGCGTTCTGCCTCGTCTCGCTCGCCATTGCTCTCGAGGCGCGCGTGGACCGCCGCATCGTCGCCGAGCGCGGCGAGAACCGACAGCGTTCGCGGCAACGCGTCCTTTTGCGCGAGCAAGTGGAGCATTCCCTTGGCGCCCGTCCGGATCACGTGCTCCCAAGTCTTGCGATCGACGATCGCGCCTGCGTCGATCAGCCGCTCGGCGGCAACCGGACGCGTGTAGATGCGCTCGCGCTCCGGGTCCGAGCAGTCCATCGCGTAGGATGTCGTGGCGTCGAGCAGGCTATGGCCGTTCTCGTCGCGCCACGAGACTAGCGCTGGGTATTCAGTGAGCAGCGTTCGCAGCCGCTCGTCGTCCCGGTCGTGAATCGCAACCTTGGCCTGCGACGCAGCCCACTCGACCGCGTTGCCGAGGCGTTTCTGCACCTCGGCCGTCAGATCCGTCCAGCCGGCGAATCCGTATTCGCGGGCGATGACGAGTTGCGCATCACGAGCCGAAAGTGGGAGCGCGCCTCGAGGCAACTGCGCGTGGACGCGAGCGATGGCTTCGCCGTTTCCGGCGTCGACGTCGCGGGCGAGTCTCTTCGCTTGTTTCCGAAGTGAATCGAGCGACGGGCGTGCGGGTAGAACTCGAGCAACGGACATGGCGCCTCCTTTCACGTAACGCCTGTACCCGCTGCAGAATCAGGCTGAAAGAAGGTGTCCGGCACCGTGTTTCAGACCATGACAGGTGGGAATGCTTCCCTCGCCGCGGGTGGGAGGCGCCCTGTCAGGCGCGCTGGCAAAGACTATCATGAAGGCGAGCGCGGGTGTCAAGCGCGCGGCTGTCGCGCGGCGCAACCATATTTTGTGTGAGTCGTCTGGCGTCTGATGCTTCGTCCAATCCATCTACTGACACTCTTCAGTCTGGTGTGCGGCTCCGCTGCACTCGCCCGTGGCGCGAGCGCGGTCACGACGCTTGATACGCCATCGGAAGACGGCCCCGCTCGCCTGCCGCACGTGACGCCCGAGTCCGCCGGTATGGATCCGTCGCGACTCGCGATGATCGACGACGTCGTGCAACGAGGCATTCGTGCTCAAGGCTTCCCCGGGGCCGCGGTGATCGTCGCGAGGCACGGCGGTATTGTTTTGGAGCGCGGCTATGGCACCTTGGACTGGCGATCGAACGTCGCGGTCGACGCCGAGCGAACGATGTATGACCTCGCATCGCTGACCAAAGTCGTCGCGACAACGGCGGCGGCCATGGTTCTCGTCGATCAAGGAAAGCTGCGGCTCGACGAACATGTCGCGCACTATCTGCCGACCTTCAGCGGCGGCGCGAGGGACCAAGTCACGATTCGCGAGCTGCTGATGCATCGATCCGGCTTGCCTGCCGGACGTGATATCTCGACGCGCGGGGCCGGCCCCGAGTCAGCACGAAAGGCAGTGCTGGCGACGAGCCTCGTTCGCGCACCAGGCTCGGCCTACGAGTATTCGGACCTCGGGCTCGATGTGATGGGCTTCGTCATCGAGCGCATCACGCACGAGCCGCTCGACCAGTTCGTTCGCCACGCGGTCTACGCTCCACTCGGCATGCGCTCGACGATGTTTCGCCCGGCACCATCGCTGCGCGCGCGCATCGCTCCCACGGAGGAACCTGTCCCACGCGGAGAGGTGCACGACGGCACGGCGCGCGCGCTCGGCGGTGTGGCGGGCAACGCAGGATTGTTTTCCACTGCAGGCGATCTCGCCGTGTTCGCTCAGCTCATGCTCGATGGAGGCGTCGCGGGGAGCACGCGACTCTTCGCCGACAGCATCGCTCGCGCGTTCACGAAGCCTGGCCCGGGATGGCGCGGGCTCGGATGGCAAACGTGTCCGGGAGATGGAAGCTGCGGTCAGTATCTGTCGACACGCGCGTTCGGGCATACCGGCTTCACTGGGACGTCGATGTGGATCGATCCGGAGCGCGACCTCGTCGTCATCGTGCTCACCAACTGGATTCACGGACGCGCCTCAGGTCGGGTGGCTCCAATGGGCGTCGTTCAAGATGTGCGCGGCGATATCGTCGACCTCGCGTCGCTCTCGATCACCGACGGCGGACCAGAACACCCCCTGCCCTGGCGGCTCCGAAGCCAGATTCAGGCCGGGTGGTATTCCGGCCAGTAGGCGGCCGATCGTCCGTCTGCCTCAAGGTCGTGCTCATCGCATTGTCGGTCCCCGAAGCGGAAGCGGCACTCCGCGCAGGTCCGAACCCGGCGCGCGGCCGCTCTGGACGTCGCGTATCGCTTGTCGAATGGCCTCGACCTCGCCGCGTAGGGGAGGCTCGGGCTCGTTTCGAATCGCGAGATAGTGCTGCCACGCTCGAATGGCACCGGCCTTGTCACCCGTGAGCGCCGCGAGTCTGCCCTCCTCGCGAAGCTGCGCCGCCAGGAAAACGGGCGAGCCCACGTAACCGATTCTGCGAACGGCGCGCAGCGCGCCGCTCCGGTCGCCTTGGCGCTCGCGCAGCCAGGCGAGAACCAGATTCCCCGGATCTTTGGAGAAGGTGCCGACCAGCATGCCGCCATCGGGACCGGTGCGCATCAGCGAATCGAGGCGGTCGATCGCTGCGGGTGCGTCGGCACGGTGCTCGAGCTCGGCGACGAGTGCGTCGAGGATCATACTGCAGCGCACCTCGACGCGCGCTCCGTTCGGTGTCGCGCTTTGCCCCGGTGTGGCGCGCATTCTGGCGATCGCCTCCCGCGCGCCGTGTGCGTCTCCGTGCAACAGCCGCCACTGCTCGACGACACAGCGGTCGTTGTTCTGAGCCTGACGCGCCGCCCCGGTTGCGGCGGCCGCGTCGGCCGATCGCTCGAGGAGGGTCACCGACTGTGCGCCGGCGGTCGAATCACCGTCGTCGTACAGTGCGCCGAGCACGCGCCAGCGAAGAAAGAGATGCGGATCCGACTGAAAGGCTTGTGCCGCCTCCGACGCGGCGATCGCAGCGCGAGGCTGTCCGCGCTCGAGAGCGAAGTCGGCTGCGACCAGCGCGTCGACGGCTCGGACCTGGGGATCAACGATCGAGAGTGCCGACGTGAGAGCGCGAGCGCCGTCGTCGAGCGCCACACCGTCACGAAGCGAGAGGTCGGAAATCCACCACATCGTGAATGGATCGATCGGTCGCTCCCTGTTCGTGAGCCGTGAGCGGACGTCGGCCAACATTCGCTCGTCGCCGAGCATCAACGCACGACGCCAGCGCAATGCTTGCGCCGTTTCACCGATCGAATCGGTCGCGATGTACAGCGCGCCAAGCTTTCGTACCGCCGCCGTATCTCCTCGCCGCACGGCGAGGAGAACGTAGTGACCGAGCGCCGGCACGAAGGTGGAATCGATGGCGAGCGCGCGGGCATACGCGGTCGTCGCGCGGCTGTCCCAATCCTCGATGTCGACCATGCCGCCCGTATGAAACAACCAATCGCCGAGTGTCGCCCAGCTCTCCGGCTCGTCCGGCGCTACCTGAACGAGTCGCTCGCTCGCCGCGATGAGCTCGCGCATCGTCGACGCTTCGGGGAAGCGAGGTCCGGTCATCGTACTCAAATAGACGCGATCCTTCTGACTCAAGCGCGACGCCATCGCCGTGACTCGCGCGGCGGCCGGCCAAACGTCCGGAGCTCCGTCCCAGAATGACGCCTCGAAGATCCCGAGCGCCGCGAGCGCGAAGGTGGAGTCGAGCTGTGCGGCGCGTTCGAAATGCTGGTGCGCCGCGCCATACTGCCCGTGGCGGAACAGCGCCTTCGCGTCGAGGTACTCGCGCAGCGCCGGGAGTGACGCGGTCGTCAGCGAGGCGAGCCGCTCCCGCTGTCCCGCACTGACCGAGAGCAGTTTGGCCGCGAGCGCGTCGACGCGCGACGCCAGACTGTCGGGCGGGCCTTCGACAGATTCCTGTGCGACGACCTTTCCCCCCGGTGCTTCGAGCAGCCTCGCGTTGATCACGATGCGCGATGGCGTGCCCACGACGTCGCCGAGGAGAAGCCGTCCGGATCCGAGCCCCGCCGCGAGGCGTAGTGCCTGTTCCTCCGAGAGATCGGGTTCGCCCGACGTCTGCCGCTTCCATGCAACGAGCACGGATCGCGGATTGACCGCCCGAGGCCCGCCCTCGCCGGTAAGCTCGGCCGCGAGAAGGTCGAGCATGCCCTCACGCAGATACGCGAGCGACGCATCGGCACCGGTGACCCGGAATGGAGCGACGACCACGAGTCCCTCATCGAGCCGCGAAGGTCTGGCATGCACGCGCCACCAGCCGCCGAGCGTCGCGAGAAGGGCCAGCGCCGCACCAGCAGCAATCGCACGGCGACGGGTGAGATGTGGACGCAACTGCTGCGATGCGACAGCTCCATCCGTGGTGGAGATCGTGGACAGTGTGGCGAGCACTTCGTCCGCCGATTGCGGGCGATCCGCGGGGCGCTTCTCGAGCAGGCGCATCACGAGCACTGACAACACGTGCGGCGTATCGCGTCGCTTGTCGGAAACGGGCAACGGATGCTCGGCAATGTGGGCGGCAAAGAGCGCCTGTGGCGTTCGGCTCGCGAACGGCGGTGTGCCGACGAGCATCTCGTACGCCATCACGCCGAGCGAATAGAGATCGGCGCGGTTGTCCGTCGTTGGATCGCCCGCCGCCTGCTCGGGCGCCATGTACTGGGGCGTGCCGAGCGACGTTCCCGATTGCGTTAGCGTCACCGCATCGCCACGATCAGGCTCGGTGCGCGCTGCGCTGATCGCCTTCGCGATCCCGAAGTCGGCGACGACGGCGACGTTGTCGGACAGCAGCACGTTCTCGGGTTTCACGTCGCGGTGAACGACACCATGACGATGCGCGTAGGCCAACGCCTCGCAGACATCGCAGAGGATGGAAACGACGCCCGCCAACGGTAGGACCTTCTCGCGCTCCAGACGGGAACGAAGCGACTCTCCGTCCACGAAGGGCATCGTATAGTAGAGCAGCCCATCGCCGTCGGCGGCAGCGAGAAGCGGCACGATGTGCGGATGCTGCAGCCTGGCCGCAAGCTGGATCTCGCGCCGGAATCGCTCCGCCGAGATCGATGCCGCGAGCTCCGGCGCAAGTACCTTCACCACAACTCGTCGGCCGAGCGATCTCTCCTCGGCGACGAACACGCGCGACATCCCGCCACCGCCCAACTCACGCTCGATGGCATAGGCGCCTCCGAGAGTGAATTGGAGCTGATCGCGGAGCGTTGTCGTCACCGAGACACCGAAAGGTGGGGAGCGCCCGAGCGCCCGGCGCCGTCCAATGTTTCGTTCGACTCCCCGCAAGGTCCAGTCAGTGGAAACCCTACGCTCGAGGCTGTACGGCTGAACCGAGGCCGGCACCGTGACTTAGCGATACTCGATGATGCTAGAACTCGAATCAGTTATCGCTCTTTAAATCCGTACGTCGCGGGTTCGAGACCCGCCTCCACGCACTGGCTCGGGGTCAACGGCCTGGACCGCCTGCCCAGAGGCGCATTCTCGGCCCGCGCGTTATCTTGACTTTGTCGCGCCTGCGACTCAAGGCCCTCGTCGGGCCGATTCATCTTCCGCCATCGGATCGTCGCCTCTGGTCTGGCCCCTCCCGCTGCCGATCGATGAGTGCATTGCACTCCAAGAGGAAGCGAGGATCGCATGGCCTCCGGATCGAGCGG
>DASVYG010000166.1:0-3926 GCA_036392315.1 Gemmatimonadaceae bacterium
ACGCAGCGCGCGGGCGGCTCGCCGGGGCCGCACTGACCGCCGTACGGACTCTCATACGGCGTAACGAGCCCAACGAGCCCAGTGGCAGCTTTCGAAGCATCAGAGCCACTAGAATGACTATATGAGTGTGCACTAACGGCTGAACGAACGGCGCTGCATATTCGACGCTGACTCAAGCCGCGTGGTGCCGGCGAGTTTAATCCACGACGTATCGTTTGGTCACGCGCTCCGCGCCGACGAAGGAACTCTCAATGAGGACCGACTCCCTGCTCTCCTCGTCCTTCGCCGTCGCGGCACTCGTGCTCGCGGCACTCGCGCTCGCGGCGCACACGCTCGGCGGGCAGGCTCCGGCGCGCGAGATCGCCATCGTCGGCGCCGCGGTGATCGATGTGGCGGCGGGAAGCGCCATTCCTGATCAGACAATCGTCGTGCGCGGCACACGGATCGTCGCAATCGGGGCGCGCGGAACGACCGCGGTGCCTCGCGCCGCAATCGTCGTCGACGGCAGAGGCAAGTTCGTCATCCCGGGCTTGTGGGACATGCACGGACACATCTTCCCTCACGAGAAGAGCGCGCCGATGGACGAACGCGCGTGGCACCTACCGCTCTACATCGCCACGGGTGTCACCGGCGTCCGCGACATGTGGACGAATCTCGAAGATTTCGCGCAAGTGCGCGCATGGGACGAAGCCGTCGCGGCGGGACGGCTGATCGGGCCCCGCGTCGTTCCCACGGGACCGATGATCGACGGACCGAAGGGGATCTTCAGGGACATTGCCATCGTCGTTGGCTCGCCGGAAGACGCGCGGCGCGTCGTGGACTCGATCGCGAGCGGTGGCGGCCGCGCCGTGAAGATGCACAACGCCATTCCGCGCGAGGCATTCTTTGCGCTCGCCGCCCAATCGAAGGAGCGCGGCTTGCCCCTCATCGGACATGTGCCATCCTCTGTCACCGTGCGCGAGGCGATCGCGGCAGGCCAATCGGACATCGAGCACTACACGGCATCCGATGGTTGTGCCTCGGCGGCGGCGGAGGCTGAAGCGATGCGGCTGCGGCTGCGGACCGACACCATGCAGCGGCCACCGCCAGGGCGCGTGCAGCAACTCATCTTCGACGGCTACGACGCGCCCCGCTGCGCCGATCTGATGCAGGCGCTGGTGCAGCGCGGGATCTGGGTCACGCCGACGCTCGTCGTCGCGCGGTACTTTCTCGACCCGGAAGATCCAACGATCGCCACCCGCGACGAGCTGCGCTACATCCCGGCCGTCGAGCGCGCCGCGTGGGACAAAACACGCGCGAGCGCGTCACGGCGGATGTCGGCCGCAGCCCTGGAAAAGCGCCGCGGCGTATTCGCCGCGCAACAAAAACTCGCGCTCACCATGGAGCGCGCCGGTGTGCAAGTGATGATCGGCACCGACGTGGCGAATGATTGGCTCGTGCCGGGTTTCAGCGTACATGACGAGCTCGCCCTGTTCGTCGACGCCGGCATGTCGCCGGCCGAAGCGTTGCGCGCGGCGACACTGACGCCGGCAAAGTATCTGCACGCGACGGATTCGCTTGGCACCGTGGCGGTGGGACACGTGGCGGATCTCCTGCTGCTCGACGCGAATCCGCTCGAGGACATTCATGCCACGCGGAGCATTCGCGCTGTGTTCGCGCGCGGTCGATATCTCGACCGCGTCGCGCTCGACACGCTGCTGTCGAGGGCGGAGCAGTCGGCAAAACAGGCGACAACCCGGTAGGACGTGACAAATTCGATGCGAACGATGCGGATGGCTGGCCCGCTCCTCGTCGCGTTTTCTCTTTCGGCGCCACCGATCGAGCAAATCGCGATCAACGACAATCGCACATCTGCGGGGATTCTTCGCGACGGTTTGCTCACCGTGCATCTCGACGCGCGCGAGGGCAAGTGGCACCCCGACGCTGACGCGGGCCTCGCCGTCGTCGTGCGCGCATTCGGCGTAGACGGCGGCGCCCTCCAGATCCCAGGCCCGCTGTTGCGCGTGCCCGTCGGGACCGAACTCCACGTTTCCATCCGGAACTCGATCGCCGGTCAGCGGTTGGTCCTGCATGGACTCAACACCCGCGGCTCGCGCGATGCCGCCGACGATACCGTCTCGGTCGCGCCGGCCGAGACTCGCGAGATTCGCTTCACGGCCAGCCGGATCGGCACCTTTTACTACTGGGCGTCGACGGACGGCAGTCAACGAATCGGAAGCCGTGGCCCGATGGACTCGCAGCTATCCGGCGCCTTCGTCGTCGATTCGGAAGGGGGACCGCATCGCACGGACCGCATTTTTCTGGTCGGATCGTGGGGCGAGCGCGTGCGCATCGATACGGGTCTCGTGCCCGTCAACCGGTTCGTGATCAACGGCAAATCGTGGCCGCACACCGAGCGACTCACATACACGACAGGCGACTCGGTGCGTATTCGCGTGATCAACGCCGGCGTCGGTGTACACCCGATGCACCTGCACGGCTTCTACTACGACGTCGACAGCCGCGGCGATGAACAGTCGGACAGCATCTTCGCCGCCACGTCTTCACCGCACCTCGTCAATACCGAGCGACTCGCCAGCGGACGCACGTTCTCCATGACGTGGGTTCCGTCGCGCGCCGGAAACTGGCTGTTTCACTGCCACGATCCAATCCACATCCAGCCAGTGCGTGGCCTCGACGGCCGCGATCCGATGCCGGATGCGGAGCTGACCGCGGATCATATGCTCGAGATGATGAGCGGGCCGGTCGTCGGCATTAGCATTCTCGAATCACGCGGCGCCGCCGCCACGCCGGAGCCGGCTGCGCGGCGGCGCCTTCGCCTGATCGCGCGCGTGGACTCCGGCGGCACGGCGCTCGAGCCCGCGTTCGGATACACGCTCGATGTCGGCGGGACGCTGCCGCCGTATCCGACTCGGCCCGCCCCGACACTGATCCTCCAGCGCGGCGAGCCGGTGAGCGTGACGATCGTCAATCACTTGCCTGAACCGACGTCGGTGCACTGGCACGGCATCGAGCTCGATAGCTACTACGACGGCGTCGCCGGGTTCGCCGGACACCCCGGGCATCTCGCGCCCGAGATCGCGCCCAACGATTCCTTCGTCGCCCGGTTCACCCCGCCGCGTTCTGGAACGTTCATGTATCACCCGCACGTCGGTGAGGTGCGGCAGCAGCAGGCGGGCCTCGGCGGCGCGTTGATCGTCGTCGATTCGATCTCGAGTTACGATCCGGCCACCGATATCATACTTCTCATAACGGCCCCGCGATCAAACCGCGACGGCGCCGCGCTGTTCCTGAACGGCACGGCGACGCCGGCGATGCGCGAGCTGCGCGCCGGGACAAAATACCGGGTGCGCATGCTCAACCTGCACAACTCTCGTCCGGGCCTCATCATGAAGGTCATGCGCGACGCGACACCGCTGACCTGGCGCGCCATCGCGAAAGATGGGATGATCCTGCCGGCCGATCAGGCGACGGACCGCGCATCGACACAGCAGATCGGGAATGGGGAGACGTACGACTTCGAGTTCGTTCCCACTGCGCCTGGCGCCCTGCGGCTCGACATCACGACGGGCAATGGTCAGCTGCTCTTCTCGACGCCGATCAGAGTGAAGTGAACAACGAGGCGCTCGGGCACCTCGTGACGGATCCGCGACTCACCAGGAGTCGGACGCGCCGGCCGTCGGGATGGGCTCGTGGGGACTGGCGCGGAGCATCACGCGGAGAAGAAATCCGTACATGACGAGGCAACTCACCGCTCCCACTACATCCACGCCCAGGACGACCGTACCCACGCGCTGGTTTGCCGACAGTTGAGGTGTCAACGGACAGCAAATGAGGGAGAAGGCGATCACGATCCCGCTCGCGACTAGCGCGGTCCAGAATGCACGCCGCAGTGCGTTGTCGTGGTCGAGCTCCCAGGTCAGCGT
>DASVYG010000167.1:0-5746 GCA_036392315.1 Gemmatimonadaceae bacterium
GGCGGCGACTTGATCGGCGACCTGTGGGTGTACAACAAGACCTCGTCGGCCTTCACGAGACTGACATTCGACAATTCGAGCGTCTTCCCGGAGTGGACGCCGGATGGCGCGTCGATCCTCTACTCGACCGTCGCAAACGGCAAGCGCGGGATCGACAGAATTCCGGCCGATCGGAGCGCGCCGCCGATCCGTATCATCGAGGGCCGAACGCCGTTCTTCGAGGCCGTGGTCGCGCGGGCGTCCGGAACGTTGATCCTCCGCCAGAACGCCGACTCCACGGGCCGCGATCTCGTCAGCACGTCACTCGATGGAAAGGCGCCTCTCGCGCCCGTGGCGGCGGGCCAGTTTCAAGAACGGTCGCCGGCCGTCTCGCCGGATGGGCGTTTCGTCGCCTTCACGTCCGACGAATCAGGACGGGACGAAGTGTACGTTCAGCCAGTCGGCGGCACGGGACGCGCTTCGGTGTCGGCGAGCGGAGGTAGCGAGCCGCGCTGGGCGCCCAGTGGAAAGGAGATCTACTACTGGAGCCACGACACGCTCTATGCGGCACCGGTCACGACGGCGCCGACGTTGACAGTGAGCTCGCGCCGCTTCGTACTGACCGGCCGTTATTCGCGCGAGCCGTTCCACGCGAACTACGACGTGGCGCCCGACGGCAAGGGCTTTGTATTCGTTCGCCCCGTCGAATCGCGCGAAGCGAAAGGATTGTACGTCGTGCTCAACTGGTTCGATCAGAACCGCGCCGTCCCATCGCGCGCGAGGTAGGCTCGCCTAATTCCGCGTCGGCCGCGACCGAACGAATGAGACGAATGACGAACGAGAGTATGAACGACTGGCGCTGAATCGGTGAACGAAATGGATGAAATGGAGAAGAACAAAGAAGACTTGTCGTAATCGGTTCCATCCTTGTTGTTATCCGGATTCATCCTGTTCTTTCCTGTTCCGCCTGGATTCGGCGAGGTCAATCCGCCGCTCCAACTCACCTCGGGCACGGTCGGCTCGCTACGCGATGTCAGCCGCCCCGGCTGGAAGCAGTCGCCGGCGTCGCTGCGCCGTGACGAGAATCGCCACGCCCACCACGTTCGCACCGACGATCACTCCGGAGATCTTGAGCGCGAATGTCGCCACGCTCGCCACCTGGATGATCGGGAACGCCGACAGCACCACGTAGAGCAGCGTCATGACCAGCCCCGAGAACGACGCCGCGCGCAGCCATAGCGGCGGCCGCGGTGTGACGCCGCGAAGACCGATCAGCGGGATGGCGAACATCACCACATACGTGAGCGCGTAGAACATTCCGCCGGCGTTGAACAACAACTGAAACGCCTCGGCTTGTCCAACGCCGATGAGACTCAACAGCGCAATCACGAGGGCCGTCAATCCAACGGCGAGAATCGAATTCACCGGCGTGCGATAGGTCGCGTGCAGACGCGTGAACCACTCGGGCAGCAGGCGGTCCCAGCCGGCCACCATGGGGAGACGCGCGATGCCCGTGAAGTTCACGCTCGTCTGCGCCACGCGCATCGCGAGCGTCATGAGGATCGCGACGGTCACGAGCTGTGACGCGAATCCGAACGGACCAAATCCCACGCGAAGCACCTGCGCTACGGGTCCCACGAGGTCGATGTCGTTCGTCGGGATCAAAGCGACGACCGTGCTCGTTCCCAGCACGAACATGAGCGCGATGATCGGCGACGCGATCCACACCGACCGGCTCACCGATCGCGCCGGGGCCTTCGTCTCGCCGGCCAGAATCGCCATGTACTCAAACCCGCCGAGCGCGCCGAAGCTGAGCTTCCCAAGGATGTTGAGGTTGAACAGCGTGAACGCCGGCGCGCTCGTGCGAAGCGGGTGATACTCGTGCAGATGTCCCGTGGCCAGGCTCAGGAACGGAAGCAGTAGCAGCGCGCCGAAGATCACCAGCATCATGATTCCGCCCACGTTGTGCACCCACTTTCCCACCGACAACCCGATCGTCGACACGAAGACGAGCATGCCGAGTAGCACGGCGGTCGCCAACGCCACGAACCATGTGCTCTGCGTCATCCACGCCGCGCTCGGCCCGATCGCGTATGCGAGATACGTGGCGCTTTGCAGTCCGATCTCCGAGGTGTTCACGATCACGTACAGCCACAAGTTCCACGCGAGCATGAAGCCGACGGTCTCGTTGAACCCGAGCTTGGCCCACTGATACAACCCGCCCTCGAGCGGCATCAGGCGATTCAGATAGATCACCACGGCAGCCGACGGCAAGTAGAACAAGACGATGGCCAGCACCCAGAATACGACGTGCGATGGACCGAGCTTTCCCGCCACGCCGATCCACGTCAGTCCGACGATGAAGAGAATCTGCGTTAGCACGAGATCGCGCACGCCCAACTCTTTCTTCAGCGACGCGCTGTGCGCTTCGACCTCGGCTTCGGCGTGCGCGAGCTCGGCCGGGGCCGATGACGGCGCCAAGGCGTCATCGATGGAATTCGTCATGGCGTTCGGGGAATTCGCCCGCTCGTCCACGCCACGCCGGCCGACTCCGCCGCTTGCTCGAGATTCTTCATGTCGACGTCGACGAGTTGTCGCACACGCGCAAGCACGGCGTCGAACTCGCGTCGCACGATGTCGATCTGCGCTCGCTGCGAGGGATTGAGCGCCGAGAGGGAGCTCGTCCACGCGTTGCCGATCGCACCCTGCAGCCGGCCCTGCAACGCCGGCGGCGACGCCTCGTTGCGGCGCGCGCGCGTCGGGTCGCCCGTGAGCGATTCTCGCGCGTCGCGCAATTGATTTTCGAGCAGTCGAACGCGATGAGCGAGCGACGTATCGGCGCCCGGCGCTTCGTCGATTGCACGCTTCAGGAATCCCACGCGCGTGAGCGTCTCATTGAGCAGCGCCGACGTTCCCAGCACCGCGCGCTCGAGCTCCGCCGTCTTCCGCTGATCGGCGATGGTCGCCATCGTGCGACCGGGAACGCTGTCGACGTCCACCACTTGGAATCGTTGCGGCGCGCCGAGTGGCGTGAACACGCCGTCGACACGTTTGGCCAGCGCGACTTGGTATGTTCCCGGTGGCGCGAATGGCGCGAGCGGCGGCGAGTTGAACGGATAGTCGGGATCGGGCTTGAACGGCGGACCGTTCACGGGAGCCGCTGGTTGCAGTCGCAAGTCCCACGCGACGCGGCTGATGCCGGACGTCGTGGGACCGGTAAAACGCCGCACGACTTGTCCGTTCGCATCGCTCACCGTTACGACAACGGCCGGATCTTCCTGACGGTCCTCCGCCTTGAGCGAATCCCACGGCGGATAGAACACGTCCGCGCCCTTCTTCTCGGCGGCGGCTTCTGCTTTTTGGCGCTGCACGCGACGCGATTCGATCGCGTCCTTGAGGTAGTAGGTGAACACCGCGCCAAACGGCGGATTCGGCGCCATGAAGTAGTTGTGCCCTTGGAACGATGCGCCCGGAAGCCCGAGCGGCAACGACTCGACGTAGAGCGGAGCCGTCTTCACCGGGAACAGCGTTGCGGCCTGCGCAACGGTTTGTTCGTTGATGGTTCGCAGCGGTGAGTAGTCGTCCAGCACGTAGAATCCGCGCCCGAATGTCGCGACGACGAGATCGTTCTCGCGCTTTTGGATCGTGAGATCGCGCACCTGGATGGTCGGCAGCCCGCCTTTGAGCTGCACCCAATGTTTGCCGCCGTCGTTGGTGAAGAACAAACCGAACTCCGTTCCGACGAACAACAAGTTGCGATCGACGTAATCCTCGGCGATCGCCCACGTCGATCCGCGCACGGGCAGGTTGCCGGTGATGTTCGTCCACGTTTTGCCCAAGTCGGTGCTCTTCACGACGTACGGCTTGTAGTCGCCGGACTGATGATTCTGAAATGTCGCGTAGACCGTGTTCACGTCGTGCTGCGACGGCGTGATGTGCGACACGACCGACGTGTCGGGCACGCCCGCGAAGTGATCGATCGGCCGCCAGTGCGCGCCGCCGTCTTCGGTGATGCTGATCCGCCCGTCATCCGTGCCCGCGAACAGCAAACCTTCTTTGATCGGCGACTCGGCGATGTTGACGATCGTGCCGAACAGTGTCGTCGACACGTTTCGACCAACCGCGTCCACGCTCCAGACGCGATCCATCGCTTTGAGTTTGGTGCGATCGATCTGTCGCGTGATGTCGGGACTGATCGCGTGCCATGAATCGCCGCGGTCGTCGCTGCGAAACACGCGATTGGCCGCGAAGTAGATGCGCGTGTGCGAGTGCGGGCTCACGAACAGCGGCGAGTCCCAGTTCCAGCGCAGCGCTTCGCCCACCGAGTCGAACGGTTGAATGCCCACCACTTCGCCCGTGCGCAGGTTGAATCGCGACAAGCCTCCGAACTGCGATTCCGCGTACACCGTGTTCGGATCGACGGGATCGACGACGCTGCCAAAGCCGTCGCCGCCCGAGGTGATGAACCAATCCGCGTTGCGGATGCCGTTGTTGGTGCGCGTGCGGCTCGGCCCTCCGACGGAGAAGTTGTCCTGCGCGCCGCCGTACACTCTATAGAAGGGCGTCGAATTGTCCGTCGCGACGCGGTAGTACTGCGTGATCGGGAGATTCGCCGAGTAGCGCCATGTGCGCCCGCGATCGAACGTCTCGTAGACGCCGCCGTCGCAGCCGACGATGAGATGATCGGTCGCGTCGGGATCGATCCATACCGAGTGGTTGTCGACATGTTTGAGATTTTCGCCGACGCGATGAAACGTTTTGCCGCCGTCGTCACTCACCTGAAGGTTGACGTCGACCGCGTACACTCGATCGACATCCTTGGGGTCGGCGAAGATCTCGTTGTAGTAGTTGCCGCCCGTCTGGTAGTCGCTCATGCGCTCCCAACTCGCGCCGCCATCGCGTGAGCGGAAGAAGCCGCCCTTGTTGTTCGCGGCCTCGGCGATGGCGTAGACGACGCTCGGGTTCGCCGGCGACATCGAGAGACCGATGCGGCCCAGGTCTTCCGTCGGAAATCCGGATTGCGATTTGGTCCACGTCTTTCCGGCGTCGGTTGAGCGATAGACCGCGGACCCAGGCCCGCCGGCGATGAACGCGAATACCCGCCGGTTGCGCTGCCATGTGGTCGCGACGAGCAAGTCCGGGTTGCGCGGATCGAGCTGGATGTCGTTCGCGCCCGTCCAGTCATCGACGGCGAGCACGCGCGTCCACGTCTTGCCGCCGTCGGTCGTCTTGTACACGCCGCGATCGCCGCCCTTGCTCCAGAGGGGTCCCTGCGCAGCGACGTAGACGACATCGGAGTTGCGCGGGTCGATCACGATGCGCGCAATGTGCTCCGACTCCTTGAGCCCCATGTTCTTCCAGCTCTTGCCGCCGTCGATCGATTTGTAGACGCCATCGCCGTACGCGACGACGCGCTGCGCATTGTTCTCGCCGGTGCCGACCCACACGACGTTCGGGTTCTTGGGATCGATCGTGATGGCGCCGATCGAGAACGAGCCCTCGCCGTCGAACACGGGAGTGAACGAGGTTCCGGCGTTCGTCGTCTTCCACACTCCGCCCGCCGCCGAGGCGACGTACCAGATCGATTTGTCGGTAGGATGCACGGCGACGTCGGCGACGCGTCCCGACGTGAGCGCCGGCCCGATCGATCGGAGCTTGAGACCGGAGACGATGCTGCTCGTGAGCCGAGCGCTGTCCGTCCGCGCAGGCGATGGCTGCGCGGCGAGGTTCGACGCGAGCGTCAGCCCGCAGAGCGAGAGTGCACGAA
>DASVYG010000168.1:0-41225 GCA_036392315.1 Gemmatimonadaceae bacterium
CGACGTCATTAGCAGTCTCCAATACTGGATCGGCCGCACGCTTGGTTTCGTCTTCATCGTGCTGATGTTCTTCGCCCTGTACAAGTACCTGCCGGTCCGCCGCGTGCCGGCCCAGACCGCGTGGGTCGCCGCCACGTTCACGAGCCTCTGCTTCGAAGGTGCCCGCACGGCGTTCGCGTATTACACGAAAACGTTCAATCCGGCATCGCTGTACACGGGAACTCTCACAGCGATCGTGGTCGTCGTCGTATGGTGTTACTACGCGGCGCTGATCTTCATTCTGGGCGGTGAGGTCGGCCAGGTCTTCCAACTTCGCCGCGTGCGGCGCCTTCAGCGAGAAGTGCTGACGGACTAGCCTGTTACCAATCGCCTGAGTTGGGCTCCGTGCCGCTTTGAGGTCGTCGAGTGTGGCCGCGGAATGCACGGAGTAAACGGAATACCACGGAATGTTGATTTGACCCCGGACCGAGAGACTCCGCTTGCCCCGAGAATCTCTCCGTGGATTCCGTGTTACTCCGCGGCCGAGCAGTTCCAGGGCCGTCTAACAGTAGATGCTTCGTCGCTTCGCTCCCCAGGATGACCATGCCTTGAACCTGCGCCCATTGGATGGCGCCATCGAGGTGCCAGCCCTCGACACCCTGCTAGTGCGCCCTCGGTCCGGCCCCTCAACCCTCGACCCTCAACCCTCAACCCTGCCCCACTGTGACGCCCGCCGACGTGGGTGGGTCTGTTCTGCCGGATCCCAATTGCGGTCGACGATTTGTTCGATCACATGGTGACTCACCTCACCAATCAGGGTGAGCTGCCTCGCTTCCTACCTCCGGAGGACGTACCAATGAAGCGTATTTCTCTCGTCGCAGTTGCCGCGCTGTTGTTCGCGGGTGCTCAGCTGCACGCTCAGGCTACCCAGGACACTTCGAAGAAGACGGCGAAGGCCGCCGCGAAGACGGCTGAAAAGGCCGCCACCGGCGCCAAGGCCGCCGCGAAGTCCGCTGAGAAGTCCGCCGCAACCGCAGGCGCCGATGCCAAGACCGCGACCAAGGCTGCGGCCAAGGCCGACACGGCCGCCGGCATGGCCCCCAAGAAGACGTCGGGCAAGAAGAAGAAGAGCGCCATGAAGAAGGACACGACCGCGAAAAAGCCGTAAGCTAGGCCGCGAGTCGGTTCCCGCAGTTCAAGCAGTAGCGCGCGTCAAGCGCGACGACAGGTGCGCCGCAACCGGCGCACCTGTCGTGTAAGTACCGTCCACAGTTCGAGCAAAACGCGGCGTCCGGCTCAGGACGCGGACCGCACGATGGGCACGTATGGCTTTGCCGCCGATACGCGAGCACCGCGGCCTCGAGCTCGTCGTTGGTCGGTGGTTGCGTTGACGAGCCGGGGCCGTTTTCTCGTCGCATCGCGCGAACGGCTTCGCTGGTGTAGCGCGTCTTGAGCTCCGAGTAGTCGTCGTCGGACAGTTTTCCCGTCGCGCGGTCGAACTCGATCTCCCGCAACGCGGACACGGCCGCTTCGCGCTCACTCTGTCGCGGGGCCGGCGCGGCCCTCGGCGCGGACCTGGTGACGAAGAAGATCGGATAGAGGACGAACGCAAGCGCGCCGACCGCGAGCAACGTACCCACGACCAGCGCGGCGATCACGCCCGGTCGTCTCCTCGCACCGCGGCGTCGAGCCTCGCCAACTCGTCGTCGGTCGCATCGATGGGCGCGGCCACGCTCGGAGCCACCGGCGGGGGCGGCTCGTTTCGCCAGCGGCGGAGCCACGCGGCGATCAGCACGCCACCCACCACGACGGCGACACCGGGCGTGAACCACGCGAGCAGATTGAAGCCGGACTTCCTGGGCGCCATCAGCACCCGCTCGCCGTACGACGAGACGAATGCATCGATGATCTCCTGCGCGCTGTAGCCGCCCTGCACCAGCGCCATCACGTCCGCGTGCATCGCCGGCGACACCTGACAGGAGAAATCCGTCGTGCGGCAGGTGAACACGTCGAGCGTGCATCCGCACTGGCAGCGAATACGATGCTCGAGCTCATCGCGCTGCACGTTCGTCAACAACGGCGTCGCGTTCGGCTTGGGAGGAAGCCGCACGGACCGCGCCGCACGCTGATCCATCGCGAACAGGTTGGTCGTGTCGCGCACGATGCTCGAGTCGTGCATCGCGCCACGCTGCTGCGCGCCCGCCGCAGACTTGCCGCCGCCGAGTGCGAGCGCGACCGGTCCGGCCGCGATCCGTGCAAGAAACTGCCGCCGCGACGTCATACGCCCGCCGGAATCTCCGCCTCGGGTCGCGCCGATCGAATCGTCGCTGCGTAACCCGCCTGGACAGGACGTCGCTCCGCTTGCGGCCACATCACGATCAGCCCACCGATCATCATGACGTATCCGCCGATCCACACCCACATGACGAGGGGATTGAACGTCACGCGCAGCTCCGCAATGTCGTTGCCGCGAACACCCGCGAGGACGACGTACGTGTCGAGCTTGGGCGTGGAATGGATCCCGACCTCGGTGATCGGCTCGAACAGCGTGTTGTGTTGGGCGTCGAGGTATTGCCGCTTCTCACTGGTGATGATCCCGAGTCGCTTCCCGTCGACGAATGCCTCGAGTCCGACGGCGATGACGTCTCGGTCGGGACGGTTCGAGGTCGACACGCCTTGACTGACGAACCGCCACTGGTGGCCGTACGGGTCGCGCGCGTCGAAGGTCTCGCCCGCCTTGAGCGTGACATCGTTCTCGCCCTTGAACGCCATGCCGGCAAAGGCGGCAAACAGCATGACGATGCCGGCGTGGACGATGTATCCGCCGTACCGGCGGCGGTTGCGCGCGACCAGATGCATGAATGCCGGAATGAGCGATTCCTCATGAATCGTCTGTCGCGCGCGCACACCCTTGTAGAATTCTTGAACGATCGTGCCGGTCACGAACCCGCACAGCGCGTACGCCATGAGCACGTACGGCGACCGCATCCCGAGAGCGAACAGCAGCACGCCCACGACGACGCCGAACACCGCCGGCGACGCGAACTGGCGCTTGAGATTGGACACCGACGCCCGGCGCCACGCGATGAGCGGCCCAATTCCCGTGAGCGCGAGCAACAACAGGCCAAGCGGCACGTTCACCGTGTTGAAGAACGGCGGCCCGACCGTGATCTTGTTGCCCGTGGCCCATTCCGAGAGAATCGGGAAGACCGTGCCCCACAGCACGGCGAACGCGATGCCGACCAGCACGAGATTGTTGTACAGGAACGCCGCTTCGCGGCTCACCATGCTCTCGAGCTCGACCTTCGCCTCGAGATCATGCAGACGCGAGCCGACCAGATAGATCGTGATGCCGGTCGCCAGGAAGAAGAACGTGGCAAACCACGGCCCAACAGGCGACTGCGCGAACGAGTGCACGCTCTCGATCACACCGCTCCGCGTGATGAACGTCCCGAAGATCGCGAGCAAGAAGCTCACGACCACGAGCACGACGTTCCACTTCCGCAGCATGCCGCGCTTTTCCTGAATCATGATCGAATGCAGGAACGCGGTGTTCGTGAGCCACGGCAGCAACGACGAGTTCTCCACCGGATCCCACGCCCAGTAGCCGCCCCATCCGAGCTCGACGTACGCCCACCACATGCCGAGGATGATTCCGATCGTCAAAAAGAACCACGATAACAGCGTCCAGCGCCGCACCACGCCGAGCCATTCCGCATCGAGCCGGCGCGAGAACAGCGCAGCAATGGCGAAGGAGAACGGAATCGCCGTCGCGACGTAGCCCAAGTACAGATTGGGCGGATGGAACGCCATGCCGGGGTTCTGCAACTGCGGATTCATCCCGCGGCCGTCAGCCGGAAGGAAATCGAGGCGAACGAAGGGATTCGCCTTGAAGCAGGTCGTGGCGATGAAGAACAGGAGAATCGCCGAGATGGTCCCGGCCGCCCATGGAATGAGCTCGCGATTCCGCGAGCGACTCGTGGCGATCGCGATCGTTCCGTACATCGACAGGATCAACGCCCAGAAGAGCATCGACCCCGCCTGACCGCTCCAGAACGCGGTGAAGATGTACGCGTTCGGCATGCTCGAGCTGATGTGGCCGGCGACGTACTCGAGCGAGAAGTCCTTCGTCAGCAGCGCCGTCCAGAGACCGATCGACGCGAGCAACACCATCGCAAAGGTGGCGTAGAGCCCACGAACGCCGCTGCTCACCAAGTCATCGCGGCGGAGCGCGCCACCCGCGAACGAGACAGTCATCGACCAGGCCGCCATCAACAGCGCGACCCAGAGCGACAACTCACCAATGAGGATCACGCGCGGCGAGCCCCAGCTTTGTATCCGGGCGTCTCTTTGTATTTCTCGGGCGCGTTCTCGTAGCGCGACGCGCACTTGGCGAGCAGCTCTGTCGCCTGAAAGGTGCCGTCCGCGCCCATGCGTCCGGAGACGACGACATCCACGCTATCCGTGAACGTGTCGGGCGCAATGCCGCGATACACGACCGGGAACGTGTGGCTGCCGTCGGTGACGCGGAATGCGTATTCCTTGCCGCCGGCGGCGCGTTGCACCGAGCCGGGCACCACACGCGCCCCAACCTTCACACCCGCGTTCACGAACGACGGGTCGGCCTGCAACTTGGCGCTCAACTCGGTCGGCGTCATGTAGTAGACGCCCGTGTCCTTGATCGAGCTCGCCATCAAATAGCCAGCGACGCTCAAGACCAATGCGCCGCCGATCAGGAATTTTGTGCGTGGTTTCATCGGAGCCTCGGAGCTCGGGGTCGCGGATGCGCTCGGTTCGCACGGCGACGGGGGCCTTCAATATAACTATAAACCCCGCGTACCGATTCCACGTCAGCGCTCTGTCTGATGCAGCAAGACGCTCGCCCCAGCCGCCCCGGCCGCGTCCCACGTCAAGTCCTTGAAACTGGCGTCGCCGCCGGTGCGCGCGTCATGAAGCTCCTTGCCAATGCCGACGATCGCCGTCATCGCCGACGCGCCAGCGATCGAGCCCGTCCATCGCGCGCCCGTCAACCGCAAGGCGCTGAACGACGCGCTCTGAATGAATGCCGACATGAAGAAATGCTTCGCCTTGTCCGGCGCGAACCAGCGATCGCCGCTTGGATGGTCGTCACCAAAATGCAGCGTGAACAGCAGCGCCAATGCGCGCATCAGGCAACGCTCCGTGCCGAAGGTCCCGCACCCACGCCGAGTCGCTGGAGCTCGCGGCCGATCAATTCGAGCGCACACTCCAGGAGACGCGGATGGTCCGCTTGGTGGATCCAACTGCTCGCGCCGGATGGGTGCGGTAAGGGAATGGTCAGCGACCGTCCGCCGACATGCGTCACATCATGCGCCCGGCCGATCAATTCGTCGAGGGGCAGGTTGGGAAGAAACCGGGCGATCGCCAATCGGCCGACGGGAATGAGCAGGTTTGGACGGACGATCCTCAGTTCCCGGTCGAGCCACACGGCGCAGGTCTCCTGTTCCTTCGGCGACGGAACCCGATCACCGCGCCCGCTCGGACTCGCACCAGGATAACACCTCGTGACGGCCGCAATGTAGATCCGGCGCCGCGCCGTGTTCTCATCGACACCTGCGCGTTCGAGCCATCGAAAGAGGGTTCTGCCCGCTCGGCCGGCGAACGGCTTGCCTCCGGCCGCCTCCACCTTGCCTGGGGCCTGCCCGACCAACATCACCTTCGGGCGCACTGCATGCGAAACGATCGGCACCACGTCGTCGGGATGCCCGCACAACCGGCACTCGGCCAGCGCGCGACAGTGAGTGTCCAACGCCGACTGCGTCGCGCTCACGGCGCCGGCCGCTCGTCGCGTGCCCACGCCACCGCTGCGCCCACGGCGCGATGCCATCCGTCCATGAGCTGCCTTGCCGCGGCGCGATCCATTCGTGGCGTGAACCGCTTGAACTGTCGGGTCGCCAGGAAACCGGCGGCGTCCTGCCACACGCCCGCGGCGAGCCCCGCGAGGCCTGCTGCGCCCAGTGCCGTGGTTTCGACCATGTCGGGTCGCTCGACGGGCACGCCGAGTATGTCTGCCTGGAATTGCATTAGCCAATCGTTGGTCGTGGCGCCGCCGTCGACGCGCAAACGCTCGAACGGTGCCCCGCTCTCGTCTCGCATTTTCGCCAACACGTCCGCGGTTCCGTACGCCATTGCCTCGAGTGTGGCGCGGGTGAGATGCGCACGACCCGTTCCTCGCGTGAGACCGACGATCGTGCCGCGCGCGTGAGATTCCCAGTGCGGCGCGCCGAGTCCGGTGAGAGCGGGCACGAAGTAGACGCCACCCGTGGATTCGATGGAGCGCGCGAGCGCCTCCGTGTCGGCCGCCGTGTCGATGATGCCGAGTCCGTCGCGAAGCCATTGCACCGCCGCGCCAGCGATGAAGATCGCCGCCTCGAGTGCGTAGCTCGGGCCGCCGGTCTCGTCGCAGGCCATGGTCGTGAGCAACCCGCCGCCTGCGTGCGGTCGCTGGATGCCGGCGTTGAGTAGCAGGAACGCGCCGGTGCCGTACGTGTTCTTGCCCGTACCACGCGTCCAACAACCTTGCCCGAACAATGCGGCCTGCTGATCGCCGGCAACGCCGAGGATCGGCGCTTCGGCACCCAGGAGCTCGCCGCGCGCCATTCCGAAGTCGCCGCTCGAGCGACGAACGTCGGGCAGCATGGCCATCGGCACGCCGAAGAGATCGCAGAGCTCATCGCTCCACCGCTGACTGTCGATGTCGAACAGCATCGTGCGCGACGCATTGGTCGGGTCGGTCGCGTGGACGGCGCCGCCCGTGAGCTGCCAGATCACCCAGCTGTCGATCGTGCCCACGGCCAGATCGCCGGGCTGGTAGATCTCGAGCAACCGCCGCTCGCGCAGCAGCCATTCGATCTTGCTGGCGGAGAAATAGGGATCCGGCACCAGGCCGGTACGCTGCGCGATCCAGTCGCTGCGCGTGGCGAGCTCGCGGCATCGCTCAGCGGTGCGTCGATCCTGCCACACGATTGCACGGTGGACCGGTCGACCGGTGGCGCGCTCCCAAATCACGACGGTCTCGCGTTGGTTGGTGATGCCGATCGCCACGGGTGAAGCGCCGGCGGCATCGATCGCCTGGTGCGCCGCCACGCGAACGCAATCGAGGATCTCCAACGCGTCGTGCTCGACCCACCCGGGTTCGGGAAAATACTGCGGAATCTCGCGATACCCGCGACCCGAGACGCGTCCGTCTTCACCGATCATGAGACACGTGACGCCCGTCGTTCCTTCGTCGATCGCGAGAACGTGCTGCATGTCAGCGGGTATGAGAGAAGTCGAATGGCGGACGGTGGACGGCCCGGTCGCTCACGATCGCCGTGATGAGACTCGCCGGTGTCACGTCGAACGCCGGGTTGAACACATCCACGTCGGCAGGCGCCGTTGGAACACCGAAGCCACAGCGCACTTCGTCGGGTGATCGCTGCTCGATCACGATGTCGTCGCCGCTGGCCGTCGACGGATCGAACGTGCTCGCCGGCGCGGCGACGTAGAACGGAATTCGGTGGTGACGGGCGGCGATCGCGACGCCGTAGGTGCCGATCTTGTTGGCGACGTCTCCATTGGTCGCGATCCGGTCCGCGCCAACGATGCAGAGATCGATGCGTGCGGAGCGCATGAGTGTGGCGGCGGCGCTGTCGACCAACACGCTGACTGGAATTCCGGCGCGTGTCAGCTCCCACGCGGTCAACCGACTTCCTTGAAGCAGCGGTCGCGTCTCGTCGACGAACACCTCGACGCGTTTTCCCTGTTCCACAGCGACATAGATCGCGGCGAGCGCCGTGCCCAAGCCACCCGTCGCGAGCGCGCCGGCGTTGCAGTGCGTGAGCACGCGCGCGCCGTCGGGAATGAGCGCTGCCCCGTGCTCACCGATGCGACGGCACATGTCGCGATCCTCGGCGAGGATGCGCGTCGCTTCACGGCGCAACTCGTCGCGGAGAGAAACGAGCTCACGACCAGACATCGCCACGGACAACATTCGATCGACCGCCCATCCCAGGTTCACCGCGGTTGGCCGTGTGGCTCGCACTCGATCGGCGGCCGCCGCGATGCGGCTTTGGGCGTGCTCGCGATCGGGTTCGCCGCCGTCGAGCGCGAGCGTCAGCCCCATGGCGCCCGCGATCCCGATCGCCGGCGCGCCGCGAACAGCGAGTGAGCGAATCGCGTCGCAGACCTCGTCGATCGAGCGGAGGTCCCAGTAGGTCTCGCGTGCCGGTAGCTGCCGCTGGTCGAGGATGCGAACGCCGGCGCCATCGGCCGACCACGCGACCGGCTCAATGAGTTGCATGCGCGAAACGTAGGATTCGGCGCGGTGCGACGAAAGTCGCGCGCGACCGGATCCACGTTATTCGTCGATACGAGGCGTCCGGCGGCGTTCGGGAAAATGTCGGTCGAGAAAGGCGATCAGCGCGCGCTCTTCGGGTGAGTGCGCCTGCCCTCTGTTCGACGCCTGCCGCCGCGCGCGCGGAAGCGGAATCGTCTCGCCGTCGTCGAGATACCGCGCGATTACGATCGGATGGACGTACGACTTGCGACAGATCGTCGGCGTGTTCCCCAGCTCCGACGAGACGAGACGCATTGCCAGCGCGACGTTTCGCTTTGCCTCGCTCGGCGTCTTGGCCGGCCCGAGCTCGGCGAGCACTGTCGCGGCGCGAAGCGTTCCGCCCCAGGTTCGGAAATCCTTGGCGCTGTACCGTCCGATTCGGCGGCGCAGATAGGCGTTCACGTCGCGCGCCGTCAGCAATTGCCAGCGCCGGTCCGCCGCGTAGCGAAAGAGTCGCGTGCCCGGTGTTCGCAATTGGCGCTCGACCAGCTTCACCAACTCGCGGTCGTGAACGATCTGGCGCTGGCGGATGTTCCCCTTGCCGCGATACGAGAAGCGCGCCGTGTCGCGGGACAGCTCGACGTGCGACTTGCGAAGGGTGGTGATCCCGAACGTTCCATTCTCGCGAGCATAGCGCTCGCTTCCAACCCGAAAGAACGTTTCGCTGATGAGGCGAAGCACTGTTGCAGCGACGGTATCGGCGGTCACCGCCTTGGCGGGCGCACTGGGCCGCGCATCGGCGTGCAGCGTTCGCCGAATGCGCGGCAGCTCTTTGGCGAGTTGGCGCACGCGATGATACTTCCGCAACTCGCGCCGCTCGACCGCTCGCTCGTTGTAGCGGTATTGCTTTCGCCCTCGGGCGTCGAAGCCCCATGCTTGAATCGCCGACCGCGGGCTCTGCGCAATGTGCACGTCGCGCCATGCCGGCGGGACACGCAGGGCGTCGATCCGCTCCAGCGTTCGCCGATCGCGGATCACACGGTCGTCGTCGTCGACGTAGCGGAAACCGGAGCGTTTGGAGCCGAGTCGGCGGATCCACATTTGTTCGCGAGGGAGGCAATAATGGGACCGACGGGGAAAGGGTTGAGGGTCAAGGGTTGAGGGGCGGTTGGTGGCGCGCGTTGCGCGCCACTTGTGTATCCACCTTCCCTGCCACGAAACCCATACATGCAGTTGAGCGGCGCAAAGCGCCGCGCACCTTCCCTCAACCCTCAACCCTCGACCCTCGACCCTGAACCAAACAATCCCTCCACCCTCCACCCTTTCTTCGTAGATTTGTTTAATGCCTTACGAGACGATTTTGCTCACCATCGCCGACCGAATCGCGACGATCACCGTCAATCGACCGGACAAGCTCAACGCGCTCAACGATCGCGTCATCGCCGAGCTGGGGAATGCGATCGATGCGGTGCGTGAGAACGCGGAGGTCGGTGGGGTGATCGTCACGGGGTCGGGACGCGCGTTCGTCGCCGGGGCCGACATCTCGGAGCTCACGCACCTCGATGCGGTCTCGGCCAAGGCACTCGCGCAGCGCGGCCAGGACGTCTTTGCTCGCTATGAGACATCTCCAAAGCCGACGATCGCCGCGGTGAACGGATTTGCGATGGGCGGCGGCTGCGAGTTGGCGATGGCGTGCCATATCCGCATCGCCTCGGACGCGGCGAAGTTCGGTCAGCCCGAGGTGAAGCTCGGGCTCATTCCTGGATACGGCGGCACGCAACGATTGCCGCGACTGATCGGCAAGGGCCGAGCGCTGCAACTGCTCATGACCGGAGAGACCATCGATGCGAACGAGGCTTACCGCATCGGGCTCGTGAACCGCGTCGTTCCGCCGGCCGATCTCCTCGCGACGGCGACGACGATGCTGCGGGCGATTCTCGCCAACGGACCGCTTGCCGTCGCCTACTGCGTCGAGACGGTCAATCGCGGCTGCGATCTGGCGCTCGACGAAGCGCTGGCGCTCGAGGCCACGGCATTCGGCTTGCTCGGCGCCACTGGTGACAGACGCGAGGGCACGCAGGCCTTCCTCGAGAAGCGCCCGCCGCGGTTCACGGGAGCGTGAGTGGATTCGCGTCACGGCTGATCCATCACGACGTGCGTGATTTTCGGAACCTCGCGCACGTCGAGCTCGCGCCGCCCGCCGACGGCCTGGTTCTCGTCGGCGAAAACGGTCAGGGTAAGACCAACCTTCTCGAGTCGATCTATTACCTGCAGATCCTGCGGTCGGCACGCGGCGCGCGCGATCAAGATCTCGTGCGCTTCGGCGCCGACACATTTCACATCGGTGCGACCGTCGAGACCGACACGCGACACGAGATCGGCATTGGATTCGAGCGTGCAACCAAGCGAAAGCGCGCGCGGATCGATGGCGTCGTACCGGAGCGGCTGAGCGACGCGCTCGGCGCGCTCCCCTCGGTGATGTTCTCGCCGAACGACGTCGAGCTGGTGGCGGGCTCGCCGGCGGCGCGGCGGCGCTATCTCGACATCATGCTCGCCCTCACGGCGCGCGGATATCTCAACGCGCTGCAGCAATACCGCGCGGCGTTGGCGCGCCGCAACGCCGCGTTGCGCGACGTCGCCCGCACCGGACGCGGCTCCGAGGCAAGCGTCGCCGTTTGGGAACCCGCGCTCGCCGAACACGGGGCGCTGTTGTGGACGGAGCGGCGAGCATGGGCCGCATCCGTCGCGGACCGATTCGCTGAGCTCTGCCGCGAGATCGGCGAGCCGGGCCGCGTGCGTCTCCGGTATGCGAGCTCGATCAACGGAAGTGACGACCTCGCACACTCACTTGCCGTGGCGCTCGCCGAGAAGCGACCACACGATTTGAGACGCGGACTCACGCATGTGGGGCCGCACCGTGATGACATGACCATCACGATGTCCGGCACCGACGCGACCCCGCGCGACCTCCGCACCTTCGGTTCGGCGGGCCAGCAGCGCTCGGCGGCGATCGCGTTGCGCATGTTGGAGGCGGCCACTTTTCGTGAGCGCACCGGACGCGCGCCGTTGTTCCTGCTCGACGACCCATTCGCCGAGCTCGATGCCAAGCGAGCGTCTCGAGTGTTGACTATCCTCACGCGAGAGCGATTGGGGCAAACCATTCTCGCCGTGCCGCGCGAAAGCGATATTCCGAGCGAGCTCACCAGTCTCGAGCGATTCTGGGTTGCCGGCGGCGAGATTGTACGTCATGTGTTCGCGTGAGTGACAAAAAAAAGCGGCCAGAGGCCATCGGAAAAATCGTTGCGGATTGGCTTGGGCAACGCGGGTTAGCGGACCGCGTCGATCAAGCCGGTGTGATCCCGGAGTGGCCACTGCTGGTGGGTCCGCAGATCGCCGCGGTGACGTCGCCGCAGTCGATTACGGCGAACGGGACGTTGTTCGTTCATGTGACCACGAATGCGTGGATGAACGAGTTGTCCTTGCTCGAGCCCGAGTTGCTGCGGTCGCTCAACGCGAAGCCCGACCGCACACCAGTTCGCCGCATCCGGTGGCTCTTGGCGCGACCCGATTAGCGTGAATCAACAAAAGCGTAAATCCTTTCCTTCCAAAAACTTGCCGTTTATTCAAGCGGTTGCATACGCGCGTGTTTTCGAGTAATTTTCCGAGGTTGAATCCGACGACATTTTCGGCGTTTATACGGGCTGTTTTTACAGGGTGACTAATGGCGACAAAGAGCGGCGACGACGACGAACAGAAGTACAACGCAGGACAAATCCAGGTCCTCAAGGGACTCGAGGCTGTTCGCAAGCGACCCGGCATGTACATCGGGTCGACGTCAGAGCGCGGCTTGCATCATCTCGTATACGAGGTCGTCGATAACTCGATCGACGAAGCGCTCGTCGGCTACGCGGACAACATTCGCGTCGCGATTCACCAAGACAACTCGATCACCGTCGAGGACAACGGTCGCGGCATCCCCGTCGACATCCATCCCACGGAAAAGATTCCCGGCCTCGAGCTCGCGATGACGGTGCTCCACGCCGGCGGCAAGTTCGACAAGAACACCTACAAGGTGTCGGGCGGATTGCACGGCGTCGGCGTGTCGGTCGTGAACGCGTTGTCGGAAAAGCTCAAGGTGTGGGTCAAGCGCGATGGCAAGGAGTACTACATGGACTTCGCGCGCGGCGACACGACGACGAAGCTCAAGGTGCTGCGAGACGTCCCGAAGAAAGAAACGGGAACGAAGACCTGGTTCAAACCGGACCATACGATCTTCACCGAGCTCGATTATCGGTACGACACGCTGGCCATGCGTCTGCGCGAGCTGTCGTTCCTCAACAAGGGCGTGCTGATCACGCTCACCGACGAGCGCGCCGGACAAGAAAAAGCCGACACCTTCCACGCCAAGGGCGGCCTCAAGGAGTTCGTCGCGCATTTGAACGCGACACGCAAGAATCTGCATCCCGAAGTCTTGTACGTGGACACGACGCGTGACGACGTCGGCATCGAGCTCGCGATGCAGTACAACGACGGCTACAACGAGAACGTCTTCTCGTTCGTCAACAACATCAACACCCACGAGGGTGGCACGCATCTCACCGGCCTCAAGGCCGCGCTGACGCGCGTCATCAACGCCCACGCGCAAAAGGGCAACTTCCTCAAGAAGGCGGATTTCACTCTCTCGGGCGACGATGTTCGCGAAGGGTTGACCGCGGTGCTGTCGGTCAAAGTCCGCGAGCCGCAGTTCGAAGGACAGACCAAGACCAAGCTCGGCAACTCGGAAGTCGAGTCGGCCGTCAAGACGGTCGTCAACGAATGGTTGGCCGCGTATCTCGACGAGCATCCCCGCACGGCGAACATCATTCTCGAGAAGGCGGTGTCGGCGGCGCGGGCGCGCGAGGCGGCGCGCAAGGCACGCGATCTCACCCGTCGCAAGTCGGCACTCGACGTGGGCAACTTGCCCGGCAAGCTCGCCGATTGCTCACTCACCGATCCCGCGCTCTGCGAGCTCTACCTCGTCGAAGGCGACTCGGCTGGTGGCTCGGCGAAACAAGGCCGCCGGCGCGATTTCCAGGCGATCCTGCCACTGCGCGGGAAAATCATCAACGTCGAGAAGGCGCGCATCGACAAGGTGCTGTCGAACGAGGAGATCCGGACGATCATCACCGCGATCGGCAGCGGCATCAAGGAAGAGTTCGAGGTCGAGAAGGCGCGCTATCACAAGATCATCATCATGACCGACGCCGACGTCGACGGCGCGCACATCCGTACACTACTGCTCACGTTCTTCTTCCGGCAAATGCCCGAGCTCATCGAGGCGGGCTACATCTACATCGCGCAGCCGCCGCTCTATCGCGTGGCAAAAGGCAAGGAAGAATACTACGCGTATGACGAAGCCGAGCGCGTCGAGATTGCGGGTCGACTCGGGAACGGCGACGGTCGCGGCAGCGTGAACGTCCAGCGCTACAAGGGACTGGGCGAGATGAATCCCGATCAGCTCTGGAACACGACGATGGATCCCGAGCGGCGCACGCTGCTCAAGGTGAACATCGAAGAGGCCGTGTTGGCCGATCAGATTTTCCAAACGTTGATGGGCGACGACGTCGAGCCGCGGCGGGTGTTCATCGAGGCCAACGCGCAGTTCGTGAAGAATCTGGACATCTGAGTCGCGGTTGTCGGGACGAGAGATTATGCAGGGCAGCACGGCGAGCCAGGCCACTCCTGGGCTCGCCGTTTTTTTGGTCGCTGTTCCGAGGTACGGGCGTTGTCAATGGGCACAAACGACCTTGACGACGTCGTCGGTCATTCGTAGGATCTCCGACCGGGTTGCACGGGATCGACGATCAACGTGCTTCGCTGCGCGATCAAACGACATCTTGGCGGACGGCGCTCACAACACGCGCCGGATGCTTACTGTGTGCTTTTCTAACTTGCCCAAGGAGTCGGAACTATGCGTAGTCTCCCGAGAATTGTTCTCGCAGTAGGCGCTCTGTCACTCGTTGCATGTGAACGCTCGACCACCGTGCAACCGGACGTGCGGAGCCTCGTCGCGTCGTTCTCTCAGGCACCCGCCTCGCCGCCCGGCAAGCCTGAGATCGACCCCACGTACGCGAATGGGAAGACGGTTTACATGATTGGACCGCACCTGATTGTTGGTGCGCGCGAGTCGATGCCGAACCTGTACGAACATGCCCAGGAACTCTACCTTGTCGTGTATCCGCAGCAGACCGTGCCCGCACCCGGCGCCGGACCCATCACGCTGCCCTCTGGCTACCAGCCGCAGTGCAACCCGTGTTTCCACCCGGGGCTTCCATTTCCCTTCGTCTACCACGATCACGTGATCACGGGTGCCCCAGGAATGGGCAACAACGGGACTGCCGGTGAGTACAAGGCGCCGTGGAAGATCATCCTCCTCATGTACAACCCGGCCCACGCGGCGGCGCACGGCTTCATACCGCTCAAGAGCGAGGCCCAGATTGACTCGGCAGAGGCGGCGGGAAATGTCTTCCTCCACATCAACCCCGCGCCCGGGGGCAATCCGTATGAGATCGAAACGGGCAATGTGCTGATATGTCCCACGGTTTCGTCACACGCGTGACGTTCGGGCTGTCGCGATCTCAAACCCTGTAGCTCGGGCGAAGCAGCGCGTCGATCTGATGACCGGGCGCTGAACACGACGACAAGGCAAACGGCGGAATGACTGTGGTCATTCCGCCGTTTCGCCTCTGCCCACGTCTTGTCGATGCTCGACGCGGCGGGATCGACCGTTTGCACCGCTCACCACGCTCACTGTCCGGGGCAACGATGAGACTGGCATTTGCAGTTCGGCCGGGTTTGGGTCATGCTTCTGGCAACGATCGACCGGTCACGATTTTCGCGGAGGGTGCGCCATGAGGCTGCCCCATTTTTTTTCTTCACGCACACCGCAGTCGGCGCGCGCGGTCGACGCGACGTTCGCCACCGGCGAGAACCAGATCAGGCCGCATGATAGTCAGCTCGATCTCTTCGGGTTGACGCATCCGGGAAAAGTCCGAGCAGAGAACCAGGATCACTTCCTCGTCGCCACGGTGCATCCGGAAGTCGTCGTCCATGGGACCAGCTTGGCCCACACCGATCGACTTCCGCTGCGCGGCCAGCGCTTGGCGACGATCCTACTCGTCGCCGATGGAGTGGGTGGGTCGTCGGGCGGGGCCGACGCGAGCCGATTGGCGACGGAAACAATTACCGCGTACGTCTCGTCGTCGCTGCGCTCCTATCATGCCGCCGGCACGTCGGACGATCAGGCATTCCTCGACGCGCTGCGGGCTGCCGCGCTCACGGCGCATGAAACGGTGTCGGTGGAGTCGGCAATCCACGGCGACGCGCGCATGGCGACCACGCTCACCCTCGGCATCGTGGTCTGGCCGTGGCTGTACGTGGTTCAAGTTGGCGACAGCCGAGCGTACCTCTGCTGCAACGGCGCTCTCCGTCAGGTGACACGCGACCAAACGATGGCGCAGGATCTCGTCGATCAGGGCGTGCTGCCGCGCGAGCGCATGGCGGATTCGCCGTACAACCACGTGCTTTCAAGCGCCATCGGTGGCTCCGCCGCGACGCCTGTGGTGACTCGCATCGATATTCGGGGAGTGAGCCCGGTGATTCTTCTGTGCAGCGACGGGCTCACGAAACACGTTTCCGATAAGGAGATCGAGCAGCACCTTCTTGGCATGGAGTCGTCGGAGCAGGTGTGCCGCGACTTGCTCGAACTATCCCTCAAGCGTGGCGGATCCGACAACATCACGCTCGTCGTCGGGCGCGCGAGAACGTCGCCGCCCAGCTAGGCATGCCGAGCCTTTGGCGGTGACGTTCGACTAGGCCTCGTTTGGAGGAATGTTCTGGTTCAAGCGGAGGACGTTGGCCGGATCGTACTTCCGCTTGAGAGCAGCCAATCGCGCGAATTTGGCGGCGCCGAATGCGGCCCGGACTCGATCCGGCGCCTCGCCCGCGCCGATGTAGTTGACGTAGACCCGCCCCGTGGTGAACGGTTTAGCCGCGTCCGACGTCGACCGCGCCCATGACACGTTGGGCTCCGCGTCGGCCGGATTTGCCCAGCGCGACACGATGACGAGGTTGTAGTCGGCGTCCCGGTGATCGAACGCTGTCTCGTCTCGCGGCACGCGCCGGACCGCTCCACCGAATTGCTCGAATAGGATCGCGCTGAGCGGTGACGCCACCTGTTCGAACGCCGAGACGGTGGCGTCGATCAATTCGTCCGGGATCGACGCCACGAACTCAGAGCGCCAGTGCACATGGAGACCGGATGGAAAGCCTCCATCCAACATGGTCTGGAGCGCGGTGTACGGCATCGGGCCGACGGCGTCGACGAGCGGCTTGTCGAACGCTCGGAACGCCGTGATCGCCCGCTCGCCGTCTTCGGGCGATCCATTGTAGCAGATCACGAGCGCGATGACGGGCAAGCCGTCTGGCGAGTGCATCATCGCGCTGAACACGGTGAGCGCGTCGGGCGCCGATCGCGTCACGTCGCGATAGAGACGGAGCACATCGCGGGCGCGCGCGAGCGGATACAGGAGCATGCCGCCGAAAATCGTCGACACCGGATGAAGCGCGAACTCGAACGTCGTAACGATGCCGAAGTTGCCGCCGCCGCCACGCAATCCCCAAAAAAGATCGGCGTTCTCCGTCGCGCTGGCGTGTAGCAGCTGCCCGTCGACGGTCACCACATCCGCGCCGATCATGTTGTCGCACGCCATGCCGTAGCTGCGCATCAGCCAGCCCAGCCCGCCGCCGAGCGTGAGACCGGCAATCCCTGTGGTCGAGACGGCGCCGCCCGTCGTGGCTAAACCGTGCGCCGCGGTGGCCTGATCGAAGTCGGCCCACGTTGCACCGCCGCCGGCTCGGGCCGTTCGCTTGACTGGATCGACGATGACCTCGCGCATCGGACCGAGGTCGATGACGAGGCCCGCGTCGCACACGGCGAGTCCGGCCGCGTTATGCCCTCCGCCGCGCACGGCGATCGGCAGCGCATTGGCACGGGCGAACTTCACCGCTTCCTGCACATCGCCGACGGTCTTGCATTTGGCGATGCAGGCGGGTCGGCGGTCGATCATTCCATTCCAAACTTTCCGCGCCGACTCATACGCCTCGGTACCCGGACGCAGGAGATCCCCTCGAAAGCGGGTGCTGAATTCGTGCAGGCGGTCTTCGACAATCAGGTTCGCGGTCATGTTTCCTCTTCTGACTGGGAAAAAAGGCTGGCGACAATCTGCGCTTTCGCTCTCGCCCGTGTCTCGCCCGAGCATCGCCCGTCCACGCACCTGGCCGTTCGTCCGATCTATTCATGGAGAACGCATGCCAGCGAGCAAACAGGACACACTCGGGCCAGATCACCCGTCTAGCGAGCCGTGGCATCTTGGGATAGTCTAGCGCGTCGTTCGTCCGCGCTTCCCGGCCCGCTCCCTGCCCCTTCCGCAAATGATTCCAACGCACCCAACACCAGTGGCACGCCTCGTCGCGGCGTTGCTCATTCTCGCTTCGGCGGCTGCCGCGCAGACCGCTTCTCCCCCACAACCATTCGAGCTCGACTCGACGACGATCGCCGGGTTCCGTTGGCGCAACGTTGGTCCGGCGAACACGATGGGTCGGATCTCCGACGTGACGGGCATTCCGTCGCCGTCCAAGACGTTCTTTGCCGCGGCGGCCGGCGGCGGCATATGGAAGTCGACCAACAACGGCGTCACGTGGCGTCCAGTGTTCGACAACCAACGCGTGATCTCGATGGGCATGCTGGCGATCGCCCCGAGTGACACGATGCAGGTGTGGGCCGGTACAGGCGAACCGAACTCGCGCAATACCATCTCGCCAGGCGGCGGCGTCTACAAATCGACCGACGGCGGCATCACGTGGAAGCTGATGGGCCTCGAGAAGACGCAGGCGATCGGGCGGATCGTCGTCCATCCGACGAATCCGAACATCGTCTATGTCGCCGCGCTCGGTGCTCCCTGGAGCGCCAACCCCGAACGCGGTCTCTACAAGACCGAAGACGGCGGCCAGACCTGGCAGCTGGTCAAGTTCGTATCCGATAAGGCGGGCATGGTCGACGTGGCACTCGATCCGTCGAATCCGAACGTCGTGTGGGCGGCCAGTTGGCAGCGAGTGCGCGGACCGTACTTCTTGAACTCAGGCGGCCCAGGGTCGGCACTGTGGAAGTCGACTGACGCCGGTAAGACGTGGACCGAAGTGAAAGGCGGCGGCTTCCCGGAAACGATGAAAGGTCGCATCAGCATCGCCATCTCACTGTCCAATCCGCGCGTGATGTACACGATGGTCGAAGCCGACACGCTGCCGAACCCGAAGCCCGACAAAAAGAAACCGAAAGCGAAATCACCGTCGGGCCTGTATCGCTCGACCGACGGCGGCGCCACGTGGACACGAACGAACGAGAGCAACACGCGACCGTTCTACTATTCTCAAGTCCGCGTGCATCCCAAGAATCCCGATCGGGTGTATTGGTCGTCGACGCCGGTGCTCGTGTCGAACGACGGCGGTAAGACACCGATGAACGCGACCGTCGGCATTCACGTCGACCATCACGCCATGTGGATCGATCCGGTCGATCCCGACCGCATGATCGTCGGCGACGACGGCGGTGTGGCAATCTCATTCGATCAAGGCGGAAGCTACGTCTTCGCGAACGCGTTCGCGATCGGGCAGCTCTACAACGTGAGCTACGATTTCCAAGTGCCGTATCGCGTGTGCGGCGGATTGCAGGACAACGGCTCGTGGTGTGGCCCGAGCCGCCGCCGCAGCGGACCGATCACCAACTCGATGTGGTTTCAGGTCGGCGGGGGCGACGGCTTCGTCACGCAGCAGGATCCGATCGATCCGAACATCATCTATGCCGAATCACAGGGCGGCGCGATCTCGCGCCTCAACTACGCGACGGGACAGAGCACCTTCCTCATCAAGCCGCAGTACCGCCCGCGATACGACATGTACGAAGACTCGGTGCTGATCGAGCGCGGCGATACCACAGCGCCGCAGACGCCGGCGCAAAAGAAACACATCGCCGACCTCCGCGCGCGCCAGCACGCCGACTCCGCCGCGCTCGACCTGCGATTCAACTGGAACACGCCGTACCTCATTTCGCCGCACAACCCGCAGACCATCTACATCGGCGGCAATCGCGTGCTCAAGTCGACGAAGCGTGGCGACGACTTGTTCACCATCTCGCCCGATCTCTCGACCGCCGACACCACGAAGATTCGCGTCTCGACGCGGACCACCGGCGGCATTACCAACGATGCAACCGGCGCCGAGACGTACTGCACGATCGTGTCGTTGAACGAATCGCCGATTCGTGCCGGCATTTTGTTCGCCGGCACGGATGACGGGCGTGTCTGGCTCACCAAGAACGACGGCGGCACGTGGGAAGAGGTGACGGCGCGAATTACCGGCGTGCCCGCGGGCACCTACGTGACCCGCATCGAGCCGTCGCCGCACGACTCGATGACCTTCTTCGTCACTTTCGACAACCATCGCAACGGCGATTACAAGCCGTACGTCTTCATGACGAGCGATTTCGGCAAGACGTTCAAGTCGATCGCGTCCAATCTTCCCACCGGCGGACCCGACTACGTCCACGTGATCCGCCAAGATCTCGTCAATAAGAATTTGCTCTTTCTCGGCACGGACGTGGGCGCGTACGTGTCGGCGAACATGGGACAGAGCTGGCAGCGCTTCATGACCGGCTTACCGACGGTTCCGGTGCACGATCTTCGGATTCATCCGCGCGATCACGAGATCATCGCGGCAACGCACGGCCGCGGCATCTGGATTGCCGATATCTCCGCGCTGCAACAAATCGACGCCAAGGTGCTGGCCGAAGACGCGCATCTCTTCGCGCCGCCCGCAGCATATCAGTTCGGCGATTCGCCGGTCGAAGGTCAGTCGCAAGGGCATCAGGTCTTCCAGGCGCCAAGCCCGCCGTACGGCGCGGTGCTCACCTACCGACTCGCTGCGCGTCAACCGCAAGTGCGCATCGCGATTCTCGACGCCGCGGGCGATACGATGCAGGTGTTGAATGGTCCCGGCGCGCCGGGAATCAATCGCGTCGCGTGGCCGTTCGCCGGCAAGCCCGCGCCCCGTCCGCCGCTCGGCGCCGTGCAGAAACGTGATTCGGCGTTGCAGATGAATCGCATCACCTTCGTGCTCGATTCGCTCGACAAGGCCGGTGCGAATCCAGTCATGACGGGTATGGCACGCCAGCTCGTGAGCACGGGCGATCTGACGCCGATCGTGGCGATGTTCCAGGGTCGCAGTGGTGCGAGTGGGTTCGGACCACCGCCGGCGTGGAATCCGCGCCCTGGCGAGCAAGCGATCGGCGGCGGCGGGCGTGGAGGCGCTGGTGCTCCGCCGGGCGGTGCGCCGCCAGCTCGTGCGGCGGCGCCCGGCGGCGCTCCTCCGGCTGGCGCACCCGGCGCGGCTGGCGCCGCCGGCGCGATGGATCCGAGCGCGTTTCAGCAGCTCGCCCCGCTCTTTCAGATCCCCGGGCGCCCGAGCGGCGGCGGATTCGGATTCGAGTTCTTGCAGACGCTCGGATTCCCCAACGCCGGATTCGCGGCGTTCGGCGGCGGTGGCCCGGGCGTCGCGACCGGGGACTACGTCGCGGTGATGACGGTCGGCGGTAAGACGCTGAGACAGAAAGTACGAGTCGAACGCGGCGCCTTCTTGCCGCAGTAGGGCTGCGTTCGAATTGGGGTCGGTCGACGTCAGGACCGACCCCTCTTTGCGCCCGGGCTTCACTCTGCGCGATACAACGGACCAACTTGGTGCATGCGAAAGTCGTTCAAGGACCTGTTGGCCGAGTACGGCGCGATTGCCGTGATCGTCTATTTCACGATTTTTTTTGCGGTGTGGGTCGGCGCCTGGACAGCCATCCAGCGCGGCGTCGATCTCCACGCGCTCGCAGCGCGCGTTGGACTCTCGGCGAACGGGACCGTGGCCAATCTCGGCGCGTGGGCTGCTGCGTACCTCTTCACCAAGCTCCTGCAGCCAATCCGAATTGGCGTGACGCTCCTCCTCACGCCCATAGTGGCGCGCGTGTACGAGCGCACCCGAGGCATCGAGCGCTGATCGCCCGGTCGTAGGCCGCTTCGCCAACATTTCGGGTATGCCGCGAGGCTCGGCACGAACCGGTGACGCACGCTGTGAACACGCAGTTTGGCTCTTGGATATTCCTCTTTCGAGGTCCTAGATGCCGACTCGCAGCTCGCGCGTCCCCTGCAACCCGAGCTACTGGCTTCGTACGGCGCTGGTAGGTCTCGTACTCCCGGTGCTGTCGCCGCTCGTGGCCACCGCCGGCGGTCAGCTCATTCAGATCAAGACGCTTCCCATCGCCGACGGTGACCAATGGCGCATCTTCCCGTCGGCCAACGGCGGAATGGCGGGTGTCTCGATCGCCGTCACCGATTCGCTTCTCGATCCATTCGTGAATCCCGCAAAGGCATCGCGCATCACGCCGGGACGGAGTGGCATGTTCTTCGGATCGCCGACGTTCTTCTCCGTGTCCGAGAACGCCGGTGGCGGGAGAACGATTCCGCTCGGCGGTATCGTGCGGGCGGGGGCCACGTTCGCGGCATTCGACGTCGCCCTCCAGGAGATCGACGCGATCAATCCGTCGAGCCAGCAGATCTTTCCGCCGGGAGTCTTCGTCACAAACGGACTCGCGACGCAGATGACACAGGCGACGCAGACGACCCCGTCGCGACAAAACAAATACGCGTTCGGCAGCCTGGGCCACGCGTTTTCATCGGGCATCTCTGTCGCTGGAAGCGCGCAGTGGTCCGGCTTGCACGATGTCGACGGTGTCGACCTCCTCTACGCCGGTAGCACCGGCATCGTCCAGCACGGCGACGCACTCGATGCGCGCTTCGGCGTGACGAAGGAATGGTCCCGCGGGCCGGGCAGCGGTACCCAGACACTCGAGGCCATCCTGCTCCACGATCGGTTCTCGATGACGCACGACGTGACGTGGGCCGACCAGGTGTGGGATCCGAACACGCGGATCTTCACGACGCGTCCTCGAGTCGACCACAACCTCGATCGTACCGACACGTGGGGTCTGCATCTCGCGTACTCGCGACCGGTGGGCGATTCCGGTTGGCGCGTAGGCGGGATCGTGACAGGCAACCTGGCTTCGCATCCCAAGCTGCCGGATTATCAGATCTCTCAAGTCATGGTCATCCCGTGGGATCCGGGCCACTCAGCGGCGTACGACTTGGGGCTCGGCGTCTCCAAGGCGACCGGACCGACGACGTTCGGACTCGACGCGATCTACGAGCCGATCGCCACCCACACGTGGGGCGAGGCGAACGGACCGATCCAGACGCAGACAGGGACGATCCCCGACGGCGGCAAGACCACCGAGAATCACTTTCACTTCTCCAACGCCATCCTGCGCACCGGTGTGGCGCACGACCTCGCCCTCGGCTCGGATCAGAAATTGAGACTCGAGCTCGGCGTCGGCCTTCGCTCGATCGATTACACGCTCGACCAGGTCGACCACGTCACGGGAGTCGCCCGCACGCAGGACGAGAGCTGGATCGAATGGACGAAGACGTGGGGGCTGAGCCTGCATTTTAGCGATCTCGAAATGCGATACACGGGACGCATGACCACGGGCACCGGGCGTCCCGGAATCGTGCCGAACGACGTCCGAGTGTTCGCGGCGGCCGAGACGAGCGGGCCGAACGTCATTGCGGCGCCGAACGGCGCGCTCACGCTGACCGGCGTCGCCGTGACGACGCACCAGATCTCCATCTCGCTTCCCATTCGCTGAGAGCTGCGATCATGACCTTGCATCGTACGTCATCTCGCGCGTCATCAGTCGGCGGTCTAGCGATGCGCGCTGTCGCGTTCTTGGTCGCGCTCTCGATCGCCGCATGCTCCGACGGCTCGACGTCGACCGTGACAGCGACCCCATCACTCGACGCGCAGGTGCGTCAGGCGATGAACGGCTGGGGCGTCGTGCCGATTCTTCCCGTCAACACGCAGGATCCGGCGTCGGTGGATCTCGGCCGCTCGCTCTTCTTCGACAAGATCCTGAGCGGAAATCGCGACGTGGCGTGCGCGAGTTGCCACAGTCCGCTGGCGCACACAGGTGACGGGCTTTCGCTGGCCGTCGGCACGGGTGCCGTGCAAGTCGGTGCGACGCGCGCACTGGGGCCCGGCCGACAATTCACCCCACGCAACGCGCCCTCGCTCCTGAGCGCGGGCCTGCAGCCGTTCTATCTGTTCTGGGACGGACGCGTATCGGAAACCGGTGGTGTTGGCTCGCGGTTCGCCACGCCCGCGGGATCCGCACTCCCGACCGGTCTCACGACCGTGCTCGCCGCGCAAGCAATGATCCCGGTGACGAATCGTGTGGAGATGCGCGGCAACGTCGGCGATCGCGACGTGTTCGGAAACCTGAACGAGCTCGCGCAGCCCGCCGACTCTCAATTCACCGACATCTGGAACGCGATCATGAAGCGCGTCCTCTCGGTGCCGGCGTACGTGCAGAAGTTCGCCGCCGCATATCCGTCGGTGCCCGCGAGCCAGCTCGGCTTCCAGCACGCCGCCAACGCGATCGCCGCGTTCGAGATGCAGGTGTTCACCAAGGTCAACTCGGCGTTCGATCGTTATCTCGCACGCGACGACAACGCGCTCTCGGTCGACGCCAAGCGAGGCGCCCTGCTTTTCTTCGGCAAGGCGCGCTGCTCGCAGTGTCACAACGGTCCACGGCTCGGGGGTGAGTCGTTCGCCAGCATCGCCGTTCCGCAGCTCGGTCCGGGCACCGGGGTCTCGGCGCCGCTCGACGCCGGACGAGGGGATCCGAGCATCGGCGGCCAGCCACTGTTCCCGCGCTTTTTCTTTCGCATTCCTCCGCTACGCAACGTCGAGCTGACTGGGCCGTACATGCACGATGGCGCGTACGCCACGTTGGAGGCCGTCGTCCATCACTACAACAACGTCGACTCGGCGGTGAAAGCCTACGACGTCACGCAGCTCGATCCGTCGCTGCGAGCGACCTATCACGGCGACGCGGCCACGATCAAGGCGCTGCTCGCGTCGCTCGACTCGAGGCTCCAGCAACCGCTCGGGCTCAGCGAGGACGAGCTCAAGACATTGGTGGCATTCCTCGAGTCTCTCACCGATCCGTCGGCGCGTGACATGAGCAGCGTCATTCCATCATCCGTGCCGAGCGGGTTGCCGGTGCCCGAGTGAGCGCGCGCCGCGGATTCCATCGGCCGGTAGTGACGTCCGCGCTCACTGCGCCGGCCGGCCTCCGGTCGGCGACGTGAGTCGCGCTTCATCGAGTCCGAAACCTCGGACGACGGCAGCGAATCGGGCGCTGGCACGCACCGGATCGTAGACGTAGTCAGCGAGCGTGTTCCACTTCGGCGTGATTTCGCGCGCCCGCAGCGCGGCATCGAGCTCCGTCAGCGCGTGACTCGTGTCGCGGAGACCGAGGTACGCGTAGGCGAATGCCGTGTGGAGCAACCACGTGTCGCGCGGCAGGCGTTGGAGATCTCGAACGATGGCCTGCGCAGCGTTCGTGTCGCCGGACATTGCGAGAGAGAACGCGGCTTGCCCCTTCCAAGGTGCGGAGGACCCTTCGAGTCCCGTAACCAACGCGTGCGCACCGTCGCGGTCCCCCGCGGCAATCGCGTCAATCGCACCGATCGTCCGGCCCAACAGTAGACCCGGGTCGAGCGCGCGGGCATGCCGGCCGATGGCGAGCGCCGAATCGTGCATTCCAGAAAGTGAATAACAGTGCGCGAGCCAGACGAATGCGGTCCCCGAAACCGGATCGAGCTGGGTGGCTCGCCGAAATTGCACCATCGCGTCGGGAATGAGCGCGCGGTGCATGAGATGGCGCCCGAACTGCAGGTGCGCCACCGCCGAATTGGAGTCGAGCGACAATGCGCGGCGATACTCCGCCTCCGCCTCCTGCCAGCGGAAGGCGTGGTCGCGCGCCAACCCAAGCCCGATGTGGGCGTCGACCACCGTCGAATCGAGCGCGAGTGCTCGCTCAGCGGCCGCGACGGCCGGCGCTTCGATGGACTGCGCCGGTGTTTCGGAAAAGTACGGCATCAGCTCGAGCGCTTCGCTCAGCGTCCCGTAGGCGCGTGCGAAGTCAGTGTCCTTCGCGATCGCACCGCGAAAATATTCGACAGCCTTCGCCACTCCCGGCCCACGATGGTCCAGCAAGTAGACGCCACGGAGATATAGATCGTACGCGTCGAGGTTCGACGTTCCCGCGACGACGGGGCGATTCGGCGATCCGGTCGGCGGCCCGGCGAGCGTCCGTTGAAGCTCGGCGGCGATGGCTTTCGTGATGTCGTCTTGGACGGCGAACAAGTCTTTCGCGTCGCGCTCGTAGCTGTTGCTCCATAGCGCGAAACCATCTGCCGTGCGCGTGAGCTGGGTCGTCACGCGCACGCGTCCATTGGGCCGTTGCACCGTGCCCTCGAGCACCGATCCGACCTGCAGTTCCTTTCCTATGGTCCTCACGTCGATGGGTTTGCCCTTGTAACTGAACGCGAGACTGCGCGACGTCACGCGAAGACCAGGCACTTTGCTCAGCGCATTCGTGAGGTCGATGGCAACACCGTCGGCGAAGTATTCCTGTGTCGTGTCCGCTCCGACGTTGACGAATGGCATGACGGCCAACGTGCGCGTCGCCTCGAGGTTCGCGGCGCGCCGCCGAGCGTTCACCGTCACGGCGATCAGGATGACTGCGGCGAGGGCGGCGGCGGCCAGCGTGATCTTCGCAGCGCGCAATCCGTTGTGAGCATTCCGCGACGACGGCGGCACGCTCGTAGCTACCGGCGTCGCGATCGAATCCAACGCCTGAAGAATCTCGCGCGCGCTCTGCGGGCGCGCCGCTGGATCCTTACTCAAGCATCGAGACACGAGCGCGGCCAGCTGTCCCGGCGTGTCGGCCCGCAGGGACTCCACCGGCGGCGGCGTCTCGTGGATGTGGGCCGCGAGCATCTGCTGCGCGGTGCGGCCACGAAACGGCGGGCTTCCCGCCAGCATCTCGTACGCCAGGCAGCCGAGCGAATAGATGTCGGCGCGGTGATCGGTGGCGCCATCACCGAGCGCTTGTTCGGGAGCGATGTACGCCGGCGTTCCGATCGCGGTACCTACGGATGTGAGCGTCGGGCTCGACCCAGTCGTGCGCGAAGCCGAGATCGCCTTCGCGATGCCGAAATCCGTGACGACCGCGGCATCGCCCGAGAGAAGGACGTTCTCCGGTTTGATGTCGCGATGAACAACGCCCTGGTCGTGCGCGTACGCGAGCGCGCGCGCGACGTCGCGCAGGACATTAACTGCTTCAGAGATCGCTAATGGACCGCCGGCGGCCAGTCGGTGCCGGAGCGATTGCCCCTCGACGAACGGCATCGTGTAGTACGGCAGGCCGAGCGTCTCCCCCGCCGCCAACAACGGAACGATGTTCGCCTGCTGGAGACGCGCCGCGAGCCGAATCTCGCGCGTGAACCGTTCGCCCGACACGCCGGCCGCGAGCTCGGGCGACAGGACTTTCACCACGACTCTCCGGCCGAGCGCGCGCTCTTCGGCGACGAACACCCGCGACATTCCGCCGCCGCCGAGCTCCCGATCGAGCGTGTACGAGGTACCGAGCGAGGCCTGAAGCTGGTCGCGCAGGTCCATCAAGTCACGGCGCTCGGGCGACGATGCGCAGCTGCGTGCCCCAAGGATCGCGCGCGACGACGTCGTCTCCTTCGCGCCGCACTTCGGCGCCATGACTCGCTAGACTGTCCGCGGCGCGCGCGGTGCTCTCAGCATCGGGAACGACGATTTCCCACTCGATGAGCTGCGCGTCGTCATCAGTCGGAAGGGGCGCGCCGGCGGCCCAAGTATTCGTGCCGAGATGATGGTGGTAGCCGCCGGCCGACATGAAGAGCGCACCTGGGTAGCCCCACACGACCTTGTCGAGACCGAGCGCCTCATGATAGAACGCTGATGCCTCGTCGAGGTCGCGGACGTAGAGATGCACATGACCGATCACCGTGCCGGCGGGCGCGCCGCTCCATGGCACGCCGCCTCCGGCGCGCACGACGTCCGCTACATCGAGCGGGTTGGTCGTCATCGCCAGTTGTCGATCGGCGGAACGCCATTCGCTGCGCGGCCGGTCGGCGTACACCTCGATGCCCAATCCGTCGGGATCCTGCAGGTAGATGGCTTCGCTGACGAAATGATCCGACATCCCCGCATAAACACCAAGCGCCGAGAGATGTGAGATCAGCCGGCCGAGCGACGCCCGGTCTGGCAGAAGAATGGCGAAGTGGTACAAGCCGATCTGCCCACGACGAGCCACCGCGCGAACGCCAGGTTTGGACCGAAGCTCGACGAGCGCCGCGTCACTGCCTTGGGGACCGAGCGTCGCGAACTCGCGTCCGCGCTCGAGAATGCGGAGGCCGATCACCGTTTCGTAATACGCAATCGATCGATCGAGGTCGGCGATCTGAAGCCGCACGCGGCCGAGGTGCGTGGCGTCGGGTAGACGAAAACCGGACGGCGCGATGCCGTACGGTCGGGCTGCGTGTTCGGTCTGTGTCATCGTCGGCTCCGCCCAGGCGTTGGTTCGGATCAGGGAGCTTGTCGCGCGAGAAAGCTGAGGAACAGCGAATCGGTGAGCGCCGCGCGTTCGAGAATCGGCAGATGCGCAGCGTCGTCGATCGGATGGAATTCCGCTGCGGGGAGCGCCTTTCGGACAAGCTCGTTGCGCGCGAACGGAACCGTCTTGTCGGACGTGCCCCAGAGCAGCATCACCGGAGTCCGCGTCTGCGCAACGACTCGATACACCGAGTCCATACGCAGCCCAGCCTCCACGCGGCGCGTGGAGAGCAACGCATGGCCGAAGCCGCGAAGGCGCGTCTGCGGTCGATACCGTTCGGCCCAATCGGGAAAGCGATCGGGGTGCAAGAAATCGGACGCTTGGTTGTCCGCCGTCGTCGGGGCCACCAGCGTCTGCCAGAGGTACGGCCCGACGACCGGCCACCCGTACACGCCGAGCGATCGAGAGCCCGTGTCGGCGACCGGATCGACGAGAATGAGGGAGCGAACGCGCTTGGGGTGTCGCCCGGTGAACGTGGCGGTCACCCAGCCACCCATCGAAACGCCCGCGACGTCGACCGGGCCATTGATGTGGAGCGAGTCGAGCAACTCACCGAGCTGTCGGTCGTAGACATCCGCGGTGTACTCGACGTGTGGCCGGTCGGAGAGCCCGCGTCCGAATTGATCGTAGCGAAGCACTCGGCGCCCTGCTGAGGATAGCGCGGCCGCAGTCGAGTCCCAGATGTAGTACGGAACGGAGAAGCCGTGGACGAGCACGATGACGCGACCCGAGTCCGGTCCAGACAGCTCGTAGTGGGTGACCCCCTCGGACAATCGGACGAACTGTCCGGACGCGCCCTTTCGTGCCGCGTCGTTCAGATCTTGGCGTTCCGGATTCCGCGCCGCATAGAACGCCGTCACGCCCATCACGAGCAGCGCGACCAGGACGCCGACCGACGATCGGCCCTTCATACGAGAACGCTCATTGACCACCCGGTTCGGGTTTGAGTCCGCGTTGGATCAGCAACGGCTCCACGCTCGGGTCACGACCGCGGAAGGCGCGGTACAGCGTCGCCGCATCTTCGCTGCCACCGCGCGACAAGACCAGGTCGCGGAATCGTTGGCCGTTCGCCCGCGTGAGACCGCCGTGCTCGACGAACCACGCGTACGCGTCGTGGTCGAGCACCTCGGCCCAAAGATACGCGTAATAGCCCGCCGCGTAGCCACCGTTCCAGATATGGGCGAAATACGTGGTTCGATAGCGCGGCGGCACCTCGTGGACGTTGACGTGGTAGCGCGCGAGGGCAGCCGTCTCGAACGCGTTGACGTCCTGAGCCGGCGCGCCGGGGGGCAACGTATGCCACGCCATGTCGAGCAGCGCGGCCGAGATGTATTCGGTGAGGGCGAAGCCCTGGTTGAACGTTCGGGACTTCTTGATTTTGTCGACCAGCGGCTGCGGCATCGGCGCCCCGGTCTTGTAGTGCTTCGCGTAATGGGCGAACACGACCGGATCGAGCGCCCAATGTTCGTTGAACTGCGAAGGAAACTCGACGAAGTCGCGCGGCACGTTGGTTCCCGTCAGCATCGGATACTCCACGTGCGAGAACATCCCGTGGAGCGCGTGGCCGAACTCGTGAAACATCGTCGTCACGTCATCGAAGCTGAGCAGCGCGGCCTGCCCAGCCGCCGGCTTGGTGAAGTTCGCCACGTTGTAGACCACGGGCTTCGTGCCGAGCAGCCCCGACTGGTCGACGAAGCTGTCCATCCACGCGCCGCCGCTCTTGTTGTCGCGTTTGAAGTAGTCGGCGTAGAAGAGCGCAAGCGGGCTCCCGTCGGCATCGAACACCTCGAACACGCGAACGTCGGGTTGATATACCGGGATGTCTTTGCGTTCCTTGAACGTCAGTCCGTACAGTTGATTCGCGGCGAAGAATACGCCATCCCGCAACACGCGATCGAGCTCGAAGTATGGTTTGATCTGCGATTCATCGAGATCGTACTCGGCATTTCGCACTTGGCCGGAGTAGTATTGCCAATCCCACGGCTCCACGCCGGCGCCGGGTATATCGCGGTCGAGCAGCGCGCGAATCTTGGCGCTCTCGGAATGCGCTTTGGCGACCGCCGGCGTACCGATCTCGGTCAGCAGCTTGATCGCAGCATCGGGAGTTTTTGCCATCTGATCGTCCAGCACGTACGCCGAGGCCGTCGGATAGCCGAGCAGCTTGGCGCGCTCCGCCCGCAACTGTGCGATTCGTTGGATGGCGCTTCGAGTGTCGACGCTGTCGCCGCGGTCGGCGCGGTGGATCGACGCTTCGAACAAACGTTGCCGAACCGCGCGCCGGCGCAGCGATTCCTGCGCCGGTTGCTGCGTCGTGTTCTGGAGACGCAGCACCCATTTGCCCGGCAGCTTGCGCTCCGTCGCCGCCTCGGCCGCGGCGGCGATGTCGGCCTCGCTCAGCCCGTCGAGGTCGGCGCGATCGTCGAACACGAGTGCGGCGGCCTTGGTCGCCGCGAGCAGACGGTTCTGAAACTCGTTCGTGAGCTTCGACTCTTCTTGGTTCAGCGCGCGCAGTCGAGTCTTGTCGGCTTCGGACAGCTTGGCCCCGGCGCGGACGAATTCGAGCTCGTATCGCTCGACGAGGTGTTTTTGCTCGGGCGTCAATCCCAGTTGAACGCGATGGTCGTAGATCGCGCGCACCCGCTGGAACAACTTGTCGTTGAGAAAGATCGCGTCGCTGTGGGCGGCGAGCTTCGGCGATTCCTCGGTCTGGACGGCTTGCAGCGTGTCGTTTGTATTCGCGGAGGTCACGCCGCCGAACGTCTTGAGAACGCGCGTGAGCAGAGCGCCCGAGCGCTCGAGCGCCACGATGGTATTCTCGAACGTCGGCGCCGCTGTTTGGTTGGCGATTGCGTCGACCTCTTCGAGATGCTGGCGCATCCCCTCCTCGATTGCCGGAGCGTAGTCCTCGTTGTGAATGCGATCGAAGTGCGGCGCGCCGAACAGCAGATCGCTCGGCTGCGAGAAGGGATTGGCGCGCGTGAACGGCGGCGTGATAGTCGTAGGCACGGAGGCGGGTGAGCGGCTCGTCGGCGGGCTAATGCGAGTGCATCCGGCCGCCGCGATCACGGCCGTCAGCACGATCATTCGAAGTCGGACCATACCAACATCCTCACTGCATCGCGAACTCGATCAGGTACCACCGCTCGCGTCGCCAGGCTCGACGGGCCGAAAGCTCAAGTCCCACGCCAGCCACAACGTGCGAGAAAACGGAAAGAACAAGAACGGTAATGCCACGCACAGCACCACGGCCACAACCTCGATCAACGTCCACGGCTGGTGCGGCGCACTATAGATCATCCAGGCAATCGGAATACCAATCGCCAGCACTTCCCCGGCAACGAGGTTGAACACGTACGCTCCGATCCAGAAGTCGGAGAGCTCACCTCGCTCGAGCGCGAGCCCGCAGTGCTGGCAATGATCCCGGAGCTTGAGCCAACTCCGCAGGATATGGCCGCCGCCGCATCGCGGACAGCGAAGCAGGACGGCTCGTCCAAACTTTGCCGCCACCGGTGACTGTGGCCCGGCGTGCTCTGTCTCAGGCTCCAGCCGCGACGGCAAACCGGTCACGCCGGGCTAGACCTGTCGCGGTCCGCCGCCGCGTCCGATGTACAACAACTGCCTGCCGATCGCGACGTGCACCGCGATCAGCGCCAGCACCACGAGACCGATCGATATCCAAGAGACCGCCGACATCGCGGGCAGCATCCCGCCCGTGGCCGTGTGACGGCTCAGGTAGGCGATGAACGCGAACAGGGCGAAGAACCCGACGGACGCGGCGAGCGCGCCCAGGCCGGCGAGCCGAGCGATTTTCGGTGACATCTCTACCTCGTGACGGCTGTTTGAAATCGAAAGTTCTCTGACGCGTCAGGCGAAGGCAACCGCACGGCGGCCTATTCGCTCGAGTACAGCGTTGCTCCGGCCAGAGTGGCGCGGTGAGAGATCAGCGGAAGCGGGGGCTCGGCCTCGTCGGCGATCATTATGGCCGAGCGCAACGCGGTCCGGCCCGTCGCGATGCCGGAGCGATCGCGCGCAAAGATGGTGGCGAGTGGCTCGCCGGCCTCCACCCAGTCGCCCGGGCGCGCCGTGATGACGAAGCCGACCGCCGGATCGGTGACGTCTTCGACCCGCGTGCGGCCGCCGCCCAGCTCGATGATCGCCCGTCCGATCCGCTTCGGCTCGATCCGCGCGATGAAGCCGCGGCGCGGCGCGGCGAACAGCTCGCACTCGGCGGCCTGTGGCAGCACGGCCGGGTCGTCCACGACGCCAGGGTTCCCTCCCTGCGCCTCGATGATTCTTTGAAAACACTCCGCGGCGCGGCCCGTGCCGATCGCCTTTTCCATCTCACGGCGCGCGCCGTCGACGTCCGGCGCGACACCCGCCAGCATGAGCATCTCGGCGCCCAGCGCGTACGTGACCGCCATGAGGTCTGGCGGTCCTTCGCCCTTGAGCGCGGCCACGGCTTCTTCGACCTCGAGCGCGTTGCCGCAGGCGCGTCCGAGCGGGCGGTCCATCGCCGTGATGAGCGCGACGCACGGACATCCGTGGTCGTCGGCGAGCTTGATCATCACGTCGGCCAACTCCAGCACGCGGTCGAGCTCCGGGATGAACGCGCCGCTTCCGCGTTTCATGTCGAGCACGAGCCCGGTGAGGTCCTCCGCGAGCTTCTTGCTCATGATGCTGGCAGCGATCAGCGGAATCGATTCGACGGTCGCCGTGGCGTCGCGCAGCGCGTACATCTTCTTGTCGGCGGGCGCGATCTCCGGCGACTGCCCGATCATCGCACAGCCGAGCGTCTCGATCTGCGACCTCGCCTCGGCGAGCGTCAGGTCGGTGCGGAATCCGGGGATCGATTCGAGCTTGTCGAGTGTGCCGCCGGTATGACCGAGCGAGCGGCCCGACATCATGGGCACGGCGACGCCGAGCGACGCGACGAGCGGCGCGAGCACGAGCGAGACTTTGTCGCCCACCCCGCCGGTGGAATGTTTGTCGATCCGGGCCTTGCCGATGTGCGCGAGATCGAGACGGTCGCCGCTCTGGAGCATGGCGTCGGTCAGCGCCGCCGTCTCCGTGCGGTCGAGCCCACGGAGAAAGCATGCCATGAGGAGCGCCGCCATCTGGTAGTCGGGCACGTGGCCCTTCGCGTAGGCCAGCGCCAGCGCGCGCCATTCGCCCGGTTCGATGCGGCCGCCGTCCCGTTTCCGTTCGATCAAACGATGAGCGAGCATTGAGCGCCGTTTGGGGTATTGTTTGGCATGAGACTCGTCATCGCCGTAATTGCGACAGTGCTATCGGTCGCTCGAGCCGCGCACGGGCAATCCGCCGCCGAGCACATTGCGCTGGGCGACCGCGATCATGCGGCGCTCAACCCGGCCGGTGCGCTCAAGCACTACGAAGCCGCGCTTGCCCTCGACCCCAATAACTCTGACGCGCTGACCAAGGCGGCCTACGACGCCGTCGACCTGGGCGAGTTCAACCCGAACGCTGATCAGCAGACCGCGCTATATCGAAGCGCAGAACAGTACGCGCGGCGCGCCGTCGCGGCAAATCCGGGCAGCGCGGAGGCGCACTTTCAGTTGGCGCTCGCCCTGGGTCGAAATGCGTTGACGATGGGCGCGCGCGATCGAGTCAAGTTCGCCGGCGAGGTGCGCGCCCAGGCACTCGAGGCGCTGCGACTCGATCCGAAACACTCCGGCGCACTGCATGTGATGGGTGTTTGGAACGCCGAGGTGATGCGTCTCAACGGTCTGACTCGATTGATCGCCAGGAAGCTGCTCGGCGGTGGGGTGTTCAGCGAGGCGAGCTGGGACAACGCGCAGACATATCTCGAGCGCGCGGTTGCGCTCGATCCCGATCGCATCACGCACCGCTTGGACTTGGCGGAGGTGTACGAGGACCGCGGTGAGAAGGCGAAGGCGATCGAACAGTACGAATGGATTGCGCGCGCGCGGGTCACCGACTTCAACGATCCGAACTACAAGCAAGACGCCGCGCGGCGGTTGAAAGCCTTACGCTGACCTCAGTCCGCGGCTTCCTGCGAGCGACGCCGACGACGTCTGAATGCCTGGCGGCCTCGGCGCGCGGCGTGTGACAGCTCCTCGCGGAGGTCGTCCCAGGCATCGTGGCCGCGGCGTCCTAGTCGGCGGCTCTTGCGAACGATGGCTCGGCGTGTATCGCTGCCAGCCTGGGGCGCAAACAAGAGGGCTGTTCCGGCTCCAATTGTGAGTCCAATCGCGATACCCGCGGCGAACGCCGCGAGGGTGTCTCGCCGGCCGCTGAAGTGTGGCGGTGAGCGGAGGGGTGTCATTGTCCTAAAGCCGCTTCGTCTCGACATTTCGGGTGATTCGGCGGGCTCGATGTTGGGCGTTTGGCGTGCGCGCGGCGCGGGTCCGGCGTAGGACATCAGATTATTCTCCGTTGGTCCGTGGTAAGGAACTTGCGGCTAAGCTCGTGAAATACAACGTTCGTAACGTCGATCTAGGGTCGGCCAGGCTGGTCCCGTTCGATCCTTTGGATTGTGACGCACTGTATGCAGTCCATCATCACCCGTCTCAGCGCCCGACGCGGACGGCGGTTCGTCCACTATCGACGGTGTGAGGACACGCATGACCGATAATGGTAAGACTGGCAAAACGGTACTTCTTGTCGAAGACAACGAGGACAACCGCATCGTCTATTCCACGATCCTCCGGCATTTCGGCTACGTGGTGACGGAGGCGCTGAACGGGGAGGAAGGGATCGCGAAGGCCCGCTCCGAGCGCCCGGATCTCATTTTGATGGATATTTCGATTCCGGTCATCGACGGATGGGAAGCAACCCAAGTGTTGAAGCATGATCCCCAAACGCGCGGAATCCCGATCATCGCATTGACGGCCCACGCGCTCGCGTCGGATCGGGAAAAGGCCATGGAAGTCGGGTGCGACGGATATCTCGCCAAGCCATGTGAACCGAGGGCGGTCGTCGCGGAAGTTCAGCGTTTCCTCGGGAAAGGCGATGGAAACCCGGCGTGAGAGCGATACCCCGCGCATTCTGATCGTCGACGATCACGAAGACAATATCGAGTTGCTTCGGGCGCGTCTCGACGCCTGGGGGTTCACGACCGACAGCGCGGGGGACGGAGAGGAGGCGTTGCAGCGAATCCAGGATTCGCCGCCCGATCTGATTCTCCTCGACGTGATGATGCCGAAGATCGACGGCATCGAGGTCGCGCGGCGCGTGAAGGGGAACCGTTCGCTTCCCTTCATTCCGATCATCATGCAAACGGCCCTCGACGCGACCGAGAACAAGGTCGAGGGACTCGAGGCCGGAGCTGATGATTACATCACGAAGCCCATCGACTTCGCCGAGCTCAAGGCGCGCGTCAACTCCATGCTGCGCATCAAGCGGCTCCAGGACGCGCTCGAGGAGCGGGAACGGCAACTGCTCGAGGCCAACGAGCGGCTTCGGCACATGTCCCAGACCGATGCCCTCACAGGGCTCGATAACAGGCGGTACCTGGAGGAGCGCATCGACGAGATGTTCGAGCACGCGCGACGATTGAACGAGCCGTTCGCGTGCGTGATGTGCGATCTGGACCGGTTCAAGAGCGTGAACGATACCTACGGCCATCAGGCGGGGGACGCGGTCCTCAAGCAGTTCGCGCGCATCCTGCGCCACGAAGTACGAGAGATCGACCGCGTGGGGCGGTATGGCGGCGAGGAGTTCATGTTGCTGCTGCCGGGCACCGTGCTCGACGCCGCCGTGACGTTCGCCGAACGGGTGCGCAAAGAAGTCGAAGGACATACATTCACGTTCGACGGGACGCAGATCTGCCGCACGGCGAGCTTCGGCGTCTCCGCATGGCCGCACCCGCGCATCGGCAACTGCGATGTGCTCGTGCGCGCCGCCGATGACGCATTGTACGTGGCGAAGGAGACCGGCCGAAACCGGGTCATTCGCTTCGACAGCGACGAGTTCAACGAGCATGTTGCGGCAGACGATGGACCAGACGACCGACCACGAGACGTTATCACAGCGCCCCGCGTTGCCGATGAAGGAATCCGGTGGGAGAGATGACGACGTCGCACGACTCCGGGCCCGCGTAGCCGAGCTCCAGGGGGAGCGCGATCATCTGGTCGCGATCGTCGACATCCTGCAGGAAATCTCGTCGTCCCTTCATTTCATCGACATTTTGCACGCAATCGCGCGGAAGCTCGGCGACGCCTTCGGGCTCGACCGCTGCGCGATCTTCCTGTCGGGCCAGCACAACGAGGTGCGGCTCGTCGCGAGCTACGAGGATCCGACGATTCGAAACCTGGTCGTCGACATCGATCGGTACCCGGAGCTCAAGCGCGCGCTCGATTCCGGCGAGACGGTGTTCATCCCGGATGCGGTCTCCGATCCGTCGCTGCACGCGATCAAGGCGACGCTGGACATGCGCAACGTGCGGTCGATCGTCGTCGTGCCGATTCAGTGGCAAGGCACGGTGATCGGCGCGATTTTCCTGCGCACCGACCGCGACGCGCAACCGTTTTCGGACGCCGACATTCGATTCTGTCAGGTCGTGGCGTCGCTCACGGCCAAGGCGCTCCGCAACGCTCATCGTTTCGAGGCGTTGTTGCGCGGCCAGCAGGAGGCGACCCAGGGGCAGCGGCGCGCCGAGCTGCAACGGATTGCGCTCATCGGCTTCCTGCGACGCTTGCTGCAGCGCTACGCGAAATCGGACGATCACGTCTGGGCCGAGACGCTGCTGCCGAAAGCGTCGGACGAAGAGCTCGATCGCCTCGTTACCGTCGCAATGCAAGTGATCGACGAGGAAAGCAAAGGATGATGCACCTAGGGTCGAGGGTCGAGGGTCGCGGGTCGAGGGAAGGTTGGTGGCGCGCGGTGCGCGCCACTTGTGTATCCACCTCCCTTGCCACGAAACCATTACACGCAGTCGAGCGGCGCGCAGCGCCGCTAACCTTCCCTCAACCCTCAACCCTCAACCCTCAACCCTGGTTGTGACGGACGCCGCTCTCTCGGCGCGTGCCAAGGCGCTGCGCGAACAGCTGGATCAGGCGTCGTACGAGTACCACGTGCTCGACCGGCCGTCGATCTCCGACGCCCAGTACGACAAGTTGTATCGAGAACTACTCCGCCTCGAAGAAGAGCATCCGACGCTCCGCACGGCCGACTCGCCCACACAACGCGTGGGCGCCGAGCCGGCGAGCCAGCTCGTCAAACACACGCATCTCATCCCGATGTTGTCGCTGGCGAACGCGTTCAACGACGACGAGCTGCAAGCGTGGCAGGAGCGTCTCGTGCGCATGGCGGGCGACGACGTTCGCCGCTCGGGCTACAACTGCGAGCTCAAGATCGACGGCGCGGCTGTGAGTCTCACGTATCGCGAGGGCGTGCTCGTCGAAGGCGCAACCCGCGGCAACGGAATCATCGGCGAGAGCGTGACGGCCAACTTGCGCACGATTCGCTCGATTCCGCTTCGCCTGCGCGGGTCGGATCATCCATTCATGATGGAGATTCGTGGCGAAGTCTACATGCCGTTCAGTGGCTTCGAGCGCATGAACGAAGAGCGCATCGCCGCGGGCGAGCCGGTGTTCGCCAACCCGCGCAATGCGGCCGCCGGCGCGCTTCGTCAGCTCGATCCCAGGATCACGCAATCGCGACCGCTCAGCTTCTACGGCTACGCAATCGCCGTCCCTGATGGTGACAGCCTTTCCGTGCCGACGCAGAACGAGTTGCTCGATCTGCTCGAGTCGTGGGGAATCCCGGTGGCGCCACACCGGCGCTGTTGCGTTGGGCTCACCGAGGTGTACGACTGGGCGAGCGACATCGAGCACAAGGTCCGCGGCTCGCTCGACTTCGCGATCGACGGCGGCGTGGTCAAGGTCAACGCGCTCGGCCTCTGGCCAGAGCTCGGCGTGGTGGGCGGACGGGAGCCGCGCTATGCGATCGCGAGAAAGTTCGCCCCCGACATCGCCGAGACGACGCTCCGCGCCATCGAGGTTAACGTGGGCCGCACGGGGACGATCAACCCGTACGCCGTGCTCGATCCCGTGGAGATCGGCGGCGCGCAAGTGAAGCTCGCAACGCTGCACAACTTCGATCTCGTCGCGCGAAAAGATCTACGCGTCGGAGACGTGGTGCAGGTGAAACGAGCCGGCGAAGTGATCCCGCAGATCATCGGGCCCGTGCCCGACAAGCGCGATCCGAAGAATCCGCTGGACCCGTATGTTCCGCCGACCCATTGCCCGTCGTGCAAGACGAAGCTCGTGACGGGTGCGGAGCTGGGGATGCTCTACTGCCCCAACTTCGAGTGTCCGGGGCGGCAGCTCGAGAGCCTCGTGCATTTCGCGTCACGCGGCGCGATGGACATTCGTGGACTCTCGTACGCGCGCATCACGCAGCTCGTCGAGGCCGGCCTCGTGCACGACGCGGCGGACCTCTACGACCTCCAGGCGTCCCAGCTCGTCGAGCTCGATCGGTTCGCCGAGAAGAGCGCGTGGCAGCTGGTCGAGGCGATCCAGGCGTCGAAGGCGCAGCCCTTGTCCAAGCTCCTGTTCGCGCTTGGCATCGCCAACATCGGCGAGATCGCCGCCAAGCAGATCGCCAGGCACTTCGGCACGATGGACGCCATTGCCACGGCGTCGATCGATGATGTGTTGGCCATCCACGGCATGGGAGAGACACTCGCCGAGTCGCTCGTATCATGGTTCTCAGATGAGAAAGCTCGAAAGTTGGTCGCCCGGCTGCGCGACCGAGGGTTGCGGTTCGACGAGCCCCAGACGCATACCGGCAGTGCCCTGAAAGGCGCGACAGTCGTCATTACGGGGACGCTGCCGACGCTATCGCGCGAGCAGGCGTCGGCGCTGGTCGAGGCCAACGGGGGGCGCGTCTCGAGCAGCGTCTCCAAGAAAACGTCCTTCGTCGTTGCGGGAGTGGAGGCAGGCAGCAAATTGGAGAAGGCGCGTCAGCTCGGTGTCGACGTGATCGATGAGGGCGAGCTGCTCCGCCGCATTCGCGGATAACCCGAGGAAACCTCTCGATGGCACAATCGATCGACCTGCCGACAAACGGCCTCGTCGCGCTGACGCGCGAATCACTGATCGCGCTTCGTTCGGCGCTCTTTCGCGACGTTGGCGTGAGCGCGGTGGCGCCGCTGCAAGAGGCCGGATACGCCGGCGGCCAGGGCACGTACGACGCGTTCAGCCGCTGGCTTGCCGCGCGCGGGTTGGCGGCACCGGAAGCCCTGGCCGCGGCGGAGTTTTCCATGCGCGCAACCGAGTTCTTTCGCGAATCCGGTTGGGGCTCGATCGAGGTCGGCGCGCTGGACGGCGTGGCTACGGTCGACTCGCCCGATTGGGCCGAGAGCGATCCCGCGTCGCCGCTCGACTTCCCGGGCTGCTACTACTCGTCGGGATTGCTGGCCGATTTCTTCGGACGACTAGCGGGTGAGCCGCTGGCGGCAATGGAAGTCGAATGCCGGTCGATGGGCGCCCCGCGCTGCCGGTTCCTGGTCGGCAGCAGCGACATGCTCCAGCACATCTATGACGAGATGGCGCGCGGCGTCTCCTACGAGCAAGTGGCAGCCGCGAGTTAGGGTGAGGATTGCGGCGCCACCAGGTCAGAGATTTCGAGACTGAGCCTCGACGCGTCGAATCACGTTTGGCCGAGGCTCGAAGTCGGACGGCAGACGTCCGACTTCGAGTGATCAGCCGAGCCATCCAATTCCACCGCATCTCAGCGTGGAAGGATGCTTATCGAGCCTTGAGCGCCTCGGCGTAGACCGGATTGGGAAGCAGCTCGCCGTCGATGAGGACCTCGCGGTCCCACGGCAGGATGATCGTGCTTTCGGTGGCGAGCGCATGAAAATCCGGGGCGTACGATCCCGTCTGAAACGCCACCGCGGTGCGCACTTCGGCCGCGCCGGCGTTGACCATAGCCGCCACCGCTAGCCGGATCGTGTCACCGGTGTCGCAAGTCTCGTCCACGATCAGCACCCGATGGTCGCGCACGGATGACGGCGCAGCGCTGAGGACAGCCGGCGTCTCGCGAACGGTCTCGGCGCCGAACCGGCGGCTCACGACCATGGAGTGGAACTCGCGCCCCAGAATCGCCGCGATGACCGCGCCCGGCACGACTCCCGCTGTAGCGATCCCGACGACGACCTCCGGATCGTAGTCGCGGGCGACCTTGAGCGCGAGAGCGCGCGAGAGCTCGCCGAACAGCGGCCACTCGACCTCGAAAACACCCTTCGATTGCTCGACCGTCGTTCGGCGTGGCGACATGGGAGGTAACCTATCCGCCCAAGGATGGGCGTGGAAGCACGATCGCAACCAGACGACTCACCATCGTGATCATGGACGGAAAACGCCGTTGCTCGCTTTGCGCTGACCGAATAGCTTTGCCGCAAGCCCAGTGGTTCCTCCGGCCCGCCTCGAAAAGGGGCTCGGTCCATCGTTCCTCTTCCCCTCCCCAACACTTTCGAGTCGTATGTCCTGGTGGAGTCGGCTGCTAGGCGGGAAGTCCGGCGGTAGCCCGCGGCCTCAACGCCTGGACTATCTGAGCGAGGCGATGGCACTGGAGCGACAGGGAGACTACGACGCCGCGCTCACGTCATATCGTCTCGCCCTGCGCGACCGGCCGAACGACACGAAGATTCTCCAAAACATGGCGATCGCGTTCACCAAGACGAATCGTCCGGAAGAGGCCATTCGCTGCTACCGGAGTGCGCTCGAGTTCGCGCCGCACCTGTCTGGTGCGCACTACGGACTGGCGTTCCTGCTCCTGAAAAAGGGCGATCGCGCCGGCGCCGAGAAGCACTTCGAGGCATTCCTCGCCAAGCCGCCGTCGAGCCTCGAGGCCGAGCGTTGGGTGCGTCACGCGGAATCGACGCTGCAAACGCTTCGCAGTCGCGAAGCGATATCCGAAGAAACAGAGCAATAGCGTGGGCAAAGTCCTCGCGATCGTCAGCCAAAAGGGTGGCGTCGGAAAGACGACGACCGCCATCAATCTCGCGGTCGCGCTCGCTCGCCGCGGACGAAAAACGTTGTTGATCGATGCCGACCCGCAGGGCTCGGTGCGGTACGGCTTGGGCTTGAACGCGGCGGCCACGCGTATCGGCTTGTCCGACTATCTCGCCGGCACCCACGCCATGCATCAAGTCGTGCGAACGACTAACCTGCCCTGGCTGCGCGTCGTGTCGGCCGGCGGGGTTACCGAGAGCGCGGCACACGACAGCTACCAGCATCAGTTGGCCCAGTCACCGCTGACCGCGGAGCTTTTTCGGCG
>DASVYG010000169.1:0-2731 GCA_036392315.1 Gemmatimonadaceae bacterium
CGAGGTACGCGTCGTGTCGCAGGCGGACCGCCGCGTCGCCGAGGCGGCGAACATGGGCATGCGTCGTGTTTATCTCGCCGAGCGCGGCATGCCGAAGCGCACCAGTCGAGAGGTCGAGTTGGTCGGCGTGCGCACGATTCAGGATTTGCTCGGTCGCGTGTTTCAATGAGTGCGGTGCGCGACGTCGGCGTCGTGATCGTGGCCGGCGGAACGAGCTCGCGCGCGGGCGGCAGGGGAGCGGACGGGAAGTCCGAGCTCAAGCAATTCCGCTGGGTCGCCGGGAAACCGGCGCTGCTTCACAGTCTGCAGACCTTCATGGCGCGCTCGGACGTCGTGTCGGTCGTTGCGGTGCTGCCCCGCGAGTACGCGGGCGATCCGCCGCCGTGGATCTTTCAGTGCGACGTCGACCGCCTCATGGTGACCACCGGCGGTCGCACGCGAACCGAGTCGGTCGCGAATGGTCTCGACGACCTTCCCGACGAAGCACAGATCGTATTGATCCACGACGCCGCGCGCCCGCTCGTCGGTAACGAGACCATCGACCGCGTGATCGCGTCGGTCCGCGCGGGGCAGTGTACAATCGCGGCGCTGCCGGTCGTCGACACGATCAAGGAAGTGGACGAGACGGGCCGCATCGTGCGCACCGTGGATCGCGAACGATTGTGGCGCGCGCAGACGCCCCAGGGCTTCCCACGCGAGGCCATCGTTCGCGCGCATCGCGAGGCCAAGGCGCAACGCATCACGGCGACCGACGACGCAGCGCTTTGCGAAGCACTGGGTATTCCCGTCACGGTGGTTCGCGGCAGCGAGCGCGCGATGAAGATTACCGGCGAGGAGGACTTTGCGCGCGTCGAGTCCATGTTTACGCTTTCTGAATGAGAACCGACACGCTCTCGATCCCGTTCTGGTCGCCGGAAGAAGTTGAATCGGCCATTCGACCTGCGTTGGCGCACATCGAGGCGCGTCGCGTGCTCGCCTATCCGACCGAGACGGTGTACGGGTTCGGCGGAGGCATCGATCGAGATTCGGTCGACGCGCTCATCGAGCTCAAGAGCCGCCCGACTGGTAAGCCGTTCCTCTTGCTGATCGCCGGCGCCGATATGCTCGAGAAGCTGGATCTGCGATTGCCGAGCTACGCCGCGAATCTCGTCGCGCGGCACTGGCCCGGCCCGCTGACCATCGTGTTGTCCGGCGGCGAGCATCGCGTTCCCGAGCGACTGCGCGGCCCCGAGGGTGGCATCGCCGTGCGCTGGACGAGTCATCCCGCGGTGGCGCGATTGATTCGCGCCAACGGCGAGGCGATCACGTCGACGAGCGCAAACCGGCCGGGGGTTCCGCCGGCTACGTCCGCGGCTGAGATTCTTTCACAGTGGAGCGACGTGGTTGCCCGTGGCGAGCTGATGGTCCTCGACGGCGGAACGCTGACGCCGTCGCAACCGTCGACCGTCATCGACTGTACGGGACGACGACCGCGAGTCATTCGTCCGGGAGCCATTCCGGCCAGCACGCTTCGGGAGAGCGTTCCCAATCTGATCGGAGACGCCTGAGGATATGAAGATCCTGTTCGTCTGCACCGGCAACACGTGCCGGAGTCCGCTCGCTGAGGCGATCGCGCGAAAGTTCGCGATCGAGCGCGGGCTGCAAGACGTGGAGGCGATGAGCGCCGGCACGAGCGCGCACGATGGAACGCCGGCGAGCGACGGAGCGTTGCTCGTCGGAATGGAACGCAACATGGATCTGAGCGGCCACCGCTCACAGACGCTGACGCGGGACCTCGTTCGAGACGCCGACCTCATTCTGGCAATGGGCCCACACCATCTCGAGCGCATCGAGGCGCTCGGCGGCACCGGACACGCGTACTTGCTGTCGGACTACGCGTCGCACGGCACCGCGTCGCACCCGATCAGCGATCCCATCGGCGCCGAGCTCGAGGTGTACCGCGCGACCACCGACGAGCTCGAAGACGAGATCCGGCGTGTGGTCGACCGCATTACCGCGGAGCGCGGCTTGGGCGCACCGTGACGCGCCGGCCCGAGCGCTTGGTTTTGCTCGGCCATCCGCTCGGCCACTCGCTCTCTCCGCGGTTCCAGAATGCAGCGCTCGTCGCGGCGGGAATTCCTCTACGATATGACGCGGTCGACGTCGACCCGGCCGCCTTCGAGGAAGTCGTCGACATTCTGAGACGAGAACGCACCGCGGGCAACGTCACCATTCCGTTCAAGGAGCGCATGCACGACGCATGCGATGTCCTGACGCCACTCGCTCGCCGTGTCGGCGCGGTCAACGTGTTCTGGGTCGACGATCGCGATCGGCTCGTCGGCGACAACAGCGACGTCGGCGGGTTTGACGCGGCGGTGCTGGCGTTGCTCGGAGAGCGCCCGCGCGATTGCGCGATCGGTCTGCTCGGTGCCGGCGGCGCGGCGGCGGCGGTGCTCGCTGCCGTCGAATCCTGGGCCGGCTGCTCGGCGCACGTACTCAATCGGACGCCCGAGCGCGCGCGCCTCCTCTGCGAACGATTTGGCGCCTTCGCGCAACCGGTCGATGACGTGGGCGTGATCGGCGGAGCGCAACTTGTCGTCAATGCGACCTCGATCGGCCTTCACGACAGCGCGTATCCGCTCGATCCCGCGCTCATCGCGCCAACTGCGGCGGTCATCGATCTGGTTTACCGCCCCGGTGAGACCGCATGGACGCACGCCGTCAGAGCGCGCGGTCACCGCGCGTGCGACGG
>DASVYG010000170.1:0-3688 GCA_036392315.1 Gemmatimonadaceae bacterium
GTGGTCTTGAAGACGCCGCGCTCTTCGTTCGGTCCCCACTCGCGTCCGAGTGCGCAGGCGTAGACCAAGTCCGGATTCTTCGCGTCGATCACGAGCCGCGCGATCTTGTCGCTCTTCTCGAGACCAATGTGCGTCCAATGCTGGCCTGCATCGATCGATTTGTACATGCCGTCGCCGATCGACGCGTTGTTGCGTGGGTTCTCTTCGCCCGTGCCGACATAGATGATGTTCGGATCACTTGGGGCGATGGCGATTGCGCCGATCGAGCCGACGTCCTGCTTGTCGAAGATCGGTCTGAAGGTGACGCCACCATTGGTGGTCTTGATGATTCCGCCGTTGGCGCCCGCCACGTAGTAGACGTCGCGGTTGCCGGGAACTCCGGCCACGACCGACACGCGACCGGCGTTGTTTGCCGGACCTACCGAGCGCCAACGCAGGCGCTTGATGGTCGACGTGGCGGTCGACGTGTCTGTCGCCGGCCGCACGGCGACAAGCTTCGTTTGAGCGGTTGTCGACGTCGAGCGCTGGCCGGACACGGTTGCGACGGCGATCGATGTAAGGAAAACGGTAAGGGTGGCGGGGCGGATCATACGCACAGGTCTCCGAGAGTGTCTCGCTCGACCGAGGCTGGGGTTGGGGACTGCGCCTCGTTATCGTGGCGCCGCGAACATACCGCCCCGCGCCGCCTCAGGGTAGAATCCATCTGAGGTTTGAGCCATGGGTCGCTGAGGAGGCACATGCCTATGTTCGCCATTTGGTTCGCCGGCGGCGCAGCCGTCGCGCTCGCGGTCATCGTCAGCTCGGTCAAGATCATCGGCCAGGCGGAGGTCATGGTGATCGAACGGCTCGGCCGGTTTCACCGCGTCGCCCGATCGGGTCTGAACCTGCTGATCCCGTTCGTCGAGCGGCCGCGGTTGCTCAACGTTCGCTACTTCGAGTCCGATGTCGGCGGGGTCAAGCGTGTGACGTCCGGCTCGACGGCCCGCATCGATTTACGCGAACAGGTGCTCAACTTCCCGAGCCAGCCCGTGATCACGAAGGACAACGTCACGATCGACATCGACGCGGTCATCTACTATCGCGTGGCCGATCCGCAGAAGGCGACGTACGCGGTGCAGAATCTTCCGTACGCCCTCGAGACGCTCACCCGCACCACGCTCCGCAACATCGTCGGCGAGATGGAGCTCGACCAGACGCTCGGCAGCCGCGACATGATCAACAAGCGGATGCGCGAAGTGATCGAGGACGCGTCGATCGGATGGGGCGTGGACGTGACGCGTGTCGAGCTCCAGGCGATCGAGCCGCCGCGCGACATCCAGCATTCAATGGAGCTCGTGATGCGCGCCGAGCGAGAGCGTCGGGCCGCGGTCACGAACGCCGAAGCCGGCAAGCGCGCGGCGATCCTCGAGTCCGAAGGACAGCGCGAGGCGCAGGTCCGCAAGGCGGAAGGCGAGAAGGAAGCGGCGATCCTTCGCGCCGAGGGTTTGGCGGCGGCGCGCCTCGCGATGGCGCAGGCCGAGGCGGAGGCGATTCAGCGCATCACGGCGTCGTTGCCCGAGGGGCAGGCGGCGATGTATCTGCTCGGCCTCAAGTATCTCGAGGCATTGCCGGCGATCACGGCGGGGAAGGGCACGACCATCTTCCTTCCCGCCGAGGCCACGGGTGTCATGGGCGCGCTCGGCGGCATGCGCGAGTTGCTGCGGACGACGGCCGGCCAAGGCGCCGCCGCCGGTGGCGAGAATCAGCCGACGTATCAGCCACCCACGCCGCGACCGGCGTTCAAGTCGCTGGCATCTCCGCCCGACGCTGCCGATCCGAGCAAGGCGGAGAGCTGAGCTTGGCCAAGATCACTCGCGAGCGCGCCGAACGCATCGCACGCTCTCATGCGTGCGAGCATTGTCAGGAATACAGTTACAAGAAGATGTCGGTCAGGCCGGCCAGCGCATCGCATCGCAAGACGTTCAAGGAAGCTTGGCATGTGGTGGCGATATGCGGCGTGTGCGGGTTGGAACAGGAATTGGGGATCGACGACGAAGGGGAAATCATTTACGTGTCGTGAGGCTCGACGACGTCGAGCTGGCCACTCGTTGCACAATCCCGGTTGTTGCACTGGCCTTGCTGCCGCTTCCTCCAGCTCACTCGACCATGTGGCTACTCGGCGTCGCCCTGCTCGGATTCGTCGTACCGAACGGCTTTTTCGTGTACTGGCTTCTCTTCGAGTTTCACGGGCTGGGCCCGGTCCTGCAGGACAGGCTTGCCCTGGGGTTCATCCTCGACGTCGTCTTCGCGCTGATTGTTCTCAGCACGTATTTCGCTCGGCGTCCGATCGGGCCAGTCAGGTGGACCTGGTTCGTTGTACTGTCCTTCCTCGGAGGCTTGGGATTCAGCCTTCCGTTGTATTACTGGTTGAACCAGCGCCGGAGTCGTCCGTCGACCAACCCGAGGAATCATGTTTAGCACACTGATAACGTTGGCGATCGGCATCGGCATCGGTCTGCTCGTCGCGTTGCTTTACGTTGCCGCCGTGAAGACGCGATACACGGACGAGACCCGACGCGACGCCGTGAGTCAGAGCAAAGCCGTCACGCGCGGTCAGATTTACGAGCAATTCGCCACGTACTTCCCCGAGTTCGATTTCAATCCGAAAGACGCACAATTCCTCGGCAAGCCGGTCGACTTCGTCGTCTTCGATGGCTTGGACGAAGGCCAGCTGCGGCGCATCGTGTTCGTCGAGGTCAAGACCGGCAACGCGAAACTGAACGCGAGACAGCGCTGCGTCCGCGACGCCGTGTCCAACGGCTCGGTCGAGTGGCGGGAGATTCGACTGGGCTCCGCGGGTGCGACGGCTACGCCAACGCTGAGATTCGGGCGCTAGGCCCCGTTCCGAGGGTCGCGGCGTGACGCCGTCGCGCGATCGCCCGTCTATCCCTCGGCATGTCCGACTCCCTCAAGTGCCCGAGCTGTGGCGCGCCCGCCGCCGCTGACGCCGTCCGCTGCGACTACTGCGCGTCGGCGCTGAAGACGGTCACGTGTCCGTCGTGCTTCGCGTCCATGTTCGCCGGGTCGCAATTCTGCCCGCATTGTGGCGCGCGCGCGGCTGCGGCTGTCGAAGAGAGCGGACCATCGCTCCCGTGCCCGAACTGCAATGCGTCGATGAAAGCGGTGCGCGTCGGAACGACCGCCATGGAACAATGCGAGTCATGCGGCGGCTCGTGGCTGACGACGGAGACCTTCACCGCGCTGTGCACCGATCGCGAGGCGCAGAGCGCGCTGGCCACGACGTTCGGCGCCGCGCCCTCATCCGGCTCACTGCGACTGACCGGCATTCGCTACCGGCGCTGCGCCGCATGCCAGAAGATGATGAATCGCGTGAATTTTGGTCGCGTCTCCGGCATCGTCATCGATCTCTGCAAGGGACACGGCGTATGGTTCGACCCGGGCGAGCTTCAATCCGTTCTGCAGTTCGTTGCCAATGGCGGACTCGAACGCATGCGCGAAAGCGAAGCCGAGTTCAAAGAATTGTCAAAGCAGGCGTGGTCGGCCGGCGCGACGCCCGGTGGCGGCCAGTCGGCCATGTATGGCTTCTCGAGCGACACCACCCTGCACGTCGGTTTCACGTCGAGCAACGACGACCCCGCACCGCTACGCCAGTTGCTCACGTTCCTTCTCACGTAACGACCGGAGACTT
>DASVYG010000171.1:0-1584 GCA_036392315.1 Gemmatimonadaceae bacterium
GGGCGTGCACGACCACACGGTGACCGGCGGGCCATGGGGCGACTCCGGTACGATTGGACGAGCCGAAGAGTTCATGTGGACGGCGAACCAGCTGGGCACGTTCGGTTACCGCTGCAATTTTCACAATCCACTCATGCAGGCAATCGTGAAAGTGGTTCCGTAGTCCCGGTGGGACGTCACGGCAACGTCATTGTGTCGCGCACGCCTTTCGGAGATCTCTTTCAAGAGGTTCTAATGATTTCAACGCTCTCGCTCGTGGCGGCGCGCCGGGCGGCACGGGTTGCGCTGGTGGTGTCGGTACTGCTGCCGTCGTCGGTGGTAGCGCAAGTCACGTACACCCGCGCCGAGCGGCTCCTGTCGTGGAACACGTCTCCGCTCATCTCGGGTGATTCGGTTCGCCCGCAATGGCTGCTGGACGGCAATCGATTCTGGTACCGCAACAAGACCGCGGCCGGCGCTGAGTATGTTCTCGTCGATCCGGTGCGAAACACGCGCGCGGAATTGTTCGACAACGCGCGCTTGGCCGCCGCGCTGTCGATGGCGAACGACACGAGCTACGACGCAAACCATCTGCCGTTCCGCTCGTTCAAGTTCACCGACGACGGAAAGAACGAACACGAGATCGAGTTCTCATCGGGGAAGCGGCGCTTCGTCTGCGACATCTCGGCGTACCGATGCACGGTTCACGATACGCTGCCGAGCGACGTTCCATTCGTGTTGTCGCCGGACAAGAAGTCGGAGGCGTTCGTCTCCAAGTACAACGTGTATGTCCGACCGCATGCCGCCTGCACGTCGGCGTCCGGACAGCGCGGCGCGATGAGCGGATGCGACTCGACGCAACTCACCACGGACGGCGTGAAATATTGGTCGTACGGCCTTGGCGAGCCGCGGCCAAGCGAGCTTCAGCGACCGCAGCCAAGACGGCCGCAGATCCGGTGGTCACCGGACTCGAAGAAGCTGGCGGTGTATCGCACGGACGAGCGCAATGTCGCGCAGATGCCGTACATTTCGTACACGCCGCAGCGACCGAAGCTGTATACGCAGCCCTACGCGCTGCCCGGTGATACGATCGTGCCCCTGCCGAGTCTCCATATCATCAACGTGGCGACGAAGGCGAACATCGCGGTCAACGTTCAGCCGCGCCCCAGCCAGCTCACGATCACCGGTTCGGCGCGCGACTCGGCCTGGAGCGCGGGCTCGGACAGGGTGTACGTCACCTGGATCACGCGCGCATCGAAGAGCGCGTACCTGGCGTCGGTGGACGCCAACACCGGCGCCTATCGGATCATCGCCCGCGACTCGACGAAGACTTTCGTCGAGATCGGACCGCCGAGCGGGGACCCGGTGAGCTGGTACGTCACCAAGGACAATCAGGATGCGTTCTGGTGGTCCGAGCGCGACGGGTGGGCGCACCTGTACCGCGTGGATGCAAGCGGCGCGACCCAGGTGGTGCAGGCCGGCGGGCCCGCTGGATCCGCGGGCGACGCGACGGCCGCTCTCTTCCGAGGTGGCTCGGTGAAGAATCAACTCACCGTGGGGCCGTGGTACGTTGGGGCGATTCAATACGTCGACGAAGGGACGAAG
>DASVYG010000172.1:0-17222 GCA_036392315.1 Gemmatimonadaceae bacterium
AAGGTGCCCCAGACCTCCGAGAAGAGGCGCCGCCATTCCCGGCGCGGATTCCAGAACTCGTGAATACCACGCTCATGCGCGGCTTCTCGACTCTCGATGTGCGGGTTTTCCTGGCGTCGTGATTCCATCGCGTATTGAGGCGCGCTGGCGATGTTGCGGCTACATCTCTTCGCGTTCGGTAGACGATAACGTCGCTGACGATGCGATCGCCAGGCGACTCTGCGAGATAGCTCGTCTCTCCAACGCACCCAGGTTCCTACCGACCTCTGGTCTGTTCCTCGCCATGCGCGACTCCCAACCCTGTTGGGCGACGTCCGAACGCTATCGGGCTATTGCGCCGTCGTTATCGAAAGTTGCCCGACGCGACAAGAACACAGGGGTGTTTCTATTGCCGTGTTTCCGTTGTGTCTGGCCGTCGCGACCGCCGTAACGGAGTCTGAACCTATGGGGCGTGCGACGCACTTCGTTCGCTTGCTGGCCCTGATTGCACTCGCCGCCGGGGCCTTTTGGCGCGTCCGGGCGATGGCCGTGCCCAAGGATTTTGGCAAGCTCGGTCACTTCAGGGCTGGCGCAATCACCGAGGCTGCGGCGCGCGAACCGCGCCATTTGGGAAGTCAGCAATGTGCCGACTGCCACGACTCGATCTACGTGGCATGGTCGGGCGGAAAGCATTCCAAGCCGCAATGCGAGAACTGTCACGGGCCTGGCCTGTTGCATGTGAAGACGGTGAGCGAAGACTCGACCGACATGTATCCGGACCCGATCAAACAGTACCGCCTCGCGCTACGTCCGACGACCGGCCTTCAGGAATGCAAGTGGTGCCATCTCAAGACGTTTGAACGTCCGAGCACGCTCAAATCGATCACGTCGGTCGCCGGCCACATCACGAAGACCGGTGGCACCTACACGTCCGCGTCCAAGTGTACCGACTGCCATGACCCTCACACGACGATCGTGAAATGAGCGCGGCGTCGAATCCGTGGGGGAAGAAGACGGAGATCACCCGACGGGAGTTCTTCGAAAAGTGTGCCGAGGCTGGTGCGAACACCTTCGTGTTCGGCGCCGTCGTGTGCACGACGGCGAAACTGTTGCTACCGCCGGACGCCGAGGCGCGTTCCGTCGCCGGCCAGGAGCCCGACGGGAACGACGTTGTTTATGGATTCCTCATCGACACCACCAAGTGCATCGGCTGTGGCTCGTGCGTCAGGGCGTGCAAGGCGGAGAACAATGTTCCCGACGGTTACTTCCGGACCTGGGTGGAGCAGTACGCGTTCTACGAGAACGGCGAAGTCACGGTGAACTCCGCCGCCGGCGGCTTGAATGGTCTGGCGGAAGCACCCAAGTCGGACCGGCCGGAGACGACGGACAAGCCTCCGGTGCGTGGCTTCTTTGTGCCAAAGCTCTGCAACCACTGCATCAACACTCCCTGCATCCAGGTGTGTCCCGTTGGCGCATCGTACAAGACGAAAGAGGGAGTGGTGCTCGTCGATCCAAAACGGTGCATCGGCTGCGGCTACTGTGTGCAAGCGTGCCCGTTCGGATCGCGGTTCCTCAACCCAGAGACGCGCATCGCCGACAAATGCACCTGGTGCTATCACCGAATCACGAAGGGAATGAAGCCCGCCTGCGTCGTGGCGTGCCCGGCAAAAGCCAGGATCTTCGGAAACGTCAGTGATCCGAACAGCGAAATCAGCCAACTCCTCGCGAGTAATCGCGTGCAGGTGCTGAAGTCGTATCTCGGCACGAATCCGAGGACGCGCTACATCGGCTTGGATTCGGAGGTGATCTGACCGTGCATCATTACATCGTCGAGGGCTACGTCCTTCCGAATCAGACGCACATCTACTGGACGATCATGATCGTCCTCTACCCCTACATCACCGGCATCGTCGCCGGCGCATTCATCGTTTCCTCGCTCTACCATGTATTTCACAAGGAGTCGCTAAAGCCGGTGAGCCGTTTCGCGATGCTGATGGCGTTGGCCTTCCTGCTGTTTGCGCCCATGCCGTTGCTCGTGCACCTCGGCCACCCGGAGCGCGCCTTGAACATCATGTTCACGCCGAACGTAACCTCGGCGATGGCCGGCTTCGGCTTCATCTACACCACGTATCTGCTGATTCTCGTCGTCGAGATCTGGCTCGTGTATCGCGCCGATATCGTGTTTCTCGCCGCGAACGCGCGATCGGGGTGGATGCGCCGGCTGTACTGGATTCTCGCGCTTGGCGTCAGTGAGATCTCCGAGGAGGCCAAGGCGCTCGACCGCAAAGTCATGGTATTCCTGGCGGCGATCGGCATCCCGACGGCGTGCGCACTCCACGGCTATGTCGGTTTTCTCTTTGGGGCGATCAAGGCGAATCCGTGGTGGGCCAGCCCCTTGATGCCCGTCATCTTCCTGATGAGCGCCATCGTCTCCGGCATCGCGATGGTGCTGCTCTGCTACTTGCTCGTGCAGTGGGTGATGAAGCGCCCCGTCGACCCGCAATGCACGCAGGCGCTCATGGGGTACGCATGGTACTTCTTGATGATCGATGTCGCGCTTGAATTGCTCGAGCTGGTCAACCACGCGTACATGGCCAACCACGATTGGCAGATTCTGCGCGAGCTACTCGATCAAAAACTGTTCGTGAGCATGTTCGTCATCCAGTTCCTGATCGGCTCCGCGCTTCCGTTCGTGCTCCTTGGACTGGCCGTCGTCTACAGACATGCGATTGGCGATCGGGTGCGGAACGCGATTGGCTTCACGGCGGGCATCCTGCTGCTGGTACAAGTACTCGCGATGCGCTGGAATGTGGTCATCGGCGGGCAGATGTTCTCCAAGAGCTTCCGCGGGTTTCTCAACTTCGACGTGGATCTCTATGGGCGAGAGGGGCTGTTCGCCGCCGTCTTTTTGTTCTCGCTCCCGTTCCTGGCGATGCTGCTCTTCTCGACGGTCCTTCCGCTCTGGGGACCGGCTTCGAGTGCGCCGAAGCGGTGGCTGAAGGAGATGCCCGCAGAGCATGTCCCACTACGACATCACTGGGGATTCAAGTGATTTTGGCCTGTACTTCCACCGAGGGGGCGTTCGAATGAGCTACACAACCATGATGTGGATCGGCGCCGCGGTCATCGCGGCGATACTGGTCAAGCTGGGCTGGCGGCTCGTGCAACAATACGAGGGAGGCGTCGTCCTGCGCCTTGGTCGGCTGAAGGGCGTGCGGCCGCCGGGATTGAACCTGATCGTTCCTCTCGTCGATCGCATGTTCCTGATCGATACGCGCACCGTCACGCTCACGGTCGAGCCGCAGGAAATCATCACTCGCGACAACGTCACCATCAAGGTCGATGCCGTCGTGTACTTCGCGGTCATCGATCCCGCGAAGGCCCTGCTGCAAGTCGTGGACTACATGAAAGCGACCACGCAAATCGCGCTGACGACGCTGCGCAGTGTGCTCGGCCAATCGGAGCTCGACGAGTTGCTCGCGCATCGCGAGAAGATCAATCGGACCCTGCGCCAGATCATCGACGAACACACGGAGCCCTGGGGCGTGAAGGTGTCGGTGGTGGAGGTGAAGGACGTGGTTCTTCCCGAAGGGATGCAGCGTTCGATGGCCGCGCAGGCTGAAGCCGAGCGCGAGAAACGGGCGAAGATCATCCGCGCCGACGGCGAGTACATGGCCGCGGAAACCCTGGGTAAGGCGGCACGCATCATCCGCGAGGAGCCGCCGGCGCTCCAACTGCGCTATCTGCAGACGCTGGTTGAAATCGCCGGCGAAGGAAACAGCACGATCATCCCGATTCCCATGGAGATGATGACGGCGCTGAACGGGGCGCGTGCGAAGGCGATGCACGAGGAAGAAGGATTGCCCTTCCTGGCTGGCCGCCGGTAAGCCGGCGCGTCAAACCATCACTCTATCCCCGCCCAGGAACGTCGTCCTGACGTTCCTGGGCTCAATCAGGACATCGATCATGAAGACAACAACTCTTCTCGTAGTGACACCGATCCTGCTTGCGTTCGCCCAAGTGAAGTCTGATCAGAGCGGAGCGAGTCGTCAGGCTTTCGCGGCAATGAATCGGCCGACGCTGGACGTCGTGGCGAACACGGGGGCCGATTCGTTGGGCAAGACTCTTTACGAGGAGAATTGCCGAAAATGCCACGGAGCGACGGGTGTTCCGTCCAAAGTGATGATGACGAAGTTCCCGAAGATCGCGGCGTTTGATGCGCCGTTCCTCACCAAGCGCTCGGACGATTCCGTGGTGTCAGTGCTGACGAAAGGGGGATCGACGAAGGACATGAAGTCCTTCAAGGAGAAGCTGACGCACGAACAAATGAAGGCGGTGGCCGTCTATATCAGGTCATTCGCCAAGTAGAGTCGCTGGCCGCCGATCAACGCACCGGCGGCGTCGTAATTTGATCGGAACGTTGACGCGCGCATCGGTGATGTCCAATCATCGACGAGCAACATGGCTTCCCACCTCTTCGCCCTGCAGCGCGATGGCGAGGCGGTTCCAGCCGTTGATGACGATGATCGCCATGGTGAGATCCACCAGCTCTTTCTCATCGAAGTGCTCACGCGTGCTGCGAAAGAGCTGGTCGGACACGCCATCGGGGCCAAGCTCCGTCACGGCCTCGGTCCAGGCGAGCGCGGCACGTTCCCGAGCGGTATAGAACGGTGCCTCCCGCCATGCAGAAAGGACGTAGAGCCGCTGTTCGCTCTCTCCCGCGGCACGTGCGTCCTTGGTGTGCATGTCGAGACAATACGCGCATCTATTGAGCTGCGAAGCCCGTATCTTGATGAGCTCGAGCAGTGAATGCTCCAAGCCCGAACCCCTCACATAGTGCTCGAGGCCGATCATTGCTTTGTACGCGCCTGGTGCGGCGTCCTGATATGCGATCCGAGTCATCTTCTCTTCTTTTGCTTCGGTTGTCCAAAGATTGACGCCGCTATGATACCGCGGAAGTGAGGCCAGCGCTGACGATCGTGAGTTCGAGTAGCTCGAACCATAGTTCCGGCACGAATCGTACGCGATCTGTGGCCAAATTGCCGTGCTAATGCACCAGCCCGATCGCCACGAGCAGCGGAATGACCACCGCCACGATCGCTTCTCCAGCGATGAGACCCGACGCCAACGGGATCATATAGCGCTCATTAGAATCCTTGTCTGCGCGGCGCCACACGCGATCCACCGCGCCTCCGAGGAACATGACCACGACGACGGCGAACGGCACGAGCATGCCGATGCCGGCGCCGGTGGGCGACGGAATCCAGTCCACGCCGCGTGACTCGAGAACGGCGAGGATGATGCCCAGGATCGAGCCGATCACGAGTGCCGTCACCGCGCCGTGGGGCAGTGCGCTCGTCCCATGCGACAGGATCTCCGCAAACCCGGCCCACCGGCGCGACGTGGGCGACGACAGGCCGGCGTTGTTGCCGACGATGCCGTAGGTGCTGCGCAGTAACGGATACATCCACGCGACCGCGGCCGCGCCAACCGGCGTGGCAATGAGCTGCATGATCGCCATGTTCTTCGGAGTGGAACCGATCATGAATCCCGCGCGATAGTCCTGCATGAGCGCCTCGGAGTCGACGGCGATGATCCCCGTCGTTCCGCTCGCCACCATGTTCACTGTCATCTGCCCTGGCGCCAGGATGCCGAACACGGCTTGCATGAGGTTGGCGAGCGCGCTGATCGGCCCCCAGTTGGTCTCGCCGAGCACGCGGAGGCCCACGAGCATGAGGGGCAGCGAGAGAATGATCGAGACTGCGGTGATCCAGACGGCGATGCCGAAGATCATCTTGACCACGACAATCATGGCGATGGCCGTGATCGCGACGCCGATCCCCACCCACTTGATCGGGACGGTGCCGCTATCCGCCGCCGCGCCCGAGAGGTTGGCGAACGTCTTCTTGAGCACGCCCCAGCGAATGACGAGGCCGGCGAGGCCCGCCGAGACGAGCATGCCCGTCGCCGGCCACATGATCCAGAACAGCACGTCGGTCTTGGTGAAGCCGGGCTTGAGGATCCCGTAATGCAATAATGCATACGGAGCGATCACCCAGGACGCCGTGGCGCCGAGGAGCATGCTGGCATCCACGCGCAGCCCGATGATCATGCCCGAACCGAGGGACAAGAGACTCCAGTTGACTCCGACGCCAGTCGTCGTAAGGATCGCGCTTCCCATGAGCGTCACGGACGGAAACCAGGAGAGGACGCGCGCATCTTCCGTCATGAGCATCAGTGCCGCCGACGCGATGGCGCCGATGGCGAGCGCACGCGCAGCGCGTTTGGCGCCCGCGTCACCTGCGTCGAGGACGATGAGCGTCGTACCCGCCGCGGTGCCGTCGGGGAACGGCAGCCGTTCGTCGACGACGAAGTGCTGGCGCATGGGAATCGCGAGCAGCACGCCGAGCAAGCCGCCCGTCGACAGCCACCAGAACGCCTGAATCGGCGAGAGCATGATGTGGAATCCGGCGGTGGGACTGGCCGCGAGCATGTCGAACGCCGCGAGCAAGATGCACATGAACGCCGTCTGGGCGGCCGCCGTGCCGGCGGTCTGCACCATGTTGTTTTCCCAGCGATTGTAGTCTTTGAAGACGATGCCGAGCGCCAAGTAGCCGAAGAACGCCGACACTACCGAAACGTTCGGCCCGAATCCGAGCTTGAGCACGATGTAGGGATAGGACGCGCCCATGACGGCGGCCACGGCGAGCCCGCAGACAACCGAGCGGATTGTGAGCTCGCGGATCTCGGGTGGTTTCTGCGGAACCGGCGCGTCGGTCGTCATTGGCCTCACTCGGCGGTTTGGGTCCTACAAGATGGGGCGCCCCAGGGCGGCGAGCCAGTTGGCTCGCGGCCGGGGGCTCCGGGCGCACGGGCGGAATGAGTTTGCACCGCTTTGCCACGAAACGGTGCTGATTCGATCGGACGGCCAACGCATCTTGCCGGTGTCGTCGACAGATCGGCGTTCACACGCAGTCCGCCCACAGGAGCCAAGCATGTCCGACCTTACGATCGATCAGATTCTCGACGCGCTGGACCGCGGCCGCCAGCGCGCGACCTACGGTGCGGTCGCCGCGCTGCTCGGAACGGCGCCACGGACCCTCATGCAAGGACGACAGCGCGATCAGCGTCACTCTTGGGTCGTCAGCCGGCAGAGCGGCGAGCCGACGGGGTATTCACCGGAGCAGATCCATCCAAATCTCCACGAGCGGCCGGAGATCTTCGCGACCAAGGAGGAGCTGTCGGAGTATCTCGCCGGGTACGTGAACTGAGACGAGCGCCACTGACTTGCCAAGTGGCGCTCGCGCCGCGACCTGTCTCAACGCGTGAAGATATCTCGCCCGAAGCTACTGAGTCCCTTGTTCGCTGCATACCCAAGGTGATCGAGCGAAAAAACATCCTCGATGGTCCGCAACAGAGCGTAGTGATTGTACGGTTTGTTCGAGACAGTCCCCGGCTTGATGAACGGTGATAGCACCACCGCGCCGACTCGGCCGCCGCCAGGCCCGTTCACACCTGGCTTCAACACGTTTGGTCCGGGCAGCTCATTGCAGCATGAGGATGCGTCGATCGACAACGCTTCGTCGAACGTGATGATCAGCAGACCGTCGGCCTGAAATGCGGGCGACCTCGTGATGAGTGGAACCCAATGCTCGAGGAATGCATTGGCCGACTCGAGGCCGCCTGGCTCTCCGTTCGCGCACGGGCGATCGTGTCCGTCGTGACACAAGCTCGGCGAGATGAACGAGAAGTTCGGAGTGTCGTCGATTGATCGTAGCGCCTTCTCGAGTGGTGGCAGCGGCACGACGTTTTGCCTGCACGACCGGGAATCGAGAATGGCATGGAAGTACATGAAGGGATTGTGCTTCGTCGCGTACTGGTCGGTCGGCGTCGCGCCCTGCGTGGAGTCAATGGAGCCGAGCGACGGATGGCCGCACGTGGAGCGTTCCCTCGTCGAGTCGTTGCCCATGTCCTCCATATAGGCTTTCCACGACAACCCTTTCGCTTCGAGCTGGTTGGCGATCGTCGACACGTGCGCTGGGTACACGCAACCGCGCCCCACTGGTTGGCCGTCCCGTGTGGTTCCCGTGTCGACGAAATCCACGTAGCGCGGACAGTCCATTTGTGCGTCGCGCGTGGGGGCAATGCCGCTGATCATCGCCGTATAGTTGCCCAGGCTGAAGTGCGCAGTGCCGTAGTACTGGCGCAGAAACGCACCGGCTTTGGTCAGCGTATCAGCGAGGTATGGCGCGAGCGATCCGGCGCGAAAGGTCGAGTCGAAGCCTTCGTTCTCGAGAACGATGACAAAGACGTGCCGAATGGGGGGAAGGCCGGACTTGCTCTGTGCGAACACTGGGCTGCCGGTGCCGAGGAGTGACACCGCCGCGAAAAGTGCCGCGCTCGCGCGCCGAAAGAGAGTGGAGGTCATGCATGGAACGTTAGCGCCCAGCGCGGAGCCAAACGAGGGCGTGAACAGACGCCGAGGCGTCTCGGGTTCAGCCGAGGCCAGTTAGTCCGGCCGATACGGCGCGCCGATCCGGATCGGCACGCCGGTCGTGCCCCAGTGAACCCGCATCACCGCCTGATCTCGCAGCACGACGGGGAATTCGATGGCAAGAGTTTCCATGTGCGACGCGGATTCCGGCGTAACGTCGACGCGAAGCACATCCGCCGACGAGCCCGGATACGGCTTGTGAAACACGTGCGCCGCGCGGCTGAAGATCACCGTCCACGGTCGCTGCTCGTGCGGCACCAGCCAGAGCGAATATTCGCCTGCCTTGAGTGCGTGTCCCTCCACCATCACATCGTGGTCGAACACGACGCGCGTCGCCGAGTCGGCGCCGGGGTGCCACACGCTGTCCCAAGGAACGAGTTGTCCAAAGAGTGCGCGACCTCGAGCCACGGGCCGGCCGTAAAACACGGAGATCGTGGTGAAGGCGACGGTCTGCGTCACGCTTCCGCGCTGACTAAACGGATAGCCTTGCGCCTTCAGGCCGCCCGGGAGTCCGAGCGCGAGGATGCAGAGCAGGCCTGACGCCGCTCGACGACTGGCTGACGTTCGCGTTGACATGTCCTTTCAAGTCGCGAAATCTCGAATCAGTTCCCCGAATTGAAAAACTTAGCATGTCAGCAGATTCGCGGCAGTTGGTCCCCCGGCAGCATGTCGACGATTCGCGTTCCCCCGAGCGGCGTCCTCATCACGACCATTCCGGGATGATCGCCCACTGCGACGCCGATGCGCTGTGCGTTTCGACCGAGTGGATGGCCGCGCAACGCATCGAGCGCGACATCAGCGAGCTGCGGCGGGACGAAAGCGACGAAGTTCCCTTCATTGGCCACATACAGCGGGTCGAGGCCGAGCATCTCGCACGCGCCCGCGACGGCGGCAGGGATGGGCAGCGCGGCTTCGTCGAGTACGATGCCGACGCCCGACGCGGCGGCGATTTCGTTCAACGCGCTCGCGACGCCGCCACGCGTCGGATCGCGCAGGGCGACAACGCTGTTGTCCGTGGCGCGACGAAGCGTCTGTACCAACGGGTGCAGGCACGCGGTGTCGCTCTCGAGATCCGCCTCGAACTCGAGTCCCTCGCGCGTTGCAAGGATCGTGATGCCGTGGACGCCGATCGCCCCCGAAACGAGCACGACGTCACCGGGACGTACGGCGTCGGGCGACGGCGCAAAATCGGAGTTGGCCAGTCCGAGCCCCGTCGTGTTGATGAACACGCCGTCGCCCTTGCCCCGTTCGACCACCTTGGTGTCTCCGGTGACGACCTGGACGCCGGCGATCTTCGCGGCGCGCGCCATCGAGACGATGATGCGATCGAGCGTCTCGAGTGGAAGTCCTTCTTCGATGATGAATCCGACGGTGAGATAGCACGGCGTCGCGCCCATCATCGCCAAGTCATTCACCGTCCCGTTCACGGCGAGCGTGCCGATGTCGCCGCCGGGAAACTCGAGTGGATTGACGACGAACGTGTCGGTCGACAACACGATGCGTGTGGCGCCCGCGCTCACTACGGCGCCGTCTCCAAGCTGGCGCAACGCGTGGCTCTGCAGATGAGGCAGGAAATGATGTTTGAGCAACGATGCGCTCAGTTTTCCGCCGGACCCGTGGCCGAGCACGACGCGGTCGTGGGTGGTCACGGGAATCGGACAGCTCACGCTGCCGGTGATCGTCGCGCTCATCGCTCCTCCGTTCCTGCTGACGCCGCGGCCGCCGCTGGTCGCGCGCGACCGTAATTGAAGTACGCCGCACACGCCCCCTCGCTCGAAACCATCGGTGCGCCGAGCGGACGCTCGGGCGTGCACACGGTGCCGAACATCGGACACTCGTACGGCTTGATGCGGCCGCGCAGCACGTCGCCGGATTGGCACTCGACAGGTTCGTTCGTCATGATGTCGTCGAGCTCGAACCGACGCTCGGCGTCGAAGTCGGCGTATTCTTCGCGGAGCGCGAGCCCGCTGGCCGGAATCTCGCCAATGCCGCGCCACTTTCGATCCGAGAGACGGAACACCTTCGCCATGAGCTCGCGGGCCGCGACGTTGCCGTCACGACGCACCGAGCGGACGTACTGGTTCTCGACGCACGCGTTCCCCGCCTCGAGCTGCTGCACGGCGAGCCAAATGCCCTCGAGAATGTCGACCGGCTCGAACCCGGTCACGACGATCGGCACATGATACTTGGCCGCGATCGGCTCGTACTCTTCCCAGCCCATGATCGTGCACACGTGGCCGGCGGCGAGAAAGCCTTGGACGCGGTTGTCTGGTGCGTCGAGAATCGCGAGCATTGCCGGCGGCACCGTGACGTGCGACACGAGCATGCTGAAATTCGGCACGCCGAGTTGCGCGGCGCGCCAGACGGCCATCGCATTCGCCGGCGCCGTGGTCTCGAACCCGACCGCGAAGAAGACGACCTGCTTGTCGGGATGCTTGATCGCGAGTGCCACGGCGTCGAGCGGCGAGTACACGACGCGGATCGTGCCGCCGCGCGCTTTCACGCGAAGCAAGTCGCAGTCGCTGCCCGGCACGCGAAGCATGTCGCCGAACGAGGTGAAGATCACGTCGGGGCGCGACGCGAGATGCACCGCGCGGTCGATCTGTTCGAGCGGCGTGACGCACACGGGGCAGCCCGGGCCGTGAATCATCTCCACCGCGCCGTCGAGGAGCGCGTCGATGCCTTGCCGGACGATGGTGTGCGTCTGACCGCCGCACAGCTCCATGAGCGTCCACCGGCGCGTGGCCGTGCGGCGAATGCGCTCGGCGAGTGCGCGTCCGATCGTGCCGTCGCGATATTCGGCGAGATACTTCATGGCGCGCCCTCCGTCCCGGCGGCGCCCGATGGAATCGCCTCGGCGATCCACTCCAACTCGTCGAGCTGGCTCATCTCGCGCAGCACCGCGAACGTCCGCTGGGCCTCCGCCTCGTCGACTTTAGAGATCGCGAAACCAACGTGAACGATGACGTAGTCGCCGACGCTCACTTGGTCCGCAACGTAGGCGAGACACGCCTCGCGTCGCACGCCGCCGAAATCGACGATTCCCACGGGAAGACCGCGGTCGTTCCGAAGTTCGACGATCTGGGCTGGGATTCCGAGACACATCGGCGGCTCCTTGTGGTGGGCCGGTTAGTGGTGCCGTAGGAAGGCCGCGGCGACCACGGCCTGCCCATAACTGAGTCCGCCGTCGTTGGCGGGAAGTTCGACCGGTGTGAGCACACGCAAGCGTTTGGCTTCGAGTCGCGCGCGCAGCGACGCCGTGAGCCTCGCGTTTTGAAACACGCCGCCGCCCAGCGCGACCACGCCGACCCCGCTGTCGTCCGAGAGGTCGGCGACGACGTCGGCGGTTGCTGACGCCACCGACTCGTGAAAAGCCGCCGCGAGCTCGGCGACATCGATGCCCCGACTCATTGCGTCGCCCAAGGCAGAGAGGAGCGGCACGGGATCCAACTCCATTCGCCCTGCGACATCGTAGCGACGCGGGAAGGGCAGCGGCCGTGCGCGCCGCGACCCGGCGAGTGCCTCGAGTCGCATCGCCGCGTCGCCCTCGAAACGAGCAATACGACAGACGCCGAGTATCGCCGCGGCGGCGTCGAACAAGCGTCCCATCGAGGACGCCAGCGGCGTGTTCACGTTGCGACGGAGTTGCTGCTCGGCCGTACGGCGCTCGACCTCGGGCGCCTCAGCGAGCGCGGTCGCGAGCATGGCGGTCGCTCCGGCCTCGAGTGAGGCATAGCCGAGCGCCGAGCGCCAGGGCGAGCGAATGGCGAGCTCACCGCCGGGGAGAGGAACCGGTCGCAAGCGACCCACTCGTTCATAGCCGGATTGGTCGGCGAGGAAGAACTCGGCGCCCCAGATCGTGCCGTCGTCGCCCGCGCCCGTGCCGTCGTACGCGACGCCGATGGCACGACCGGCGTAGCCATGCTCGCCGAGCACGGCGGCGATGTGCGCGTGATGATGCTGCACGACGATTCGATGGTCGACGTCGAATTCGTCCGCGAGGCACGTGCTGAGATATCCGCCGTGCAGGTCGCGCGCGACGACTTCGGGGGTAATGCGGAACAGCCGCGAGTACCGATCCAGAGTGGCGCGGTAATGGCGAAGCGTCTCCAAGGTGTCGAGATCGCCCAGGTGCGGGCTCACGAACGCATCATCACCCGCGGCGAGCGTGAACGTGCTCTTGAGATGTCCGCCCACAGCGAGGATCGGACGCGGTGTGGAGATCGACAACGTCAAAGGCGCGGGCGCAAACCCGCGCGCTCGACGAATGACGGCCGTCGAGCCGCCGTGCACGCGTACGACGCTGTCGTCGACGGGCGACTCGATCTCGCGGTCGTGGAGGAGGAACAGGTCGGCGATGCCCGACAAGCGCGCGATGCCGTCTGGAATCGTCGCCGCGATCGGCTCCTCGCTCCGATTTCCGCTCGTCATGACGAGCGGCCGCTGAACGAGCGACAGCAAGAGGTGATGCGCCGGCGAATACGCGAGCATGACGCCAACCGTCGTCAGACCGGGGGCGACGGCGTCGGCGATGCGACTGTCCGCGCGACGCCGCAGCAAGACGATCGGGCGTGCGCGGTCGGCAAGCAGTTCGGCTTCACGCTCGCCGACAACGCCGATGGCGCGCGCCTCGTCGAGCGTACGCACCATGATCGCGAGCGGTTTTGCGTCGCGATGCTTGCGTTCTCGCAGGCGGCGGACCGCGGCATCGTCGGTCGCGTCCACGGCGAGGTGAAACCCGCCGATGCCGCGGAGCGCGACGATGGCGCTCGTCCGCAAGAATGTGCTGGCCAGTCGCAATGCTTCGGCGGACGCGCGGCCCTCGGTCACCGTGGCGGCGTCCCGCTCGCCCGGGAACCTGATCCACAGGCGCGGGCCGCAGACCGGGCAGCTGTTGGTCTCGCTGTGGTAGCGCCGATCACCGGGTGTGTCGTATTCGCGCCGGCAGGCCGGACACTGCGTGAACGAGCGCATCGTCGTGCGCTCGCGGTCGTATGGCAGCGACTCGATGACGGTGTAGCGAGGGCCGCAGTCCGTGCAGGTGATGAACGGATACCCATACCGGCGATTGCTCGGGTCGAGCATCTCGCGCTCGCACGCCGCGCACATCGCGACGTCGGCCGGCACCGGCTGGCGAACGCCGGCGACCGACAGGCTTTCTATTATTCTGAATCCCCGGTCAATCGCTTCGGCCGCGTCGATCTCGAGATCGTCGATCGTCATGCGCGCGATGCGCGCGAGTGGCGGGGCGTCGGCGCTCAGCTCGCGCAGAAAGCGCATGACGTCGGACTCGCCGCCGTCGAGCTCGATCTCGACTTGCCCTGAGGCGTTGCGCACCCAGCCGTCGAGTCCGTGGCGCGTGGCGAGCCGGTGGACGAACGGGCGAAAGCCCACGCCCTGAACGATGCCGGTGACCCGCACGCGGCAACGTCGGCGGCCGGCCGCCGCCGTCATCCGATGGTGCCCGACAACACGTGCGTCGCGGCGCGCACGTGCGCGCGAAGTATCTCGTACCACGAATCGAGCCCTTCTCCCGAGCGCGCCGACGTGAGCAGGATCTCGATGTCTGGATTGACGTCGCGCAGATAACCGATCGCGCGATGCACGTCGAAGTCGAGATACGGAAGCAGATCCGTCTTCGTGATGATCGCGTAGCGCGATCGCTGGAACATCTTCGGATACTTGAGCGGCTTGTCTTCGCCCTCCGTCACGGCGAAGAGCACGACGTTGGCGGTTTGCCCGAGATCCCAGCTCGCCGGACAAACGAGATTGCCGACGTTCTCGACGAACACCAGGTCCGTGTCATCCAGATCGAGCGCGTCGAGCGCGGAAGACACCTGGCGAGCGTCGAGATGGCACGCGCCGCCGGTGACGACGGCTTGCACCAGGCGAGACGTGTGCCGCGCGAGGCGGTCCGCGTCGTTCTGCGTTTGGACGTCTCCGACGATCGTGGCGATGCGCAGCGACGAGGCGATGTCGGCGAGGGTACGCTCGAGCAACAGCGTCTTTCCGGCGCCGGGCGAGGACATGAGGTTGAGCGACGGGACTCCGGCGTCGTCGAGGCGGCGTCGCACCTCGGCGGCGATGGCGTCGTTGTGCGCCATCACGCGCTCGCGAACGTCAATGACACGGACAGCCATCGTCCACCTCCAAGTAGTCGACGCGCAGCGCGTCGCCCGATACGCGGGTGATGTGAACGGCCGCACCGCCGAAGGGCGGTTGGGCAAACAGCGTCTCGAGGCAGAACTCGAGGCTCGACGGCTCGACGCCGGCATCGTCGCCGACGATCACCGCAACGCTCGTTAGAAGCCGGGCGGCGTCGGTACCGACGTGCGCCTCGGCAATCCGGCAGATCTCCATCGCGACGCCCATTTCATGCATTGACTGCATCCTGCAAGGCGGCGACGTGTCCCCATCGACGCAACAGATCCTCGACGTCCGACAACAACGCTGGAAGACTCGTCGCCACCACGCTCGAGAGATCGAGCGAAAGCGCGAGGCGATCGGGCTGGATCCCCATCGCGATCGTCTCGCACGGCAAGTTGCCGCGCAGCTCGGCGAGCGCGAGCACCTCGCGCAGATCGAGCTGGTGCGGCGAGAGCGTTCGCCCGAAGTAGCGCGGAATCTCGTCGCGCTCGAGCACGATGCTGCTGCCGGGCTCGAGACCACGATCGATCGCGTCAATGATCAGCAGTCGCCGCGCTTGCTCGATGATCGGCAACAGATTCATGCCCCACGTCCCGCCGTCGACGATCGTCAGACCGGACGCGTCTTCCCAGCGGTCGCGAAGCTGAGCGACCGCCGCGATCCCGAGCCCGTCGTCGCCCATGAGCGGATTGCCGACGCCCAGGACGACGTCGAGCGCCGAGACGTCAGCCGTCGACATACTCCTCCTCGACCGGCACGAACCGGCCGCCGCTCACCATCGAGGACAGCGTCCCGCTGCGCTCGAGGAGGTCGGCGCGCATCGAGAGGTACACGTGCAGGATGATGAACAGCGGGAAGTACCACGACGAGATGTGGTGGATCACGCGCACCATCTGCAGGCCGCCGAAGAGCGGCGTGAGGCGACCGAACGTGTGCATGAACACGCCACCGGGATTGGCCTGCCCGATGAGAATGAACCCGGTTACGGCCATGAGTGCCGCGACGATGTAGGTGAGCGTGTAAAAGACCTGCTGCAGCGGATTGTGCGCGAGATAGCGGGGCGTCCGTTCCGGATGGATGAGCAGGTAGTACTTCACCATCCGCCAGAGATTCTTCCAATCGCGCGGCCGTACGGGAAAAAGCGCAGGAAATCGCTCGAAGCGGTTGCCGACGATGAGCCAGTACGCGCGAACGATGGCCGTGGCAATGAGCACGCCCGCAGCGATGAAGTGCACGAGTCGCACCCACTGAAGCGTGAACGACGACTGCGCGCCAGTGCCCATGAAATACGGCCGGCCGATCGTAAAGCCCGTGACGAACAGCACGACGATCGATATGGCTGCGATCCAATGCATCGTGCGAATGGGCCAGTGCCACAAATAGACCCACCGATGCTCCGAGTATCCCTCGTTGATCGTTTGCTCATACGTCGTCGTCAGTCGACGCTTGTCGATCGGTGGCCAATGCGGCTCGCGACGGACGTCGACCTTGGGCGGGGGAGGATGGCCTGTCATTGCACCTTCACCTCCGTGATCTCTCGGCCCGTGGCGTCGAGTACGTGCACGCCGCACGCGATGCAGGGATCGAACGAGTGAACCGTGCGGAGGATCTCGAGCGGTTGATCGGCCTTGGCGAGTGGGTGATTGTCGGTGAGCGCGGCTTCGTACGGACCGATTTGTCCCTTCTCATCGCGGGGCGATGCGTTCCACGTCGTTGGCACGACGCACTGGTATCGCTCGATCTTGCCGTTCGCGATCTGGACCCAGTGGCCGAGCGCGCCGCGGGGCGCGTCGAGCGCGCCGTAGCCGCGCGATGTGGCCGGCCACGTGGACGGCTCGAACTTGTTCGGTGAGAACGTGGCGACATCGCCCGCCTTGATGCGAGCAACCAGCGAGTCGAACCAGGTATTCAATCGGCGCGCGATGAGCACCGTCTCGATGCCGCGCGCGGCGGTGCGGCCAAGCGTGGAGAAGAGCGCAGCGGGAGGCGCGCCCAGAGCTTTGAGCGTGTCGCCGACCATGGCCTGCACTTCCTTGTGCCCGCTGGCATAGGCGACGAGCATGCGCGCCAGCGGTCCGACTTCCATCGGATGGCCATTGTACCGCGGCGCCTTCATCCACGTGTATTTGGTTTGATCTTGCAAGTACGTCCACGGCGGCTCGGGCCCCGTGAACTTGGGTGTCGTCTCGCCTTCATATGGATGCAGGCCGACGTCACCCTTCGCGTACTCGTACCACGAGCTGTGCACGTTCTCGGCGACGCTGTTCTGGTCGTACGGCAGGACCTTCGTGAGGTCCTTGTTCATGATGACGCCGCGCGGCAGGTACAACGAGTTGAGATCTCTAATGTCCGTCTCGGGGAACTCGCCGACCGCAAGGTAGTTCCCAACGCCGCCGCCGACGGCCGCCCAATCCTTGTAGTAGCCGGCGATGGCGACGAGGTCGGGCCAGTACACCTGCTCGACGAAACGTTGCGCACGCGTGATCATGCCGTGCACGTCGGACAAGCGCGCCGCGTTGATCGTTGCGTCTTCGTCGAGGTTGATTGCCGAAGCCATTCCGCCGACGAGGAAGTTCGGGTGCGGGTTCTTTCCGCCGAAGAT
>DASVYG010000173.1:0-5893 GCA_036392315.1 Gemmatimonadaceae bacterium
CGCGATGCGCTCGTCAGCGAAGATGGCTCGATCGAGTCGCATCCGGGCAGCTTCTCGATCGAGCCATTTCTCTTCGCCGACGGCAAGCTCCTGACGTGGCACGATGGACGGACAGCGCACAGCCTCGACGCCGGATGGCGCCCAATTCCAAGCGTACGGCGCGAAGCGGGCGACCTCGATCTCGAGATCACTGCGCTCGCGACTGGCGCGCCGCAGCATTCGGTAGTCTGGGTCCGCTATCGCGTGGCGAATCGTCGCCCGAGTGCGCGCAGCGCACGGCTGTTCGCGGCGATACGACCGGTGCAGGTCAACCCGCCGTGGCAATTTCTCGGCGTGCCGGGCGGCGCGGCGTCCATTCGGAAACTCGAATGGAGTGACGGCCGGGTGACCGTCAACGACAGCGATGTGGTGTTGCCTGTCACGCACGCCAGCGCGACAGGTGCCGTCGCTTTCGACGCCGGCAACGTCGTCGACGCACTGCGTTCCGGGTCTCTTCCGAGGGCGCAGCGCGTTACAGATCCGACCCGCCTCGCGTCGGGCGCCATGCAGTGGACGTTGTCGCTTCGCGGCCACGACAGCGCCGACGTCTGGATCGCGCTGCCGGTCAATCGCGCCGACGCACCGGCCCTCACGCCGAGCATCGCGTTGGGAGCGCTCGACGCGGCGCGCCGCGTGTGGGACCGCGAGCTCGGCGCCATCGACATCGAGCTGCCGGGGAGCGGTGCTGCCATGGCGCGCACGCTGCAGACGTCTCTGGCATACGTGATGATCAATTCGCGGGGCCCCGCGGTGCAGCCCGGGACGCGCAGCTATCGGAGAAGTTGGATTCGCGACGGAGCGCTGACGTCGGCGGCGCTTCTGCGCTTGGGGCACGGAGCGGACGTACGCGCATTTCTCGACTGGTACCTGCCGTATCAGTTCGCCGACGGCAAGGCGCCGTGCTGCGTCGACGCGCGCGGCGCCGATCCCGTCGCAGAAAACGACAGCGACGGTGAGCTTCTGTATCTCGCGGCGGAATATTGGCGCATCACTCGGGACGCGCAGCCGATCGACGAACATTGGCCCGCGCTCGCCCGGACCGCGGCCCATCTCGACTCCCTGCGGCGTTCACGGCGGACAGCCATGTACCAATCGCCGGAGTCGTTGCTCGTGTTTGGATTGTTGCCGCCATCGATCAGCCACGAGGGGTATTCGGCCAAACCGGCGTATTCGTACTGGGACGATTGGTGGGGCGTGCGCGGTATGTCCGACGCCGCACTGCTTGCTCGGGTCGCCGGCGATACGAGCCGCGCGCCGATCCTCGAGCGCGCGGCGATAGAGTTTCGCGCTGACGTCGTGACCTCGATGGCCCGAGCCATGAGCGTGCACAAGATGCACGTCATGCCGGGCGCCGCGGATCTTGGCGATTTCGATCCCACGTCATCGACGATCGCGCTCGAACCCACGCAGGCGCTGAAGGATCTGCCTCGAGAGGTGGTGGCCGCGACGTTCGATTCGGCGTGGGCGAATTTCCGTCGTCGGCGCGACGCGGCCGACTGGGAGATCTATACGCCGTACGAATGGCGTCAGGTCGGCAGCTTCATTCGACTTGGCCAGCCCGAGCGCGCGCACGCTTTGGCGAGTTGGTTCATGGCGACGCGTCGCCCCGCCGAATGGAACGAATGGAGCGAAGCGATCTGGCGCGACCCGCGAGCTCCGAAGTTCATCGGCGACATGCCGCACGGCTGGGTCGCGTCCGATTTCATTCGCGCGACACTCGACTTCATCGCCTACGAGCGCGAGTCGGATTCGACGCTCGTCGTCGGCGCGGGTATTCCACTCGAGTGGGCTCGTGCGTCCGGCGGAGTGACGGCGAAGGGCATTCGGACCTGGTGGGGCGTGGTCGCGTTTACGGCGCATTCCGCGGGCACAGCGGTGCGTATCGCCGTTGACGGCGTCCGGCCGCCGGGTGGCATCGTGGTCTGCGCTCCCTTCGGCCAGACGCCCCACTCAGCGCGGGTGGATGGCCGCCCCGCGGCCATCCACAACGGACGCGAAGTGATCGTTCGTGCGCCCGCCGTCGTGGAGTTCGAATATTGAGCGCGCTACGGTTCGAGCGCCGCTCCGTTCGAGCGAATCACGTCACGATAAAAAAGCGCGCTCGCCTTGGGCGTCCGTTCCTGCGTTTCGTAATTAACGTGCACGATGCCGAATCGCTTGGAGTAGCCCAGGCTCCATTCGTAGTTGTCGAGCAGGCTCCAGGCGAAGTAGCCTCGCAGGTCGGCACCCTGCTCGATCGCTGCGTGCGCGGCCTTGAGATGTTCGCGGAAGTACCAGACCCGAATCGGATCGTCGATCTCGCCGTCGATCGAATGGGGCGGATCGTACATCGCGGCGCCGTTCTCGGTCACGTACAGCGGGATGCGACCGTACCGCTCCGTCACCCAGGCGAGCGTCCGCGTCAGCGACGCCGGATGCACTTCCCATCCGGTCTCGGTGTAGGCGTGCTCGTTCTGCCGCACGTAGGCGATGCGAACCGGAAGAGCGAGCGGATCGTCGCGAACGACGCCGCGCGTGTAGTAGTTGATGCCGAGGAAGTCGATCTTCTCCGCGATGAGGGCGAAATCATCGGCGGGAAATTCAGGCCAGGCGTCGCCGAAGATCTCGCGCATCTCCGCTGGATAGTGTCGGCAGAAGATGGGATCGAGATACTGACGGTTCATGTAGGCGTCGCCACGAGCAGCCGCGGCGCGGTCTTCAGCGCTGTCGGTCGCAGGATCTTTGGGCTCGAGATTCACGACGACGCCGATCTGTCCTGCGCGCGCTTCGGCACGGAACGCCTGGACTCCACGTCCATGGGCACGGAGCAGGTTGTGGCTGGCGATCGGCGCCTCGAACAGGTTGCGATGACCGGGGGCGAGCACGCCGTGCAAGTAGCCGCCGTCGGTCACGACCCACGGCTCGTTCAGCGTCGCCCACATCGGCACGCGGTCGCCGAGTCGCGCGAACACCGCGCTCGCGTAGTCGCCGAACCAGTCGGCGCTGTCGCGATTGAGCCAACCGCCGCGATCGTCCAGCGCCGCGGGAAGATCCCAGTGAAAGAGCGTCGCGTTGGGCACGATGTCGGCGGCAAGCAGCGCGTCGACGAGGTGATCGTAGAAGTCGAGACCCCGTTCGTTCACACGGCCGGTGCCGTGCGGCAACACACGACTCCAGCTGATGCTGAAGCGATATGCCTTCAGGCCGATGCGCTGCATGAGGGCAACGTCGTCGCGCCAGCGATTGTAGTGGTCACATGCGACGTCGCCGGTGTCGCCGTTCGTCGTGCGTCCCGGACTATGCGAAAAACGTTGCCAGATGCTCGGGCCCGCGCCGTCGGCGAGCGGGCTACCTTCGATCTGGTAGGCCGACGTCGATGCGCCCCAGAGAAACGAATCGGGGAATCGGTACGAAGTGCTCATTCGAACTGGAATCGCATCGCGTCCGCGGGGTGGCGCGGGGCCAAACGCAAAGCGGTGAGAGTCACGTGACAGCAACGACGAAGATGGCCGCGACGGTCGAGCTGGAAGCCGTGCGCAAGGAATATGAAGGAGGCGTCGTCGCCGTGCACGGGGTCGATCTCTCCGTGAGCGCCGGCGAGCTCGTCGTCCTCGTCGGGCCTTCGGGATGCGGAAAGAGCACGACTCTGCGGATGGTCGCCGGGCTCGAGACGATTACGTCGGGCCGGCTGTCGATCGGCGGTCGCGTGGTGAATGACGTTCCGCCCTCGGATCGTGACATCGCCATGGTGTTTCAAAGCTACGCGCTCTACCCCCACATGACGGTTCGCGAGAACATGGGCTTTGCCCTGCGCCTCCGCAAGCGACCGGCGCGCGAGATCGCCGAGCGCGTGAACGCCGCGGCGGCGACGCTCGCACTCACCGAGTTGCTGGATCGGCAGCCGCGCCAGCTCTCCGGAGGCCAGCGCCAGCGCGTCGCGATCGGGCGAGCGATCGTCCGTGAGCCCAGCGTCTTTCTGTTCGATGAACCACTGTCCAATCTCGACGCGGCGCTACGCGGCGAGATGCGTCGCGAGCTAGCGGAGCTGCATCAACGCCTCGGCGCAACGATGCTCTACGTCACACACGATCAGGTCGAGGCCATGACGCTCGGCGATCGCATCGTCGTGATGCACCAGGGGCGCGTCCGTCAGGTCGACACCCCGGCACGCGTGTACGATCGGCCGGCGGACACCTTCGTCGCCGGGTTCTTGGGCAGCCCACCGATGAATCTCTTGCCGGGCATCGCCGAGCGCGCCGACGGCGGTTTCGTCGTTCGACTCGACGGAGCGCCGCGCGTCACGCTGCCGGTGCCCGCGACCACCGCGATCGCTCGTCTTCCGCAAGACGGAGCCGTCGTGCTCGGCATTCGCCCCGAGCATTTGCACACGTCGTCGAACGGCGGAGCCGACGCGGAGCGCTTCGAGGCGACCGTCGAGCTCGCCGAGGCGCTGGGACACGAGCAGTTGCTGCACCTCCGCGTCGGCAGCGCAGCGCTCACCGTGCGCGGCGCACCTGGCGAACGGCCCACGATTGGCTCGGTGTTGCGCGTGCACGTCGATCGAGCTCGCGTCCATCTGTTCGATCGCGAGACCGGCGTATCACTGCGCGCCCCAGGTTGAACGCGTCGCAGCGCCCGCGAGATACGGAATTGTCATCGGTCCTTCGGGAAGGACTGCGATCGGCACACCCTTCCCCCGATGCGCTACTTCCGCGCGCAGCCGCGCGCTGACGTCGGCGACTGGCTCGAGGTGCGCACGATTGACGTCATCGGGATCGAGCTCGCTGTACAAACCCACTCGCGCTTTGAGGGCGACCATGGCCAAGCGTTGCGCCTCCCACTGGTCGACGACCGAGAAGCCGGGGCTGGTGATCGCGTCGAGCAGTGCGCGCGGCGTCGAGTGGTCGAACAGTAGCTTGCGGAAGTTTCCGTGTTGCGGAAAACCGTCGTTGCATCGAGCCGCTTGCAGAATGAAGCCGTCCTGCTCGACGATTTGCGCGGCCGCCGACATTCCCTTGACCGCCTGGTAGAGGTTCTGATCGAGCGGATAACCGGAGTTCGTGGTCACCACGATCGGAAATGGCTTCTCGCACGCCACCATCGCCGTCGACTTGGCGAACGCACAGCCGGCGCGATGCGCCTCACTCACTTCGCCGCAGAAGAATCGCGTGATCTGCCGGTCGCTGTTCTGGGTCAGGTTCACCAGGAAGTCGACCGGCACGAGCGACCCGTTCGCGCGGATCTGCTGTTGCGTGGGATTCTCCTCCAGCACGCCCCACGTGCTCGCCGGATCGCCAATGACTTGGGCTCGATGATAATGCATGATCGAGTCGATGTCGGCGATTGCGGGAAACACGCCTTTGTACCCACCCGAAAAGCCGGCCATGAAATGCGGCTCGATGAAGCCGAGCACGATGCGCCGGTCAGCCTCGACGTAATCGCGCGCCAGATACACGGTGTGTTGGTCGGCGGTCTCGCCCACCGCGACCAGTGTGGCAGGATCGCGCGAATCGTGATTCACGACCCGCACCCGGGAGAACACGTCGGCACCGACCATCGCGGTCAGCTCGTCCGGCGTGTTGCCCCGATGCGACCCGGTGCCATTGATCACGGTGATGCGGTCGGTCGGGACGTGCGACAACTCGGCCAGTATCCAGCGCATGAGGCGATCCGTCGGCAGCGGCCGTGTGATATCGGGAATGACGACGGCCAATCGGTCCGAGGCGCGCACCAGCTCGCGCAACGGTCGCCCGCCGATCGGCCGGCGCACCGCCTCCTCGAACGCGCGCGCCTCGTCGGGCAGTCCTTGGACGAACGTAGGCTCGATGACGCGGACATTCGTCGACGGAAGATCGACGGCCAGCCCTTCTCTTCC
>DASVYG010000174.1:0-9179 GCA_036392315.1 Gemmatimonadaceae bacterium
CTCGTGCTCGCGGCGCTCATTCTCGGGACGATGCTTCCCGTCGCGCCAGGCAACCTCGGTACCTACGAGGCAAGCGTGTTCCTCGCCTATCGATACCTGGGCGTGTCGCCCGAGCAGGCGCTGACGCTCGCGATCGTCGAGCATGTTTGTTTTCTGCTGCCTTCGGCGGGGATCGGCTACGCGTTCATCTCGGCTCACACGCTCTCGCGGACCGCAATCGCCTCACGGTAGAGAGCAACGTGCGCATCGACGAGATGGGCCCAATCGTACGACGGCGTAGTGTCGCGGTTGTGATCGGCGATCGCCCTCCGTCGCTCGACGTCGCGTGACAACGTCGCGACATGGGTCGCGAGCTCGGCATCGGTACGCCCGAGCAGCCCCTCACGTCCGTGATGCACGATTTCCGCGACGCCCGACGATGCCATTGCCACGACGGGGAGTCCGGCGCAGCGTGCCTCGAGGGCAGCCAATCCGAACGACTCGCGAATGGTCGGCAGCACGAACAGATCGCACTCGGACATCAGCTCGCGGATCTGGTCTCGCGTTCGATGGCCAAGTAGACGGATATCGTCTGTCAGTCCGTTGCGAACGATCGAACGCTCGAGCCGTGCGCGTTGCGGTCCGTCACCGACGATCCGAAGTCGCACCTGCTTGCTGTTGGCCAGCATCGCATTCGCTTGTCGGACGATGCCAATCAGCGCGAGTGGACGCTTCTTCGAGTTCAGGCGCGTGACGGTGAGTAGTTCGACGAACGCGCTGCGCCGAGGCTTTGCATCGATACGCCAGAAGCCGACGTCGATCCCGTTCGGCAGAATCGAGACGGGTTGCGTCCCCGCGATCGGACGGACTGCGCTCGCGACGCGATGGCTGACCGCGGAAAACCGCGCGCTCCACCGGCGCGTTCCGAGTGCCATTCGGGCCGCGCGCGCGAGCAGCTGCGTCTGCGGAACGACCGAGTGAAACGTGAGTACCACCGGGATGCCCCGGCGCTCGGCCTCGCGCGCGCCGCCGAGTGCAGCGGGCGAGATGATGCTCACGTGACAATGCGCGACGTCGACGTGCTCGGACGCGATCGCGTCGCCGAGTGCGCGAACGCCGCGGGCCGTATACATGAAGCCGAAACGTGGCGCACGTGGAGCGTCGATGCGCCGGACGCGCACGCCGTCGACCTGATGGGCACCAGGTGTCGGCGTGATGGCGACGACGTCGTGGCCGGCGGCCATGAGTCGTCGTGCGAGATCCTGTAAATGCAGCTCGATGCCGCCGACGCGCGGATGATACCAGTCGCAGACCAGCGCGACCTTCATTCCTCGTATGCAGGGACCATCGTGCGCGCGACGCGCTCGAACGCCTCGAGCACGCGGTCCACCTCCTCGTCGCTGTGCTCGGCCGACATCGATACACGGAGGCGGCACGACGTCGGTGGTACGGCGGGCGGCACGATGGGATGTGTGAACACGCCCTCGTCGAACAGGGCGCGCCATAACTGCAGCGTTCGCACGAGCTCACCGATCACGACCGGAATGATCGGCGTCTCGCTTTGGCCAATATCGAAGCCGAGGGCGCGAAGCCCGCCGGCGACGCGCGCGGTGTTTGCCCATAGTCGGTCGCGCCGCTCAGGCTCGCGCTCGATGATGTCGAGGGCGGCGAGCACGCCAGCGACCGATGCCGGCGGCATGCTCGCGGTGAAGATGAGCGCCCGACTATGGTGGCGCAGCCAATGGATGACGGAGTCGTCACCGGCAAGCACTCCGCCGACCGAGGCGAGCGACTTCGAGAACGTCCCCATGATCAAGTCGACTTGATCAGAGATCCCGAAATGCTCCGCGGTGCCGGCGCCGTTCGGTCCAAACACGCCGACGGCGTGTGCTTCGTCGACCAGCACGGCGGCGCGATGCATCTTGGCCGCGGTGACGATCGCAGGCAGATTGGCGATGGTGCCCTCCATGGAAAACACGCCGTCGGTCACGACGAGCTTCCCGGCATCCCGCGGCATGGCCGCCAGTTGTCGCGCCAGCGAATCGGCGTCGCCGTGCGGGTAGCGATGCACTCGGCCGTAGGAGAGTTTAGCGCCGTCGACGATCGAGGCGTGATCGAGGCGGTCGAGGAAGACGTGGTCGTCGCGGCCGATCAGCGTGGCCACGGCGCCGAGGTTGGCCTGATATCCCGTGGTGAACACGAGCGCCGCTTCTTTGTGGAAGAAATGCGCAAGACGCTGTTCCAGCTGCTCGTGCAGCGTGAGCGTTCCGTTGAGCAACCGGCTGCCCGTCGACCCGCTCCCGTACTTCAGGAGCGCGGCGCGCGCGGCATCGAGGATCTCGGGATGATGGGTGAGCCCGAGGTAGTTGTTCGAGCCGACCATGATCTTCCATTCGCCGCCGATGCGCGCTTGCGTGGCCGTCGATTCCTCGATGGGCACAAAATAGGGATAGAGGCCGGCGGCCTGGGTCTCGCGGGCGAGCGTGTACGCGTCGCACTTCCGGAAGATGCTCATCGGGACACACTCGCGGTAAGCGATGGCACGGGGCGATCGTAGATTCGCCATCGTCGATACTCCTTCGCCCCCATCGACTCGAGCGGATGATTGAGCCTATCGTTGTCCTCGAGAATCCATGACGCCTCGGCGGCCCGCACGCCGTAGGTTTTGACGCGTTGAGACAGCTCGTGGCTGAATAACGGGAAGATGCCGCGCCGGCGGTATTCAGGCTTGGCGCCCAAGATCATGATGCGCCCAGTGCGAATGTGCGGCTTCGCGGCAAGCAACTTGAACAACCCGGTCGGCAGCAGACGTCCGTTGCCGATCGACTTGTACACGTGGTGAAAGTCGGGAACAATGATCATGAAGCCCGCCGGTTCGCCGTTGACCTCGGCCATCAGGGTGAAGTGGGGATTCACGATGTACTTGAGGACTTGAGCCTCGTGCACGAAGCTGTCGTGCGACATCGGGAAGAACCCCCAATTCGACTCCCATGCGGAGTTGTATATCTCCCAACAGCGCTCGACCTCGGCCTTGAAGTTTTTAAGATCGAGCTCACGAAAGGTGAGCGTCTTGCCACGAAGGGCGCGCTCCGCAAGAAGTCGGACGCGAGCGGGGAGCTGGAAGCCCCCGGGGCCGTCCACGTTAAAGAAGTACGCCAACAGATCTTTGGCTTTCGTGAATCCCGCCTGTTCGGCGAGCGCGGAGTAGTAGGGTGGGTTCCACGTCGTCATGATCATTGGATGCCACCGGAACCCGCCCACGAGCATTCCGCACTCGTGATTCGTCGACGGATTCATTGGCCCGCGCATCGTGTCCAGCTTTCGTGAGTGCAGCCATGTTTCGGCGGCGGCGAAAAGCGCGTTCGCTGCTTCCTGGTCTTCTCGACACTCGAAAAAACCGAAAAACCCGACGCGATCGTTGTGGAACTCGTTATGCGCGCGATTCTCGATTGCGGCGATGCGCCCGACCGGCGTGCCGTTGCGCATGGCCAAGAACAACTGACGGTCCGCGGTCCGGTAGAACGGATTGGACTTCTTGTCCAATGCATCACGGACGGCGATCCGCAGTGGCGGGACCCACTGCGGATGGTCGGTCGCGTTGTAGATCCGCCATGGCAGATCGACGAAGCGGCGCAGGTCTCGTGACGAGTCGACGGAGAGAATCTCGAGTGACACGGGGCGAATGTAATCGCTAATGAAGATACCGACAGCCATGCGCAACGCGCGCGAAGGTCCGCCTGCCATCAAGATTCTTGCCGTGTATCTGGCGATATCGTTGGTGCCGGCAATTGCCTCCTGGTCCAGCGGTCGTGCGTCGGGCGCCGTCGTGGGTCTCCACGTCATTGCCTTGGCAATCGTTGCGACGTTGGTGCTCGCCCGCGGCCCGAGCACGGCGATCGACTGGATCCCGCTTGTCGCTATCCCATTCTTATACGCCGAGTTGCCGCAAATTGCCGTCGGGGGAATGCATGATGACGTGGTGCAAAGGTGGGAAATCGCCGTCTTCGGCGTTTCTCCGGCGCAGACGGCGTCGATGCGCTGGCCGTACGCGTTGCTCAGCGAGTCGCTCCACGCGGCCTATCTCTCGTACTACTTCCTCGTCTACGGCCCACCGATCGTGCTGTATCTGCGCGGCCGGCTCGAGGATTTTCGCACCACCGTTGCCGGCTTGATGGCGATGTTCGCGTTGTGCTATGCGGTGTTCATCGCGTTCCCCGTAGAGGGCCCGCGCTACGAGTGGACGCCCGCCGCCGCGATCTTCAACGGTCCAGTGCGCCGGCTTGCACTGCGTGTGCTCACGGCCGGCTCATCCAGAGGCACGGCTTTTCCATCGTCACACGTGGCTGTAGCGACGGTGCAGGCCATCCTCGCGTTCCGGCGGAGTGCGCGGACGGGTCTCCTGCTCTCCGCGCTCACATCTTGCTTAGCAATCGGCGCAGTGTACGGCGGATTTCATTATGGCGTGGACGTCCTGGCCGGCGGAGTTCTTGGCCTGGCCATCGGACTTGCGTTGGTGTTTGCACATCGTGATGTATTCGCCGGACCATTTTCTTCGGTCGCGGCGCCCATTCAGAGTGTGGATGAGTCTGCCGGCGACGTGAAATGATTCTTCGCGGTAACAGATGATGTTTGGATTCCAACGCGCAGCCCTTATCGTCGCGCTGGTCGCAGGGTCCGTGCACGCGGCCAATGCGCAGGTTCGGCCGACGCCGGAGCAGGCACAGCAGCTTCTCCAAACCCGGCCCGATCTCATCGCCCAACTCCAGGCGCAGCTGCGGTCGAGCGGTTTGACGCCCGATCAGATCAAGGCGCGGCTCAGAGCCGAGGGTTATCCCGAGAACTTGCTCGACGCGTATTTGCCCAACGCGAGCGGCACGACGTCGACGTCAACCGGAGTCCCCGACGACGACGTGTTCGGCGCGATGCGTGCGCTCGGATTGGCCGACACGCTCGCCGTGGATTCGTTGCGCTTGCAGGCGCGGAAGCAACGCAAGTCGCAAGAGCAGCTCGACTCGGCGTTTCTCGATACGTTGAATCGCGCGATGAAGAATGACTCGGTGCGCGTCGCGCTGCACCGCGTCTTACGATCACGACAAGGTTTGCTCGCCGCGACGGACAGCGGCTATTCGATCTTCGGACTCGATCTCTTCAAGTCGGAGACCTCGCAGTTCGACGCGACGCTCGCTGGTCCGGTGGACGAGAACTATCGCTTTGGACCGGGCGATCGTCTGGTGTTGATTCTCACCGGCGACGTGCAGGCGTCGTACAACCTCGAAGTGACGCGCGAAGGGTTCGTCGTCGTTCCGAACGTGGGCCAGGTCCAAGTAGCGAATCTCACGAAAGGCCAGCTCGAGAATCAGCTCTACACGCGGCTCGCCCGGTCGTACTCGGGCATAGGTCGCGGACCGGGCGCGAGGACGCAGTTCTCAATCAATGTGAGCCGCGTCGGCACGAACCAGGTCATCGTGACGGGCGATGTGACGCAGCCGAATGCGTACGCCGTGTCGCGCGCCGGTACGGCGATGGACGCATTGTACAAGGCGCAAGGTCCGACCGAGAAAGGATCGCTGCGCAACGTTCAAGTCCGTCGCGGATCGCGGACCGTTGGCGTGCTCGATGTTTACGACTATCTGATCCGCGGCGACGCGTCGAAGGATCTACGGCTCGAGAACGGCGACGTCATCTTCGTTCCGCCGCACGGGCCGCGTGCGCGCGTGATCGGCGCGGTGTTGCGCTCGGCGACCTACGAGCTCAAGCCGGGCGAGAACGTCGCCGATCTCATCCAAATGGCCGGCGGTTTCACTGCCGACGCGGATCCGGCGCGCGTGCAGATCGAGCGCATCATCCCGCCGGCGCAGCGGCGCGGACTCGGGACGGCGCGCCAAGTCATCGAAGTGCCGCGGGAGTTGTTCACCAACGGCGGCGTCAGTGAAGCGACGATCGAAGACGGCGACATCGTACGGGTCGGCGAAGTACCCGGGCACGTTGCGGCGCGGATCGCCGTCGAAGGCAACGTGTGGAGCCCGGGTGAGATCGGCTTCGTACCGGGGATGACGCTGACCGACGCCCTCCGCCGCGCGGGCGGCTTACGTCCCGACACGTACCTGGGACAGGTGCAGATCACGCGCGTCCGCCCTGACTCGACCTACGCCATGATCCAGGCGCAGCTACGAGACACGACCGGCGCGACCAACGGCGACGTGCGTTTGGCCGACGGCGACAGTATTAGAATATTCTCATTACCCGAGTTTCGACCCAAGCGCTACGTGACGATCAGCGGAGCGGTGAAGAAGCCCGGTCGCATTCCGTATCGCGAAGGCATGACGATGCGCGACGTCATTCTGCTGGCCGGCGGCCTGCAAGAAAGCGCGCTCCTGACCGATGCCGAGATCGCGCGCATGCCGGAAAATCGCGCCGGCGGCGTCATGGCGCGAACGATGAAGGTCCCGCTCGACTCGACGTATTTGTTCGACCGCGGAACGGATGGCCGGTACTTGGGGCCGCCTGGAATTCCCGCCCCTGCGGCGCGTGCACCCGACGTCCCTCTCGAGCCCTATGATAATGTGCTCATCTTTCGGCAACCGGACTGGGCGTTGCAACGAACGGTCGTGCTGCAGGGCGAGGTGCGGTATCCCGGGCGGTACACGTTACAGAGGAAGAACGAACGGGTGCTCGACCTGATCAACCGTGCGGGCGGACTGACGCCGGACGCGTATCCGAACGGCATCGTCTTCTTCCGTCAACGTGACAACCTCGGCCGTATTGGGATCGACCTGCCAGCGGTGCTGCGCAATCGTGATCACGTCGACAACCTCGTACTCGCCGACGGCGACTCGATCTATGTACCGGTGTACTCGGGCGTCGTCACAGTGACGGGCTCGGTGAACTCGCCGGTCGCGGTGTCGTATGTTCGCGGCGCCAACCTCGACTTTTACATTCGCGCGGCGGGCGGCGGCACGTCGAAATCCGATGTCGGGCGTGCGTACGTCACACAACCGAACGGGAAGGTCGAGAGCCGGAACTCGTTTTTACACTTCTTCAAATCGACGCCGGCGCCTCAACCGGGCAGTACCGTCGTCGTGCCGCCGGTCGATGCATCGGATCGGCGAGACTACGTCGCGTTGTTGACGGCGCTCACGTCGATCCTGGGATCGACCGTGGCGCTCGCAGCGATTCTCAAGCGATAGACGCGAGCTTTCCGCAGGAGCCAGCCGCAGAGGCGTGGCGATTGCGTGGAGTCCTTCCTCCGCCGGGCTCGCCCGGCGCGGGTGAAGGCAACTGAATGCCTGACCGGTTGCACTGGTCGGTGCTTCGAACACGGATCGGCCCATAGCGTCGCGTGAATCTCTCTGGAATTCCTGCGTCAGAGCTACCGCCTGCTGTCGTAGAGCAGGCAGACATTCAACTGCCGCGGCGCGTACCCCATGCGGCTCGGGTACTCTCGCTTCCGCCCTACGACGTTCGGCTGCGCCGCGAGCTCGCCCAGCGGCGTCTTCTCGTTTCGATCGGCCGACAAATCCTTCGCGTCGCATCGCTTCATGTGCTCGACGCGATCGCCATCGTGTGCGCGTCGCTCGTTGCCACCGAGATCGCGTCGGTCGGCGACACGCAGCCACTCTGGCCGGCGTTCATTGGCTTGGTGCTGATTGGCCTCAACGCGAATGGTGCGTATCGGCCGGGCGATGCGCGACGCGACGGTCGGCGCTTGTTGCTGGGCGTCGCACTCGCCGCCCTCGTGCTCGCCCTGGTCACCATGCTCCCGCCGCGCATCGACGTGCCCGCGGCGTTTCTGCTGTGCTTCGTGCCCGCCACGCTCGCGGCGTTGATCGCCGAGCGATTTTTGGTCGATGTCGTCGTTCGACAAGCATACGCGCACGGGATCGGTCTCCGCCGTGCGCTCATCGTGGGACGTCATGCGGACGTTGAGGAAATTCTCACAGGTCTTCACAACGATCTCGACCGTGACCACCGGATCATCGGCTATGTCACGCCGTCACACGTCTACGACTCGAAGGCGCTCGGCTCGATCGACGATCTCGACGCGATTCTCGATCGCGAAGACGCGGCCGAGCTGATCATTGCCGGCGTGCTTCGTTCCGATGTCGTGCAGCGCGTGGCCGACGCGTGCATCAAGCGCGGCACCGCCATGATCGCGGTGCCGTCGCTGGGACGCGGCATCCGTGGCTGGGCCGAACCCGTACGTGTCGGCGGGCTGCCCGGCTATCACGTTCACCCGGCGCGACTCGGCATGCCGGCGCTCGTGCTCAAGCGCGCCACCGATCTGGTGCTGACCATCGTCGGACTGGTCGTGTGCGCGCCACTGATGGCGTTCATCGCGGCGGCGATCAAGATCGACTCGCCCGGCCCGGTGTTCTTCCGCCAACGTCGCGTGGGACTCGGTGGCCGCGACTTCATGATGTGGAAGTTCCGCAGCATGACGCATGAGGCCGAGGGTCGACGTGCGACGATCGCGCATCTCAACGCGTATCCCGACGGCCGCCTGTTCAAGCTCCGCGACGACCCGCGCGTCACGCGCGTTGGCCGAGTACTTCGCCGCTTCAGCTTGGACGAGTTGCCGCAACTCTTCAACGTGCTCGCCGGCGAGATGTCTCTCGTGGGACCGCGGCCGCCCATTCCGCTCGAGGTGGGGCGCTACGAACCGCGCCATTTCGTGCGGCTCAGCGTCGTGCCCGGGCTCACGGGACCATGGCAGGTCGGCGGACGCAATCTCATCACGGATTTCGAGGAAGTCGTTCGTCTCGAGCGCGAGTACATCGACGATTGGTCGTTACGGCTCGATCTCAGGATCATGGTGAAGACCGTGGGCGTGGTCCTCAGCGGCAGGGGCGCGTACTGAACGCTCGCACTCCGAGGATCGCGCTTGCGACGGATTGGCTGACGTCATTCGGTGGCGCCGAGCGAGTCCTGCAGCAGCTTCGCGTCCTCTATCCGACGGCGCCGATCTTCACGTCCGTGTTCGATCCGCTCGCAGTGCCGGACGAGCTCCGCTCATGGGACGTGCGGCCGTCATTTCTTCAGCGCCTGCCGTTCGTCAGACGCTATTCGCGCGCAACGCTGCCGCTCATGCCCATGGCATTCGACCGATTCGATCCTGAACCGTACGACGTCGTGATTTCCGTCTCGGCCGCGTTCGCCAAGAACATGCGTCGTCCAACATCGGGATCGACGATCTGCTATTG
>DASVYG010000175.1:0-56777 GCA_036392315.1 Gemmatimonadaceae bacterium
TGCGATGGAGCTTCGCCTGCGCTCGGCCGTTCACCAAGCCGAGGGAATTCGTGACGACGCGATCGCCGACTTGATCGGCTACGACGCGGCGGCTGCGCGTGAAGCGCGCGACCGATGGACGCCGATCGTCGTGCTTCGAAATCCCGCTCCGCGGCAGCGTTCGGGCGTGGCGATCGTCGAGATCGAGGAGTTCATTGCCGATGTGCCGGTCGGCCCTAATTCGGCGCCTACCTCACCGTCCGCCGTCGCCACTGCCCCGAGCTCCCGCGCGCCAGTCGTCGATGGCCTTGGGCGCCTTCAAGTATTGTCCCGCGATCGGCGGTATTCGCGCACCGAGTCGCCTCATCATTATCCGGACAACGACCTCGTTGCCGTCACGCGCGTCGCGGCCTGGGTCACGGACTGCCCGGCGTACGGACTCGTAGCCTACCCGATTGCGACGCGGGAGGCGCCGCGCCGTCGATTCAATACTCCGCGTGTCGTGGCTCGCGGCCTTTTGCTGGAGAACGATGCGCTCACGCTCGCCGTTCTGGCGGATGGCAGCGTGACGCTGACCGACCGCGAGAGTGGCCGCGGCATCGAGTCGTTATTCACGTTCGTGGACGAAGCCGACGTCGGTGACCTTTACACGCCCGCGCCGCGCCCACGCCACGTCGCGATCGAGTACCGCGGCGCGAAGGGACTGCACCGCGGACCGCTGCGCGCTGAGTTGGCGCTTCGCTATCGCGTCGTCGATAAGAGCGCGGCACGTAGGTTGACTGACGTTGAGTTGACTGTCCACCTCGTCCTCGACGCCGGAGCGCGATTCGTCGGCGTCGCGATCACCGGTGACAATCGTCGCGCGGATCATCGTCTCCGGCTCATGATTCGCACAGGCATTGCGCCGACCCAAGTGTGGGCCGACGCCGCCTTCGGCTGTGTGCGGCGAGAGCGTCTGCACATTGGTCCGAACGAAGCGGCGGTGGAGGCCGCGCCGCCCACCGATCCGCTCCATCGATATGTGTCGGTCTTCAACGACACGTCCGGATGCACGCTGTTCAGCGACGGCCTCGCTGAATACGAGGCGCGCGACGACGGCTCGCTCCTCGTCACGCTCGTGCGCTCGGTGGGACAACTCTCTCGCAACGACATTCCCGAGCGACCCGGTCACGCCGGTTGGCCCGTGCCGACACCCAAGGCCCAATGCGTCGGCCCGTTCGCGGCGACGCTCGCCGTAATGCTGCACGGCCCGCGCGATGCATCGACGATCGGTGCGATCGAGCGGACCGCCGACGACCTACTTTCGCCGCTCGGGGGAGTCACCATGCGGTCGGCTCTCCACGTGCCGGCTCCGGTGCGCGGGGTCGAATTGGTCGGCGCCGGTCTCGCATTCTCGACCGTCAAAGAGAGCGAGGACGGACAGTGGCTCGTTCTGCGCTGCGTCAACTTGCTGGATCACGACGTCAGCGGATCGTGGCGCGTCCCGTTCGAGGTCATCGAGGCCCGACTCGCGCGGCTCGACGAGACTCCGTCGAGCGTTCTCGTTGCCGACGGCGGCGAAGTACTCTTTCACGCGGAACCGCGCGCCATCGTGACGATACTCGTCCGATAAGGAGAAGCGGGTAGACGCTACGCCCGGTCGCGAAGGGTCGTGCCTGCCTCGCCGGCGAGTCGGTCACGCAGCGAATCACCGAGAAGCGTACAGGCCAGCACCGTCGCGACCAGCGCGAGGCCCGGTGCGATCGCCACCCACGGGGCAGCAACGATCAGGTCGCGGCCGCCGGCGATCATGTTGCCCCAGCTCGGCTGCGGCGGCTGGATGCCCAGGCCGAGAAACGAGAGTCCGCTCTCCAGCAAGATCGCATTGCCGACGCCCAGCGTCGTCGCGACGATCGCCGGCCCGAGCGCATTCGGAAGCGCGTGACGCCACAGCACTCGACGCGATGACGCGCCGAGCGCCGTCGCGGCATCCACGTACGGTTGCGTCCTCACGCCGAGCAACTCGGCGCGAACGAGGCGCGCGACGCCCATCCAACCCGTCGCGACGAGGACGACGACCACCGTTGCCAAGCCCGGACGCCAGAGCGCCGCGCAGACGAGCAGCAACACCAAGCGCGGCAGGGCGAGGAGCGCATCGCCCAGCGCCATCAGCGCTCGATCCGTCCACCCGCCAACCCACGCAGCCACTGCGCCAACCGCGGTTCCGAGTCCGCTTGCCAATAACGATCCCGCAATACCGACAGCCAGGGAGATTCGTCCCGCGAGCATCATGCGAACGAACAGGTCGCGACCGAAGCGATCGGTGCCGAGCAAATGGAATGCACCGTGCGGGTCGTGCGACAGTGGCGGAAGGAGTCGTAGCGCGAGCACGTCGCCAATGCCCAGCGGATCCTGGTGCGACAGCGCCGGGATCGTGATGACCGAAGCGACGAGCGCCAGTAACAGCATCGTCGCAATGCCGTCGATCGAGAACAACCGGCGCGCGTTCATTCGCGTCGCCGCGGGTCAACTACGGACAACGCGACGTCGCCGGCGAGGTTCGCGAACAACACGAGTGCCGCGTATACGGCCGCCGCTCCCATCACCAGCGGATAGTCTCGCGCCACGATCGCATTCACCATCAATCGCCCCATGCCGGGCCAGGCGAACACCGCTTCCACGAAGATCGATCCGGCCACGAGACCGGGGAGCGAGAGCGCGAACAGCACCACGAGCGCAGGCATCACGGTGGCGAGCACATGTCGGAAGTAGACACGGCGCGGCGCGGATCCCTTCGCTCGGGCCGTGCGGACGAAATCCTGCGAAAGCACGTCGGCGATGCTCGAACGCGCGTAGCGCGCGATGCCGGCCGCGCCGACGGTGGTGAGAATCGTCACCGGGAGGATGGCATGGCGAACGATGTCGAGCATCGCCGACACGCCGTGCAGCTCCGCCCCCGGCGATCGCAGACCGAAGGCCGGCAAGCGAAGCGAGGGCGGGAATCCCCACGACGATGCGCCGTATGTGAACACGGCGACGAGCGCGAGCGCGAGCCAAAAGCTCGGCGCCGCATACAGGGCCGTCGTCAACACGGTCAGCGCGCGGTCGGCAATTCGTCCACGACGAATCGCCTGCCACATTCCGATGGGAACGCCGATCAGAAACGTCAACAGCAGCGATGCGGCGCCGAGCCCGATCGAAACCGGCAGTGCATCGGCCAATGCGCGGACGACCGGCTGATGCAGGGAAAAACTTTCCCCGGCGTCACCCCGCAGCAACCCGAGCGCCCAGTGTGCATATTGCACGGGAATCGAGCGATCGAGGCCAAGCTGGGCGCGAATGCGCGCCGCGTCGGCCGCGGTCGCCGATGGGGGAACCAAGAACGTCGCAGCGTCACCCGGAGCCAGTCGGATGAGCGCGAAGGTGATCGTGAGAACGAGCCAGAGCAACAGCAGCGCGCCACCGACTCGGCGCAGCACGGCGCGAGGATGCACGCGTTGAAGCTGCATCAGTCGCGTCGTGTGTCAACTGTGCTCCGTTCGGCCGCCCTCTTCGCGTCAGTCACGTGCATCGCGCCGCAGCGCGCTCCCGGTGTAGCCGTGTATGCGTCGGGAACGGATCTCGAGTCGGGCAATCCGCTCGTCACCGTGCATTCGTTGTCTCGACAGATTCAGCGGTACGCCCTGTTCGTCACCTTGGCGAAATACGATTCCAGCCTTGCCCCGACGCCGTACGCCGCGCGCCGATGGGAGTGGTCGAACGATCGACGAACACTCGTCGTTCATCTGGTGCCCGAGCTTCGCTGGCACGACGGAACGCCAACCACAGCCGGCGACGTCGCGTTCACGATCGACGCTGCGCGCGATCCGGCAACGGGGTATTGGCGGGCGACGGATCTCGCCGCGATCGACACGGTCGTGGCGCGCGACGACAGCACGGCAGCGATCAGCTTTCGCGTGCCGCAGCCCACGTTCCCGCTCGTGCTCTGCGAGCTGCCCATTCTGCCGGCGCACCTGCTCGCCCGCATTCCACGGAACGACATGAGGCGAGCGCCGTTCAACCTGGCGCCCGTCGGCAATGGCCCATTCGAGTTCGTTGAACGACGCGCCGGCGAGCGCTGGGTCTTTCGGCGCAACGATCGATTCCCGGCTGATCTCGGTGGTCCGCCGCGATTGGCTGGATTCGTGGTCAGTGTCGTGGATGAGCCGACCACGAAGTTCGCCGGCTTGGCGAGCGGCGATCTCGACGTCGCCGGCATCGCTCCGACGATGGCGGCGCTTGCGCAACGAGACCCGTCACTTCGAGTGATCGATTACCCGATTCTGTTCACGACGGGTCTCGTCTTCAACGTGCACAAACCGCCGTTCGACGACGCCCGGGTGCGACGCGCCATCTCCGCGTCGATCGATCGCGAACGAATCGTTCGTGCCGCGCTCGCCGGATATGGAACGCCGGCGGCCGGTCCAGTTCCGCCCGAAAGTCCGCTCGCGCTCGCGGCGCCGATCTCGCGCGACCCACGTCTCGCGGATTCACTTTTCGATGCAGCAGGATGGGTTCGCGGCTCGGACGGTCTGCGCCAGCACGGGGGACGAGCATTCACGTTCGACCTCCTCACGGTTGGCAGTGGAGACAACGCGCTCGAGCAATTGGTCCAGGCCGATCTCGCCGCGCGTGGTGTGAAAGCGAGCATCCGCCAAGTCGAGCTCGGGACATTTCTCACGCAAGCCCGCGCATCGCAAAAGCAGTTCGACGTGCTCGTCGCCGGCGTGCCCGGCGATGTCGCGTTGGCGTTTCTCGGCGCGATGTTCGAGTCGCGCCAGCAGGGCGGGGCACTCGACTACGCGGGTTTCCATACTGCCCGCCTCGACTCATTGTTTGCCGCCACGCGCACCGCGGCAACCGACCGGGCGCGAGTCGACGCCTGGCGCGAAGTGCAGCGTCTCCTGGGCGAGGAGATGCCCGTCGCCTGGATCTACCACTCGCGCGGGCTGCAGGGACTCTCGGCGCGGCTTCACAATGTTGTCATGGACTTGCGCGGCGAGATGGCGACGCTCGCGCAATGGCAACTCGACTCACGCGCCGCGCGCACCGTGGCTCGGCGATGATCCTCCTCGCCAACGACGAGCAACTGCGAGTCCGGCGCGAAGTCGCCACCGGGCCGCTCGCCGGCCTCGCGCAATCGCTCGCGGCCGATCTCGAGCCGCTGCTCTCGCGGAATTTGTATTTCCCGGCCGAGAAGGCCCTCCTCTCGCGCGACGGCGGACGCTGCCCGCGAGACGGTACACTGCTCGATTTCGATCCTTTCGTTCCGCGGGAGCACCGCTGCATCTCGTGCGGCGAGACGTGTCGGGGCGACGCGCACGATCGGTTTTGGATCTACTGGTATCAGCTCTGGCTCGCCGAGCGCGCGGTGCACGCGGCGCTGCTCGCCGCCGTGGGCCACGATCGATTTGCTCCGCTGGCCCACGCCATCCTCGACGGCTACGCCGCGCGGTACGACAGCTATCCGAACGTCGACAATGTGCTGGGACCTACGCGCCTCTTCTTCAGCACGTACATCGAGTCGATCTGGCTGCTGCAAATCTGCATCGCGACGGACTTGCTCGACGCCAGGCAGCCGGCTCTCGCCGCGCGCGTGCGCGACCGGATCATCGCGCCCAGTCGCGCGATCATTGCCGAGTACGACGAAGGTGCATCCAACCGCCAGGTGTGGAACGACGTCGCACTGCTCGCGGCCGCACGACTCCTCGGCGATGACCGTGGATGCGAACGAGCCGTGTATGGTCCGTCCGGGATTGCCTCGCATCTGTCGGGCGGTCTGTTGGCGGACGGCACGTGGTACGAAGGAGAGAATTATCATTTGTTCGCGCATCGCGGCCTGTGGTACGGCGTGACGATGGCCGAGCGCGCGGGACTCGACCTGCCCGCGGAACTGCTCGCTCGATTTCAGCTCGGCTTCGCGACTCCGTTCGCGACTGCGCTGCCCGATTTCACGCTGCCGTCTCGCCGAGATTCGCAATACGCCATCTCACTTCGGCAATGGCGCATCGCCGAGCACTGCGAGCTTGGCCTCGCGCGCGAGGAATCGCCGGCACTTCTCGGAGTGTTGTATCGCATGTACTGCGACGATGTGCCGCGCCGCGATACCGGTCGAAGCCGCTCGTCCGCGGACGTCGAGCGCAATTCAGCGCCGTCCGCACTGTCGCGCGCTGACCTGAGCTGGCGCGCTCTGCTCTGTGCCCGCCCGGCGCTGCCGCCGCTCGAAGACGTGCCGCCCCAGTCGACGCTGCTGCCGGCCCAGGGAATTGCGGTCTTCCGGCGCGACGCGGGTCGCGCGTACGTCGCTCTGGATTACGGTCATCCCGGCGGAGGGCACGGACATCCCGATCGGCTCAACCTGCTGCTGGCGCACGACGGGACGCGCTGGCTCGACGACGTCGGCACCGGGTCGTATGTCGATCGGTCGCTTCACTGGTATCGCAGCACGCTCGCGCACAACGCGCCCTTGTTTGACGGCAAGTCCCAGCAGACCGTGAGCGGTCAGCTTCTCGCATATGACGAACGCGGGGCGGCCGGCTGGGTCAGCGCAAGCGCAAACGGCCTCGCGCCCTCCGCGAGCGCGGCGCGGACGCTGGTCGTCATGCCCGGGTATTCCATCGATATCGTGAGCTGGCACGCCGATCACGACGTCGGTGTCGACCTCCCGCTCCACGCGGATCTGTCGATTGTGAGCGGCGCCGGGCCGGCGACGAGCGCCGTGCTGGCGGGCGGCACCGGCGAGGAAGATGGTTTCGAGTTTGCTCATGACGCGCAGTGCCGCACCGCGCGTGGCGAGGCCGTCGTGTTCGCTCGTGCGGGCAGTGAGACGCAGCGCCTAATGCTGTGGGCCGTGTCGAGCGACGACTGCGAATGGTGGCGCGCCGCGGCACCGGGGCCACCGGGCAATGCGGAACGGTGGTTCTGGCTGCTGCGAACGCGCGGTCGCGTCGGTTCACACCGTCTCGTGTGGTCATGGTCCGGAGACGTCGCCGCCGTCGAATTCGGCGAGACGACACGAGTCTCTCTCGTCGACGGCACGGTGCACGAACACAAACGAGATTCCAGCGGGTGGCACATCGACCTGCTTGCGGGCGGCGCCCGAAGCAGCATCGATCTGTCGAGCATCACGAGTGACGCGACGGAGGAGACCGCGCCTGACCACGCGGTGGACATTGCGCCGCTCGTGCTCGATCGCTCGGGGCGCTCGCTCCTCGTTCCACTCGGCGAGAACGAATATCGCCGCTCGGAGCAGACCTGGCAGGACGCCGGACGACCGAGCGCCGACGTGCGCTTGGCCTGGGCCGGCGACACACTTCGTGTCGACATTGACGTCCCCCGAAGCGAGCTGACGTTCGCGCCATCGACCGCCGTGAACCGATTGGACAACGAGCACGCGGACATCAACGGGGACTCGGTGCAGCTCTATCTTCGCACGTCCTCCGGTTTGTGCGGCTGGATGCTCGTTCCCGAATTGGGGGCTGAGAATGTTCGCGTGCGCCGGCTCGAGGGATGGCTCGCCGAGCAACCGATCCGCGCGCGCTGGCAGGGGTCCGGAGCCGGATACCGCCTGTCGATCGAGCTGCCCTCGGCGACGCCTCCGCTCGCGATCGACGTCATCGTGAACGAGATGCCGAACCGACGAGCGCGGCGGCGCGGCCAGCTCGTGATGAGCGGCGCTCGCGGCGAGTTCGTCTACTTGCGCGGCGATCGGCACGAAGCCGATCGACTCATTCCATTACGAATCTCAGATGGCTGAATCGCTGCTGGCGGCGGTCGTCGTCGTGCTCTACGAGCCGCAAAATCCTGTGAACATCGCGGCGACGATCCGCGCCATGAAGAACATGGGCGTTGCGACGCTTCGCCTCGTACGACCCGTCGAGTATGACGTGGTGCGTCTCGAGGGAATCGCGCACGGCACCATGGATCTCATCGAGCGCATCGAGCATTTCGATTCGTTCGACGCGGCCGTGGCCGACTGTGTTCGCGTCGTCGGCTTCACCGCGCGCCGGCGAGCCGCCAAGCTCCGTTACATCGACCCCAAGGCCGCCGCCGCTGAGCTCCTCGACGTTGCATCGAGCGGGCGCGTCGCGCTGACGTTCGGTCGCGAAGACAGCGGATTGCCGAATGAGATTCTCGATCGCGTCCACGCCTCAGTCATGATTCCCACGACGAACCACGCGTCGCTCAATCTAGCCCAGGCGGTGCTCATCGGATTGTACGAGCTCCACCTCGCCGCGGCGGACGCGACGCGAACGGTGGGACCGCCGCGAAAAGACACGCCGCCGCCGACCAACGAGCAGTTCGAGCGGTTCTTCGGAGACGCCGAGCGATCGTTGACGGCGATCCAGTTCTTCAAGACGCGGTATCCTGAACACATCATGCGCACGCTGCGCTCCCTCACGTTTCGCGCCGCGCCCAATGCACGCGAGCTGTCGCTCATGCGGGCGATGGCGATCGAGGTGATCAACTACCTCAATCGCACCCGTCGTCTTCCCGATTGACCAGGCGACTCGCCGAGCGCGGCGAAATGGCTGCACCGTTCCGCCGCTCCACCGTTCCGCCTATCTTCTCCCCATGCCATTCCGTCGATTCTTCGGTGCCAAGGATGCTCCAAAGCCGGAAGTTCGCGATGATCCAACGGACGTCCCCGAGGCGATGGAGGAGCTCGAGGAAGCCGCCGATGAGGTGATTCCCGAGGAGCACGATCCCGCCGACTGGCAGACGCGCGCGCGCGCCGTGTTGCCGACGGGCGCGTCGACGGGCAGCAAGCGGAGCGAAGCGCTCTACGGCGCCCCCGATGCGAGCGGACCGACGCATTACGTTCAGGCGATTGGCTGTCGCGTGACGGATGTCGACGGCAACGAGTACATCGATTGCACCATGGCGCTCGGGTCCGTCGCGCTGGGATATGCCGAGCCCAATGTGACGCGCGCGGTCGTCGACGCTATTGCCGCGGGAAACGTGTCCGGGCTTTCCAGCGTGCTCGAGGTGGACGTCGCCGAGCGTTTGTGCGGGATCATTCCGTGCGCGGATCGCGTGCAGTTCTTGAAGACGGGCGCCGAGGCGGTTGCCGCGGCCGTGCGACTCGCTCGAACATATACCGCGCGTGAGCTCGTCATCGCCGCCGGATATTTCGGCTGGCTCGACTGGTGCGCCGACGAGGCCGCCGGTGTGCCCGAGGGAACGCGCCAGACGATCCGCCGCGTGCCATACGACGACGTAGCCGCGCTTCAGGCCGCCGTCGATGAAGCCGGCAATCAGCTCGCGGCCATCGTGATCGAGCCGGTCATCGAGAGGCTTCCATCCGTCGAGTGGATCGCGAAAGCGCGTGAGCTCACGACCGCCGTCGGTGCGGTGCTGATCCTCGATGAGATCAAGACCGGGTTCAGACTCCGCACGGGTGGGTATCAAGCCTACGCCGACGTCATGCCCGATCTTGCGGCGTTCGGCAAGGCGATGGCGAACGGTTATCCGCTTTCGGCGGTCATGGGCCATCGCGACATCATGGAGGCCGCGCGGAAAACGTGGATCTCGTCGACGCTCGCCAGCGAAGCATCAGCGTTGGCGGCGGCGGCGGCCGTGCTCTCCTGGCACGACACCGCCGATGTGTGCGACTCGCTGTGGGCGATCGGCGCCGACATGCGACGCGCGATCACCGCGGCGATCGAGGCGAGCGGCGTCGACGGTGTCACGGTCGATGGAATCGATCCGATGTGGTTGCTGCGCTTCGACGACCCACGGCGAGAACAACGCTTTCTCGAGCTGTCCGCACAGCACGGCGTCCTGTTCAAGCGCGGCGCGTACAACTTCGCGGCGCTGGCGCACGACGAGGACGCAATCCGCGAAATCGAGGGCGGAGCGAGCGCTGCCTTGGTCGATCTGCGCGACGAGGACGAAAATCGGTGATGGCGGCGCGCGGCGACGCGACGACGCAGATCGAGCCGCTCATCGACGCGCACGCGCACTTCTACCACGCGGCCGCCGGTCGCGCCGACTGGGCTGAGGTGAACGCCGCGCGCTTCCGTGCCGGCGAACGCATCGGCATCACCTACCACGTCGCGTCGATACTGGGCAGCTACGGCTTTTCGTCGCCGACGTATTTCCCCTCGCCAGCCGACGTCACCGTTGGCAACGATGCCATGCTCGACATTTGCGCGCGTGAGCCCGAGCGCGTGCGGATGTTCGTGACGGTGAATCCGAACTACACGGACCACGCGCTGCGCGAGATCGCGCGCTGCGTATCGCGCGGCGCGATCGGCATCAAGTTGCTCGCGAGCCGCCGCGCCGACGATTCGTTGCTCGATCCCATTGCCGACGCGGCCGCGCATGCGGGCGTGCCGGTGCTGCACCACATCTGGCAGCATCGGCGCCGGGAGTGGCCGTCGCAAGAGATCTCTGATGGCGCCGATCTGGTGAAGCTGGCGGCGCGGCACGAGCGCGTGGCGTTCATTCTCGCGCACATCGGCGGCGGCGGCGATTACATGCACACCTTTCCCGCGATCGTCGACTGCCCGAACATCTTTCCCGACTTGTCCGGCAGCGGCGTGGACCGCGGCATGCTCGACGCGGCGCTCGCCGCGCTCGGCGCCTCTCGACTGCTCTGGGGCTGCGACCTCACGATGGAGACGGGGTTGGCCAAGCTCCGGGCGCTCGAGGTCATCGGGTTGAGCGACGACGAATTGAGTGCGGTCCGCTGGCGGAACGCCGCTCGCATCTTTCCGCCGAATAGCTTCCCCCGTTGCCTGGGCAAAGACAATTCCGCCGCCGTCGGCAACGAAATCACGAGCAGGCGGCGACCGGCACCCAGCACCCGGCGATGATCGACGTCAACGTGCTCATCGGCCCGTATCCGTTTCGGCATGTGCCACATCCCGACCCGGAGATGTTGGTGCGGGTGCTCGATCGCGAGGGCCTCGACGGCGCGTGGGTCGGCCATTTGCCGTCGGCGTTCTATCGCGATCCATCACTCGGCAATCGCGAGCTGTACACTCTGGTCGCGCCGTTCGGCGATCGGTTGCGTCCCGTCCCGACGATCCGGCCTGACTGGCCGAAATGGGAGGAGGAGATCGCCGAGGCGAGCCGCGCTGGTTCGCCGGCGATTCGCGCCTATCCACCGCAATGGCAACTCGGCCCGCACGATGGCGCCATGCGAGATCTCGCAATTTCGGCGGGCGAGCAGGGGATGGCGGTTCTCCTCACCGTTCGATTCGAGGATTTGCGCCAACGGCATTCCATGGACACGGCTGGCGACTTGAGTGGTGCGGCGATTCGCGCCTTGGCGCGAGCGGGCGAGACTGTGCGCTTGATCGTGACGGCCGCGGGCCGCGATCTGATCGAAGAGGTGCACTGGGGACTGACGCCGACCGAGCAGCGCCGGGTGTGGTGGGACATTTCGTGGGTGTGGGGTCCTCCGGAGGACCATCTTGCGAAGTTGTTTCGCACGATCGGAGCGGAGCGCTTTGTCTTCGGCACGCACTGGCCGCTCCGGTTGACGCAGACGCCGCGCGCGAATTTGGATCTGTTGCCTGACGATGTGGGCGGGGCAGTGCTGGCCGATCCGCGCGCGCTTTTTTCGCGATGACACCGGTTACCTGTGGGCAGACACGCTGGACGAGGCCGATTAGGATTACACACGGCCGGACAACGAGTTGCTCACTTGCGTGTGATCCCTTGAGGTTTCAGATTTCTCGGCCGTGTGCTTGTGAATTTGTTCACAAGGCCACCGGCCTCGAACACATCACCCCATCGCGATGACCCAGCGAAGGAAGTGGACCGCCATACCAGGATTGCTCGCTCTGGCCATCGGCGCCGCCATGCTCTCCGCCTACAGCGGCGCCTCCTCTTCGCAACACCGATCGCCCATTCAGCCGATCAACTTTCCGCACCCGGTCCACGTGCAGAAGCTCGGCATGAACTGTCTCTACTGTCACAACGCGGCGAACAAGTCGATGGATCCGGGCCTCCCGGCCGTCTCGACGTGCATCGGCTGTCACAACATGATCGGCCCCGACCGGCCCGCCTCCGATCTCGGACCGAAGCGCCACAGCGTCGAGATCGAAAAGCTATACAAGTTTGCTGATGTCGCGGGCATGGGCGCCGGCATGGGACCGAAGGCGAAACCGATCCCGTGGGTCCGTATTCACAAGCTGCCCGAGTATGTCCATTTCCCGCATACGCGGCACATCAATGCCGGTGTCACCTGCCAAACCTGCCACGGCCAGATCCAGAAGATGGATCGCGTCTATCAATTCGCGACGCTCAACATGGGCTGGTGCGTGAGTTGTCACGTCAACGGCTACAGCCAGAAGGAAGGACTCCAGGCCGCCGGCTACGCGCCGCAGGATTCCGGCGCGACGGCGGCGAGCGCACCGGCTGCGGTCGCGACCGGCGAGCGAAAGACGGCTCGCTACGACTGCGCCAACTGCCACTACTGACATGAGCCAGGACACGAAGAAGCCCGGCGTCAAGCGCCGCGAGTTCCTCAAGGTCCTCGGAGCCACGAGCGCCGCGGTCGCCGCCGCCGGGTGCTCCGAGGAGACCGGAAAGCTCATTCCATATCTCGTATCGCCTGACCAAACGGTTCCCGGGGTTTCCACGTACTACGCGACGACGTGTCGTGAGTGTTCGGCAGCCTGCGGCGTCATCGCCGAGACTCGCGACGGACGCGCGATCAAGCTCGAGGGCAATCCGGATCATCCGCTGAATCACGGCGCACTGTGCGCGCGCGGCCAGTCGGCGCTGCAAGGTCTCTACAATCCCGATCGCTTTCGCACGCCGATGGTGAACGACGGCGGCGCGTGGAAGCCGATCACGTGGGATGACGCGATCACACGCTTGTCGCAAGGCGTCGCGCAGGCCCGAGGCGGCAATCGCGCCGCCGGTGCGGTGTTCATCAATCAGCATGAGAGCGGGAGCTTCCCGCGATTCCTCGACTCGTGGCTCGCCGCGTTCGGCATGCCGGCGCACTTGAGCGTCGACTTCGAGGCCGATGCCGCCGCCATGGAGGCCAATCGTCGCACCTACGGCGTCGCATGGCCCGCTCTGAGCTTCAAGGACGCGAAGCTCATCGTCTCGTTCGGAGCCGACTTTCTCGATGGTTGGGGCGCGAGCGTCCCGCAGCAACTCGACTTCGCCGATGCGCGTGCGAAGCTCGATGACGCCCCGCGATTCGTTTACATCGGCGCGCGCCGCTCGCTCACCGGACTCAATGCCGACCAATGGATCGCGTGTAAGCCGGGCAGCGAGCTTTCCATCGCGAACGCGCTCGCCGGCAAGGGCAGCATCCAGCAGGCGGCGACCGACGCCGGCGTCGATCAGTCGGTACTGCAGGCGTTGGCGAATGAGCTCGGGGCGAGCAAGCCCGCGCTCGTGCTTTCCGGTGTGAACGGTGAGAACGCGTTGGACGTCGCGCTCGTGGTGGCCGCGATCAATCAGGCGTCCGGCGCCGTTGGCGTGACGATCAAGCCTGCGCAGCCCTACACGGCGTTCGAAGGCATGGCGCACACGGATCAATTGCTCGGCGCCGTCGAGCGGATGCGCGCAGGGCAAGTCGGCGCAGCCTTCGTTCGCGGAGTAAACCCGGCGTACCATCTGCCCAAGGCCGCGAATTTCGCCGAGGCCTTCGCCAAGGTTCCGTTCCGGGTGAGCTTCTCGAGTTTCCCCGACGAAACGACGGAGCTGTGCAATCTCATCATCCCCGATTTGCACTCGCTCGAGTCGTGGGGTGACGCCGAGCCGATCCGAGGAACTATCGCGCTCCAGCAGCCCGTGATGGATCCGGTCTTTCCGACAAACAGCAAGACGATTCCCGTGGCGTTGGGCACGGCCGACGTCCTGATTCAAGTCGCGAAGAAAGATGCAGCGGCGGCGGCGAAATACCCGGCGACCGATTATCGCGCCATGCTGATCGCCGCGTTCCCGGGCGGTGCGCAGGCGCTTGGCACCGCCTTGCCAAAGGGACTCGCGACGGGAACGCTGCCCGCGCGAACTCTCGCTGCCGCGCCGGCCGTCGCGCCAAAATCGACGCCGATCGCAACCACGCAGGGTGACTTCTTCCTCATCACGTATCCGTCGCCTTTACTTGGGGACGGACGCGGCGCCAACAAGCCGTGGTTGATGGAGCTTCCCGATCCGGTCACGAAAGTCTGCTGGAGCTCGTGGGTCGAGATTCACCCGGAGACGGCGCAACGATTGGGCATCGATCGCGGCGACATTCTCGAGGTGAAGACGGCTAACGGGACGGTTCGCGCTCCCGCGTTTCCGTACCTGGGCGTTCATAAGGATGCGATAGCGATCCCTCTCGGTCTGGGTCATCGCGCGGCGCGTCCGGTCGCGACGTTCAATCCGATGACGCACAACGTGGCCGACGTCCAGTGGGGCTACGGCCGCTACGCGCGCGGCATCGGCGTCAACGCGTTCGATCTCTTGCCGGTGGGCACCCACGCGGCCGGTGGGTTCATCTGGACCGCGACCAAGGCAAGCATCAGCAAGACGGGCGACAATGAGCTGTTGCCGAGCACGGAAGGATCGGCACGGCAGCACGGCCGCGGGATCGCACAAGCGGTCAACGCGGCCGACCTGAACAAGCCTGGTGGCGGCGAGGGCGGGGAAGCGAAGGAGGCACTGCCGGGTGACGCGAGCCACGCATTCCTGCCCGGCTTACGTTCGCCCGTCGCTGCCGACGCGCAGGGCGACCTCGGCGCGCCCACGGCGGCCGATCAGGGAAAACTCAAGGGTCTCTATCGCGAAGACGACATTCGCGGAATGGCGAAGCGTCGCTGGGCCATGACGGTCGATCTCGCGCGATGCACCGGATGCTCGGCGTGCGTCACCGCGTGCAACGCCGAGAACAACGTGCCCACGGTCGGCGCGTTTTGGCAGAACGCGACCGTCTGGGCCGATCAGAAACCTGGGCTCAATATCGCGCGCGGTCGTGAGATGAGCTGGATCCGTCTCGAACGGTACTTCGAGGGCAACCTGGACGGAAAGTTCGGCCAGGATTTCGAGACGCGGTTCGTGCCGATGCTCTGTCAACATTGCGGCAACGCGCCGTGCGAGCCGGTGTGCCCCGTGTACGCCACGTACCACGCTCCCGACGGACTGAACGTGCAGGTCTACAATCGTTGTGTGGGCACGCGCTACTGCTCGAACAACTGTCCGTACAAGGTTCGGTACTTCAACTGGTTCGGCTACGGCGAGTCGGATCGCAAGCAGTACGCGTTCCCCGAGCCGCTCAACTGGCAGCTGAATCCCGACGTGACGGTCCGCGGCAAGGGCGTGATGGAAAAGTGCAGCCTCTGCGTGCAGCGCATTCGTGAAGCGGAGAACCGGGCCAGCCTGGAACATCGCGAGCTGCAGCCGGACGAGTTCACGGTGGCGTGCGCGCAGGGATGTCCGTCGCGCGCGATCACCTTTGGCGACGCGGCCGATCCGAATTGGACCGTCGCGCAGCTGGCCCACGACAAGCGTGCGTACCACGTGTTCGAAGAGCTCAACACCTACACGGCCGTGGTCTATTTGAAGAAGGTCAATCATCCGGCCGCCGGCGCGTCAGCGCCGCGGGCATAAGGAGGCGCGGTAATGGCAACGACAGCGACTCCGCTCCCCGGCGGCCAACGCCCGAACATTCCGTCGGCGGCGGTTCGGTTCCCTGCGATCAAGACGTACGACCAAGTCGATCGCGAGATCGCCGGTACGCTCGGTCCGAGCCTCGGCTGGTTCGCCGCTCTCGGCATCGCGATTCTCTGCATGCTGATCGGCGCGACGGCGTGGACATACCAGATCCATGAGGGACTGGGCGCCGCCGGCTACCAGCCGCCCGTGATGTGGGGCGTGTACATCGTCACCTTCGTGTTCTGGGTCGGTATCGGTCACGCGGGCACGCTGATCTCGGCCATTCTATACCTGTTCCGCGCCGGGTTCCGAACGAGCATCTATCGCGCGTCAGAAGCGATGACGGTGTTCGCGGTCATGACGGCCGGCTTGTTTCCGATTTTGCACTTGGGACGGCCGTGGAAGTTCTTCTGGTTGATTCCGTATCCGAACTGGCGGCTCATCTGGCCGAATCCCAAGAGTCCGTTGGTGTGGGATGTGTTCGCGATCCTCACGTACCTCACGATCTCGAGCACGTTCCTCTATATCGGATTGATTCCCGACATCGCGATCCTTCGCGATCGTGAGAAGAATCCGATTCGGAAGGCAATTCTCTCGCAGCTCTCGCTCGGCTGGCGGAACTCGGATCGCGAATGGCGGCACTTCACGCGCGCGTACCTGTTTCTCGCCGCGTTCGCGACACCGCTGGTGCTGTCGGTGCACTCCGTGGTGTCGTTCGACTTCGCGATGGCGCTCACGCCCGGATGGCACGCCACGATCTTCCCACCGTACTTCGTTGCCGGCGCCATCTTCTCGGGCATCGGTATGGTGTTCACGATCGTCATTCCGCTACGCAAGGCGTTCAAGCTCGAGCACTACGTCACGCTCAACGATCTTGACGCGGCGGCCAAGCTCTGCCTCTTCACATCATCGGTGGTCGGACTCGCGTACCTGACGGAGTTCCAGGTCGCGTGGATGAGCGGCAATCGGTTTGAGCAGGACTACTTCTGGAACCGGGTATTCGGTCAGTGGGCGTGGGCCGCGTGGATCATGCTCATCTGCAACGTCGTGCTGCCGTGGTCGCTCTGGTCGCAGAAGCTCAGGCGCAATCCCGCATGGTTGTTCATGCTGTCGCTGACGATCAACCTCGGCATGTGGTTCGAGCGATTCGTCATCGTCATCCCGTCGCTGTCGCACGAGTTCGAGCCATGGCAATGGGGCAGCTACCGCCCGACGTTCGTCGACTACTCGATTTTGCTCGGCAGCTTTGGGTGGTTCTTCATGTGGTTCCTGCTGTTCATCAAGCAACTTCCCGTGATGGCCATGGCCGAGATCAAGGAAGTCATCCTGCCGCCCATGAAGCGACGATATGACTTCTCGCACGATCTCGCTCAGGGAGTCGTCGACCCCGACGAAACAGGAGCGACCCACTGATGCAAGGCGTACTGGGAGCGTTCCGCGAAATCGATTCTGCCGTCGAGGCAATCGAGGATCTCAAGAAGGAGCGGTTCGGCGACATCACCGTGTTCACGCCGACGCCGCGTCACGAGTTCGAGCATGTCATGGCGCATGGACCGAGCAAGGTGCGCATCTTCACGCTCGTTTTCGGATTGGCCGGCGTGACGTTCGGCTACTGGATCCCGGTCTGGATCTCCGATTACTGGCCGCTCGTCGTCGGCGGCAAAGCGATTGCGACGTGGGTGCCGTTCACGATTCTTGGATTCGAGGTCATGGTGCTCATCGGCGGTCTTGCGACTGCGTTCGCGATGTTCGGGCTATCCCACATTCCGCGACTCACCATGACCGTGGGCTACGATGCCCGCTTCAGTGGCGGCCACTTCGGCGTCTGGGTCGTGACGGATCCCGATCGCGCTGACGATGCCATGACCGTGCTCAAGAAGCACGGCGCCGAGGAGGTGCGACGTGAGCGCTGATCCGCGTCGCGCCGCTCGCGGCGTTCTCGTGCTCGCGACGACGTTTCTCGCGGGCTGCTCGTGGTTCACCGATTTCAAGCAGCAGCCCAGGATCGATCCGTGGGAGACCGCGGCCGACACCATTGCCTTCCGTGGAAATCCACAAGGCTCAGTGCCGACGGTCGGCAGTGCGGCGCCGGGGTTCGAGTACGATCGCACGCCGGCCCCGCAGGTCATCGCGACCATGGCGAACATTCGGAATCCAATTCCTGCCGATTCCGCCTCGGTCAATCGCGGACGCATCAATTTCCAGATCAACTGTGCGATTTGTCACGGCCCGCTCGGCATGGGCAATGGCAACGCGACGAAGTACGGATTTCCGGGCATCGGCATCGGCGCCGGATCGAACGCGGCGAACACACTCACCGACGGCTACATCTTCGGGATGATTCGGAACGGGCGCGGCCTCATGCCGAGCTACAACCGGATCGAGGAGTCGGATCGGTGGGACATCGTGAACTATCTGCGATCGATTCAAGGCAAGGGCACCATCGCGGCCGACACGTCGCACGGGCGTCCGGGTGAGACGGGTCCGCTGGTGCCCGCCGCCACGCCCATGGGCCCAACGCGACCGTCGCCGTACTTCCACGCCGGGATGAACCCACCGGCTGCAGCCGACACGACCGGCAAGGCGCCGTCAGACACGATCAAGAAGCCGGAGCATCAGCCGTGAGCTTGCATCCCGTACGCACCCCAACGGCGGACGAGGTTCTCGCCGCGACGAGCAAAGAGATTCCTAAATCTCTCAAGACCGCGCTGCTGGCGCTCTTCGCGATCGGCGCGATCATCTTCGTGGCCGGTGTGTTTCTCGACCCCGATCGCGCGTGGCGCGCGTTCCACACGAACTGGCTGTTCTTCACCGCGCTTTCGCAGGCGGGCGTGACCTTCGTGGCCGTTCAGCGGATCACGACGGCGCGCTGGTCGCGCCACGTGATTCGTTTCATGGAAGGCTACGTCGCGTTTCTACCGGTCGCGTTCGTGTTCTTCCTGTTGACGTTAGTCGCCGGTCGGAACCACGTCTTTCCGTGGACTCACGAGGCGTATCCGGTTCCGGAAAAGGCGACGTACTTCAATCCGGCGTTTCTGTCCATTCGCGACATCCTGATCCTGGCGCTCATGGTCGTGCTGGGGATCTGGTACATCTACACGTCGGTGCGGCTCGATGTGGGCCGAATCCCCGAGTGGGGCGCGAGCTGGGCGGCGAACATCCGCGCGCGGATGCGGAACGGATTCGGCGAGGAGCGTCGCGAGATTCATTCGACGCACTCGCTGCAAGGCAAACTGGCGGTGTTCACGGTCATCCTTTTCGCGTTGGGATGGTCGGTGCTGTCATGGGATTTGTCGATGGGCTTGACGCTGCATTTCCAGAGCACGCTCTACAGCTGGTGGTTCTTCATGGGCGGCTGGCTATGCGCACTCACGTTGTTCGCCCTGCTCATCATTGCCTGGAATCGATTCCTCGCATCGGCGGATGGTCTCATCCACGAGGTCCATTTCCACGACATCGGAAAGCTCTGCTTCGCGTTCACGGCGTTTTGGGGCTATCTCACGTTCGGCCAGTATTTAGTGATCTGGTACGGCAACGTGGGCGACGAAACCTTCTTCATGCGCCTTCGGCTGATCTCGCCGTGGAAGTGGGTGACGGTGGCGTCGGTGATCCTCGTCTTTTTCGCGCCGTTCTTCGGTCTGCTGTCGCGGGCGGCGAAAGTATTCCGGCCGACGCTGGCGCTGTTCGCGGTGTCGAGCCTCGTGGGCATGTGGCTCATGCGCTACATCGAGGTCTATCCGTCTGGATACGGCGTCGTGCCGGCGCTGCCGTTCGGCCTTTGGGAGATCGGCGTGCTGGCGCTGTACGCTGGAGCCTGGGGTTGGTGCTACGTGCAGTTCATGGACGCGTTCCCGCGGATGCGGGTGACGCTCATGACATCGACGTATCGCGACGAAGTCCAGGTGCCGGTGAACCCCGACACGATGGAGCCGCTACCGGCGCACGAGTAGTGCGCGCGGTCAAGCGCGCGCCAGCAAATCCTCGAGAATCTTCTTCGGGACGGCGCCGGACTGTCGCGCGACTTCCTTTCCGTTCTTGAAGACGATTGTCGTCGGGATGCCGCGGATGTTGAAGCCCGACGCGGTCACCTGCGCCCGATCGGTGTCGAGTTTGGCGACGAGCGCCGAGCCTTGGCGTTCGCGCGCCAGCTCGTCGACGAACGGCGCCATGATTTTGCACGGCCCGCACCAATCGGCATAGAAGTCGACGAGCACCGGGACGTCGCTCTCGGCGATGGTGCGGGCAAAGGTCTCGTCGTTCAAATGCATCGGTCGGTCGAGCAGCATCGGCCTTCCACACTTGCCGCACTTGGGCCGGTCCGCCGCGCGCGACGCATCGATCCGGTTCCACGTCTCGCAGAACTGGCAGCGGATCGTCATGTGTCGGGTCGTGCTGGCTTCGGTTGTTGGCACGGGGTTTTCCTCCTTGGTGCTCGCGCGTTCTAGTACTCATAACCTGTTCCAGGCCGAGCGAAGCGCGGATAGATTCAATTTACCGACGTGGGAAGCGCGGGGGCGTTAGCTCAGCTGGGAGAGCGCCTGGTTTGCAACCAGGAGGTCACCGGTTCGATCCCGGTACGCTCCACTCTCGATAGCCGAACGGCCGGTCTCATTAAAAGAGGCCGGCCGTTCCGGCGTTCAGCCCAGCCGTCGCATTCGAGACGCCGCGTCCGGTGACTTTCGTGCGCATTCCGGCAGTCATCGAATCAGATCAAGGTGTATTGCGCGTGATGGTGGTGGCGGGGAGCGTTCGCTGCGGCCGTCGCGTCGCGGGATGCGATGAAACTCGGGGCTGAATCGATGGTGCGATGCCGAGCACGAAAGAAAGGACGATGGCGAGGCCACGTAACGACAGGCCCCGTGGCGTGGCCCTCGCGTTCGCCCCAAACGGCCACAGGCGTGGCAACTGACGGCCGCTGCCCACGATGCGGCCGGTAACTGTGAATCCTGAGCAGAACAGAGGGGAGAGAATTGCGTCGCCGTTGCGCGTTCCCCCGGCCGTCCTGCTCCGCGCGGTGTCAGCATGCGACTGGATCGCCGCCGATCTCCGCGACGATGGCGACGTCGAGTCCGCAGAGGAGTACGAGCGCACAGCCGCCGACCTCCGAGCCCATGCACACGCTCGAGGCATCCACTGCTGACCGGCACCGAGGCCCCGCTTACGGTTGGCGCGCGCGGAGCTGCGGGGCGACGCGGACCGCGGTTCCGTAGCAGAGTACTTCGGAGACGCCGGGCATGATCTCGGTGGCGTCATAGCGAACCGCGATCAGGGCATTGGCGCCGAGCGCCTTGGCGTGGTCGATGGCCTTGGAGAACGCCTCGGACCGGGTGCTCTCGCACAGATCCTCGAGCAGCGAAATGTTGCCGCCGAAGAGCGTCTGGAATTTCACCCCCACCAGGCCGAGGACCGAGCGCGATCGAACCACGATGCCTCGGACGATCCCGTGTGTCGCGACCACATCGTAGCCGTCCAAGGCGTTCGACGTCGTGGTGATGAAATCCGGTGAAGGGAGGGGCGACATGTCAAAGGCTCGTCGTGTGAGAGGGTGAGCGAATGTGATGAGCGCAGGGTGCCCGCGCCATCGGCTGGACGTTAGAACACCGCCGTCACTTCCATGTCGAACACCAACACGGCGTTCGGCGGGATGTCATCGCCCGCGCCGCGGCTCCCATAGCCAAGGTTGGGAGGCACAACCAGGCGTCGCTTGCCACCGACGCGCATGCCGAGCAGCCCTTCCTCCCACGCTGCGATCGTCTTGTTCGAGCCCAAGGTCACGCTGATCTCACCGGAGTCGAACTGCTTTCCGTTCGGCAGCCATCCAGTGTAGCGCACGACGACCGATCGCCCACGCGTCGCGACACTGCCTGTGCCCGGGACCAGATCTTGAACGAATAAGCCCGAGGCGCGCTTGGTCATTTGGTCGAGGTGCACACCCAACGCCGGGTCGAAGGTCGTCCGCTCGATGTCGCCGGCGATGGGCTGCGGAGCCGACGCGGAGGATCCGGCGGTCGAGGCGCTCTGGCCGCATGCGGCCACCGCGACGGTGACGACAGCAGTGCGGAGTACTCGGTGCAATGCACCAATGCCGAGCGTTCTAGATTTCATCATTCCTTCGTTTCCCGAGACGACATTCGATGACCGCCATTGAATCACAAGTTATTCCCGCGGTCGGCCAGCGGGCACCCGACTTCACACTTCCGTCGACGTCGGGCGAAAAGATCACGCTCTCGTCGCTGCGTGGCAAACCGGTGCTGCTGGCGTTCTTTCCGCTAGCGTTCTCGGGCACCTGCACCGCGGAGTTGTGCGAGATGCGCGACGATGATGCTCGATTCGTCGAGCGCGGCGTCACTGTCCTTCCGATCAGCGTCGACTCCACCTACTCGCTGAAAGAGTACAAAGCGAAGTACGAGATGAAAGTCGACCTCCTGAGTGACTTCAAGCGGGAGATATCGCGGCTCTATGGGGTCCTGCTGGAGGATCGATTCTACTCGGCTCGTGCCTATTTTCTGCTAGACGCCGACGGCGTGATCCGTTGGGAGCACGTCGAGGCAAATACGGGGCATCGCCGGCCGGATTCCGAAATCTTGGCCGCTATCGATCGTCTGACGTCGTAGGCCTCGACTCGACCGAGCGGAAAGACGCGGGTTGCGACGTGGTCGCGACCGCGGCATAATCGGTTCGGTCATCTTGTCCAACCCGCCCTCCTCGACCCGACGCCGTGTCCGAGGCACCCGTCGTACCACACAGACGCCGTCCCTCTCCGCCGATTCCGCGAACGCTTTCAGCGATCGCGGAGATTGCGGCTGCCCTGGCCACGGGCGATTCCGTAGGCGCGGTCATGCCTGGGATTCTCACGGCCGTGGCAGGCGAGCTCGATGGACGCCAAGCAACGCTGTGGCTCCATAGCCTCGATGGCCTTCGCCGCGCCTGGTCCGTTGCTGGGGACTCGACTTCCGCCCGCAGCGTCGAGCAGCGCCTCGAGGAGGGCGACGAGGCGAGTGGGGAAGATGTTGTCGTGGCGCGACTGTTCGCTGGTCGCCAGGCGCTTGGTGCGCTGTCGGCCCGACCCGGGCGCGCGCTAGGCCTCGAGGACCGCGTATTTCTGTCGGCCGTGGCCGACGTGCTCGCGCCGGCGCTGCGCGACGCTGAGCACGCGCACCGTCTCGAGGCGGAGGTCGCCGCGCGCACGCGGGAAATCGACAACCAGCGCCGCTTCACCGAGAAGATCATCGACTCGCTTCCGGTCGGCCTGTACGTCATCGATCGAGCGTATCGAATTCAAGCGTGGAATCGAAAACGCGAGATCGGACTCCAGGGCGTGTCGCGCGAACAGGCGATCGGGCGCACGATCTTCGAGATTTTGCATCGGCAACCTCCAGAGCTCCTCCGAAGCGAATTCGAGAGCGTGTTCGAGACAGGACAGATGCAACAGTTCCCAATCGAGTCGACCGCCTTCGGTGATTCACGCACCTATCGAATCACGAAGATCCCGATGCAGATCGATGACGATGGCGTGAGCCACGTCATCACGATCGGGGAAGACATCACCGACTGGCGGCACGCCGAAGAGCGTTTCGCGCAGGCCGAGAAGTTGGCGGCGATCGGCACACTCGCCGCCGGTGTCATGCACGAGATCAACAATCCGCTCGCGACGATCGGCGCCTGCGCCGAGAGCCTTACGCTCGGCCTCGACGAGGGAACGGTCGATGCCGCGCGCGATGCGGCGTCGCTTCGCGAATCGCTCGTGCTCATCCAGGACGAGGTGCAGCGGTGCAAGGGAATCACCGACGGTCTCCTCAACTTCAGCCGGCCCAAGCCGAAGACGAAGACGACGGTCGATCTCAACGCCGTGATCGACAAAACGCTGGTGCTGGTCAAGCACCATCCGCGGTTTCGGCGCGTCGAGGTCGACGTGGACGCCTCGGCGCATTTGGCGCCGGTGTGGGCAAACGAAGAGCAGATGGTCCAGGTGTTCATGGCGCTCCTCCTCAACGCTCTCGATGCGATCGACGACAAGGGCGTCATCTCGCTGCGCACGCGGTGCGACGAAAACGAAATCGTCGTCGCCGAGGTGATCGATCACGGTCACGGGATCCGCAGCACGGACCGGACGAAGATCTTCGAGCCGTTCTATACGACCAAGTCGCCAACGCGCGGCACGGGGCTCGGCCTGTCGATCTGCTATGCGATCGTCACCGAGCACGGCGGGCGCATCGAGGTGGACAGTGTGGTGGGTGAGGGCAGCGTGTTTCGCATCCTTCTTCCGGCGAGGGCCGCGTGACGGAATCAGTCGCGAGCGGGCGGATCCAGGTGCTGGTCGCGGAGGACGAGGAGAACCTGGCGCACATCTTGTCGACGTTCCTGCGTGGACGCGGACATCACGTGGTGTGCGTCGGCGACGGGAAGACCGCGCTGCAGGCCGTGCGCAGCGAAGCGTTCGACGTCGCCCTCGTTGACATCGTCATGCCGGAGATGGACGGGCTCGAGACGCTTCGGCATCTACGCGCCGAGCCCGATCCGCCGGAGGTCATCATCATTACCGGCAATGGCACCGTCGAGACCGCGATCACTGCGATGAAGCTCGGCGCGTACGACTACATGGCCAAGCCATACCGCATGGCCGAGATCGACGTGCTGGTTCGACGTGCGTGGGAGAAGCGCCAGCTCGCGCGCGAGAACCGCTATCTGCAAGCGCGCCTTTCGCGAGTAGACGCAACGCCGGAGGTCGTGACGCAGTACGCGCCGATGCACGCCGTGCTGTCGCTGCTGGAGCGCGTCGCCACGACCGACTCGCCGGTCCTGATCACTGGCGAGTCGGGAACGGGCAAGCGACTCCTCGCTCGCGCGATTCATCGCTTGTCGGCGCGCGTCGGCCCGCTCGTCGAGGCGGACAGTCGGATCATGGCGGAGAGCGTGTTGGACGTCGAGCTGTTCGGCCATGAACGCGGCGCGTTCACGGGCGCGATCGCGCGCAAAGCCGGATTGATCGAGCTCGCCGCAAACGGCACGTTGTTCATCGACGATGTCGGCGTGCTGAGCGCCAAGCTGCAGTCGAAGCTCGCCCGCGCGCTCGAGCATGGGAGCTTCTTCCGCGTGGGCGGAACGCAGAAGGTCGACATTGCCGTGCGGCTCGTGACATCGAGCCATCGGGATCTCGAGCAAGCCGCGCGCGACGGACGATTCCGCGAGGATTTGCTATATCGACTGAACGTCGTGACGGTCGCGTTGCCGCCGCTGCGCGAGCGCGCGGTCGACATCCCACTGCTCGCCCAGCATTTCTTGACGCATCTCGCCGGTCCGTCGGCGCCGGGGTTCACCGCTGACGCCATCGCCCTGCTTCAGGAATATCCGTGGCCGGGCAACATTCGTGAGCTGCGCAACGTCATCGAGCGCGTCGTCTTGCTGACGCGCGACACCGGACAGGAGATTCGAGCGCAGGATCTGCCGCTGGCGAACGCTGCGTCCGCGCCGCGCGTCGCCATCGGATCGAGCACTACGTTGGCCGATCTCGAGCGACGACACATCGAGGCGGTGCTGACACAAACGAATTGGCACCAAGGCCGCGCGGCCAAGGTGCTCGGCATCTCGTCAAAGACCTTGTATCGAAAGATTCGCGAGTACGGGTTTCATAGGCCGATGAAGCAGGGTTGAGGGTCGAGGGTTGAGGGTTGAGGGAAGGTGCGCGGCGCTGCGCGCCGCCCGACTGCATCTGTGGGTCAGTGGCCGGCGAGGTGGGTACACAAGTGGCGCGCACCGCGCGCCACCAACCGCCCCTCGACCCTCAACCCTTCACCCTCAACCCTGTAGTTTGGTGGCATGCGAATCCTAGTCATCGAAGACGATCCGACGGTTGGGCAATACGTCAAGCGGGGGTTGGAGGAGCATCGTTGGTCGGTCGATTTGGTCGCGGACGGCGAGGAAGGGGAACGTCGCGCGGGGTCCGAGGCATACGACCTCGTGGTGCTCGACATGCGTCTCCCCGGAAAGTCGGGGCTCGAGGTCTTGAACTCGCTGCGGGGTCGGGGATTCGAGCGGCCGGTGCTGGTGCTCACCGCGCAAGACGCCGTCGACGCCAAGGTCACGGCGCTGCGCGCCGGCGCCGATGATTACGTCACCAAGCCGTTCGCGTTCGAGGAGCTGCTCGCGCGGGTCGAAGCGCTAGCGCGCCGGCCGCGCGCGCTGGCGTCGCTCACGCTCACCGTCGGAGATCTCGTGCTCGACCAGGCGACGCGCGAAGTGCGACGGGCCGGCCAGCTGATCGATCTCACGCCGAAAGAATACACCGTACTCGAGTACCTCATGCGGCACGCCGGTCGCGTCATGAGCCGAACGTTGATCACCGAGTACGCTTGGGGGTATCACTTTGATCCCGGTACGAACATCGTAGATGTCGTGATCAACCATCTGCGCAAGAAGATCGACGCCAAGCACCAGAAGCGGCTGATCACCACGGTGCGCGGGGTCGGCTACATGATCAAAGACGGATAATCGACGTCATGGCCTCGACGCGCGCACGACTGACGGTCTCGTACGCCTTCGTCCTGCTCGGGACGATGGTAGCGTTTGGCGCGGCGTTGGCCATCGGCAGATCGAAGGAGGCCATCCAGCTTCAACTTGGCCAAGAAGCCTTTCGCGTCGCCGACAACGTTCTGCTCGTGATTCAAACCGCGCAGCTCGCCAACAAGCGGCTGACCTTCGTCGATTCCACGAGTGGTCCGACGCCCGTTACCAAGAGTACGAAAGAGCTCGCCGACGTGCTCGACCCGCTGCCAGGCTATTTCATGGTGCTGGACCAGGCGGGGAAGCTGCTATACTCATCGGCGCTGATGCGCCTGTTGTCGGGCGACGACCAGACGGCGCTACTGCGGAGCGTGCTGCAACTGACCGACGAGACCGGCGGCGTGATCGTGCCCGTCCGCGGCGACACGCTGCACCTGCTCGAGGTGACTCGCCGCAACGTGCTCGTGGGCGGCAACATCTCCCGCGTCGTCGGAGCGCTGCCCACCGAGGTGGCCGACGTGCCGACCTCGCTGTTGGTGGGCACGATGATCGTCGTCGCGCCGATCATCTTCATCGTGTCGATGCTGGTGGCGTACCTGGTCGTCGGGAACTCATTCAAGCCGGTCGACCAGTTGATCAACGAGGTCGAGGCGATCACCGACGGTCGAAGCTTGCACCGGCGATTACCGGCCGACACGAGCAACGACGAGCTCTCTCGATTGAGCCTGACGGTCAACGCGATGCTGACCCGCCTTGAGGGTTCGTTCGCGGGACTGCGTCGCTTCACCGCGGACGCGAGCCACGAGCTCAAGACGCCGCTCACGGTGCTTCGGGCCGACGTCGAGCGGGCCATGCACCCGGGGACCAATCGCGCCGATCGAATGGTCGCGCTCGAGGAAGCGCTGCAGGAGACCGCGCGCATGGCAGATCTCGTCGACAGCCTGCTCACGCTTGCGCGTGCCGACGAAGGCCGGTTCGACATTCATCGAACGCCGGTCGAGCTGGAGCCCTTGGTGCGCGAGGTGTACGAGACGGCCGTCATCTTGGGCGAAGACGCCGGGCTTACGCTGTCGCTGTCGGCGCTGGAGAACGGCATCGTGATGGGCGACCGCACGCGGTTGCGGCAGCTGCTGCTCAATCTCGTCACGAACGCCATCAAGTACACGCCGCGCGGTGGGCATGTGGAGCTCGCGGTCACGCACCGATCGCCGGACGAGGTGGCGATCGCGGTGCGAGACACCGGGATCGGAATTTCCGCGGCCGATCAAGCCCACATCTTCGACCGCTTCTGGCGCGCTGACCGTGCGCGATCGCGAGCCTCGGAGCGCGGCGGGTTCGGACTCGGGCTGTCGATCGCGCAGTGGATCGTGCACGCGCATGGGGGAAGCATCAACGTGCAATCGCGATTGGGACGCGGCACGATCTTCACGGTGCTTTTACCAATGGCTGCTAGCGAGCGAGCGGCGCCGTCGGTGCGGCCGCCAGTCGAGGAAGCCGTGGAGTCAGCAGAAGGCTGACACGTGACGCGACGTCGCAGGTCCGAAAGCGGCTTCTAACATCGGCTTCACCAACTCTTAATCTTCTGGGCATTCCGCGCGGCCCGATGGGGAATAGCTTATCCAACCAGACAGTTCGCGCGTTATTCTCTGTTTTCTCAGTGAACCCGATCAGGCCAACGAGACATGTTCGACAACCTCATCGAGTCCAGGGCATCGAAGCAGAAGCGTGCGGGCGGCACCGCTCTCAGCGTCGTTGTGCACGCCGTGCTGATCTCGGCAGCAGTGATCGGCACGTTGCACGCGAGCCAAGGGCTTGAAAAGCCCAAGGCAGAGAAGGTCGAGTTCGTCACGGTCAAGAAGGACGAGCCGCCTCCGCCGAAAGAGCAGCCGAAACCGCCGCCGGACGTGGTCATGAAGGCGCCGCCGCCGAAAGGCTTCCAGGTGCTGACCGCGCCCATCAAGATCCCGGACGTACTCCCCGACATCGACCTCTCCAAGAAGGTCACGAACGAGGAAGACTTCACGGGTAAGGGCGTCGCTGGCGGTATCGCCAAGGGCGTCGTCGGCGGCACGCCGACACCCGCGAATGACAACCAGACCTACTACGAGTACCAGGTCGAGAAGCAGGTGTCGCCGCTGCCGGGCAATCCGGCACCGCGCTACCCCGACATGCTTCGCTCGGCCAACGTCGAAGGCGAGGTCCTGGCCCAGTTCGTGGTCGACACCACGGGTCGCGCCGACATGAGCCAATTCAAGGTGCTCAAGTCGACACACGATCTCTTCACCAACGCCGTCAAGGCGTCGTTGCCGAACATGAAGTTCTATCCGGCGGAAGTCGGCGGCAAGAAAGTGAAGCAGCTCGTCCAAATGCCATTCCAGTTCTCACTCACCAAGTAGTAGCCTCGAGTAACTCACCGGAGACTAGTCGATATGGATCTCTCACTTCTTGGCATGTGGCACGCGATGGGCAACTTTGCGAAAGGCATCGTTGTCACCATGGCGATCATGTCCATCTACTCGCTGACGATCACGGTCTCCAAGTGGTGGAGCCTTCGCAAAGCGCAGAAAGAAACGATCAAGTTCGCCCCTGAGTTCTCGCAGTTCCTCGAGGAAGACAACCTCACCGAGGCGATTCGCTTGGCGGAGAGCTACAAGAAGTCGCACGTCGCGCTGGTCCTCGGCGGCGCACTCGGCGAAGTGAAGCCCCTGATCGCCGACGGCTCGGTCACCGTGTCGGACATCAACTCGGCGGAGCGGGCGGTCGAGCGCAACATGCTGCTCGAGATCACGAACCTGAAGCGCGGCATGGCGGTGCTCGCCACGGTCGGCGCCACGGCGCCGTTCGTCGGACTGCTCGGCACCACGATGGGCGTCGTCAACTCGTTCACGGGAATGGCCGCATCCGGCTCCGGCGGCTTGGCCGCAATCGGCGGTGGTATCGCTGAGGCGCTCATCACGACGGCCTTCGGTCTGCTCGTCGCGATTCCGGCGGTGTGGGCGTACAACTACTTCACCACCAAGATCGACAACCTCACGGCCGAAATGACGTACGTCTCGAAGGAGATGATCGACTATCTCATCAAGGGTGTGTCGGGCGAGTTTGGCCGGTCGCGCTTCACGCGTGAGTTCAACACCGCCGGTGGCGGCGCTGGCCCGATCTCGACCTGATCGACTCTCACCATTGAGGAGGTAGTCCAATGGCCATGTCAGCAGGTGGAGGACAGGGAGCCGTTCAGTCCACGCCGAACGTGACGCCGATGGTGGACGTCATGCTGGTGTTGCTGATCATCTTCATGGTGGTCGCGCCGGCGCTGCTGGCGGGATTCAACGCCGATCCGCCGCAGGCGCAGAACATCAAGGACCATCCCGAAGACGATCAGTCCGATCAGGTGCTCGGCATCGACAAGGATGGGCACTACTACTTGAACAAGAAGCCGATCCGTCCTGAAGACGTGGGTCCGGCGCTCAAGCACATCTACGTCGACACGCCGCGCGACGACTACATCATGTACTTCAAGGCGGACAAGAACCTTGACTACAGCAAGGTGCTGGACGCCATGGATCTCGCGATGAAGAACGGGGTGCGCGTTGTCGGCATGATCAGCGATCAGAAGCCGGGCACGGTCTCGACAGTTCCGGGCGATTCCAAGCAGCAGACGCCCGCGCCGGTTGCGGGAGGAGCCAAGTAATGGCAATGGCAACTGGTGGAGGCGGCGGCCTCTCGAACGACATCAACGTCACGCCGATGATCGACGTGTTGCTCGTGCTCTTGATCATCTTCATGGCGGTGCTGCCGTCGATGCGAAAGGCGATCGACATTCAGCTCCCGGATCCGAACCCGACGGTTCAACCGGCGAACGCGAATTCGAACCAGATCGTGCTCGAGGTCAAGCCCGGCGGGCAGTTTGCGATCAACAGCGAAGTGCAAACGCGGGATCATTTGGCGACGCGGTTGAAGGAGATCTACGACCCGCGTCCGGAGAAGGTGATCTTCGTCAAGGGGACGCCTGGGGTGCCGTATGGCGACGTGATCTTCGCCATGGACGTCGCACGCGGTGCCGGGGTAAAGGTGATCGGTATTCCGCCAAAGGATACGCCGGGAGCCGCGCCAGCGGCCAAATAGCGCTTCCGAGGACGGAGTCGGACTCATACGGCGGACGAACCCTTTTGGGATCGTCCGCCGTATAACTTTCCATGTCTCGCGGCGCCGCTGCACGGCAGCAACCTCCGATGGATTCTTTCTCCGATTCGAATCGAACGTCGGTGGCCAAACAGACACGGCACCGGCCGCTCCCGGCAGTCGGGCTTCCCGTCAAACGGGAAGACCGTCGCGGGTGGGGACTGCTGTCCTTTTTGCTGCACGCGCTGCTCGTCGCGCTCTTGATCACTCCGCTCGCAACGCACGAGGGCGTCGTGATCGAGCGACCTCAGGGGGCCGGTGGGGCCGGTCCGGCCGGCGGTGGTGGCGGTGGCCGACGTGGCACGGGCGGCGCGCAAGAGCGGGTTCGATACGTCCAGGTTGCCCCTCCAGCGCCCAAGCCCCAAGCGACGGTCGTTCCGCCGCCCCCCGTGATCAAGCCCAAGCCACAGCCCGTGCCGCCGCCGGTCGTCAAGCCGCCGGAAATCACGCCAGAGGCCAAGCCCGACATCAAGGTGGCCGTGGCAAAACCGCCCGAGGCGACCGCGCCGGTCGCGGGAACCGGCGGAGGCAGTGGTCGTGATGGATCGGCGGGCAACGGCCCTGGTTCGGGCGGCGGCTTTGGCTCGGGCACGGGAACCGGGCGCGGCTCCGGGAACGGCCCGGGAACGGGCGGCGGCACGCAAGCCAACTTCCCTCCGAGTCCGACGGAGATGTTCATTCCGCCGCTCCCCATGCCGGACAAAGTGCGCGGGTTCCACCTCGTGGCCGAGTATGACGTCGATTCCACAGGCAAGGTGGTGGACTTCACGTTCACCCCAACGCGTGACGGGTCGTACAACAAGCGTCTCAGCGATGTGCTCAAGAGCTTCAAGTTCCGGCCTGGAACGAGGCCCGATGGGACGCCAATCCGGATGAAGGCGCAGATTGTCTATGACTTCTGACGGCGGTGTCTAGCCAACGGCCGCCGCCATATCTATCATTACGCGATCTTCCGTAACCGCAGGGCCCATGATGCAACATGGGCTTTTTTTCTGCCCCTCCCAGCACCCCCAACCACCGATGAATCTGATGGAGAATGCGTTCCGTCGTACACTCCCCATCGTTCTGTCGCTCGTGATCGCGGCCCTCGCTCTGCCGCTGCACGCTGCGTCGCTGATGGCACAAGCCGGCACCTCCCCGCAACGCGCCGGTGGCGAAGCGAATCTCGTCATTCCCGATCTTTCACAGGTCCAATTCCTCGGCGTTGCCGGAACGAAGCTGCTGACCGGCGGTCTCGTGATCTGCGGCCTCGGTCTGATCTTCGGTCTCGTGATCTACACGAGCCTCAAGAACATGCCCGTGCACTCCTCGATGCGGGCCATCTCGGAGCTGATTTACGAGACGTGCAAGACGTACTTGATCACGCAGGGCAAGTTCATTTTGCTGCTCGAGGTATTCATCGGCGCGGTGATCGCCCTGTACTTCGGCGTGCTGCAGAACTTCTCCGCGATCAAGGTGATCATCATCTTGGCCTTCAGCTTGATCGGCATCGGAGGCAGCTACGGGGTCGCCTGGTTCGGCATCCGAGTCAACACGTTCGCGAATTCACGAACGGCGTTCGCCGCGCTCCGCGGTAAGCCGTATCCCTGTTACGCCATTCCGCTGAGCGCCGGCATGAGCATCGGCATGTTGCTGATCTCGGTCGAGCTGGTGCTCATGCTCTCCATTCTGCTCTTCATTCCGGGCGACTACGCCGGCCCGTGCTTCATCGGATTCGCGATCGGCGAGTCGCTTGGCGCGGCGGCGCTGCGTATCGCGGGCGGCATCTTCACGAAGATCGCCGACATCGGCGCTGACCTCATGAAGATCGTCTTCAACGTCAAGGAAGACGACGCGCGGAATCCGGGCGTGATCGCCGATTGCACCGGCGACAACGCCGGCGACTCGGTCGGCCCCAGCGCCGACGGCTTCGAGACGTACGGTGTGACCGGGGTCGCGCTCATCTCGTTCATCGTCCTCGCCGTGCGCGAGCCCAAGGTGCAGGTGCAGCTTCTCGTCTGGATCTTCGCGATGCGCATCATGATGGTCATCGCGAGCGGCGCGTCGTACTTGATCAATGGCGCCATTGCGAAGGCCCGCTACGCGAACGCCGACAAGATGAACTTCGAGGCGCCGCTGACGTTCCTCGTTTGGCTGACGTCGATCTTGTCCGTCGTGCTCACGTACATCGTGTCCTACCTGATGCTGCCCGATCTCGGCGACGGCACCCTGTGGTGGAAGCTGTCGAGCGTGATCACCTGCGGCACGTTGGCGGGCGCGATCATCCCGGAGCTCGTGAAGGTCTTTACCTCGATGGACTCGCGGCATGTGCGCGAGGTCGTCACGTCGTCGCGCGAGGGCGGGTCATCGCTCAACATTCTTTCCGGCCTCGTGGCCGGCAACTTCAGCGCGTTCTGGCTCGGCATCACGATCATGGGCCTGATGTCGGTCGGCTACCTGGTGAGCACGATGGGCCTCGGGACGTTGATGGTCGCTCCAGCGGTGTTCGCGTTCGGTCTCGTCGCGTTCGGGTTCCTCGGCATGGGCCCCGTGACCATCGCCGTAGACTCCTACGGTCCGGTGACCGACAACGCGCAATCGGTGTTCGAGCTCTCGACCATCGAACAGATGCCGAGTGCCCCGGCCGAAATCCAGCGCGATCACGGGTTCACCGTGAACTTCGAGAAGGCCAAGCACTTCCTCGAGGAGAACGACGGCGCTGGGAACACGTTCAAGGCGACCGCCAAGCCGGTCCTCATCGGCACGGCCGTCGTCGGTGCGACAACGATGATCTTTTCGATCATCGTTGCGCTGACCGGTGGTCTCACGACCAACCTCGAGAATCTGTCGATCCTGCACGCGCCATTCCTGCTCGGGTTGTTGACGGGCGGCGCGATCATCTACTGGTTCACCGGCGCCTCGACGCAGGCGGTGACGACCGGCGCCTATCGCGCTGTGGAGTTCATCAAGGCGAACATGAACCTCGAGAGCACCGAGGCGGCGTCGGTGTCGGACAGCAAGAAGGTGGTAGAGATCTGCACGAAGTACGCGCAGAAGGGCATGCTCAACATCTTCTTCACCGTCTTCTTTGCCACGCTGGCATTCGCGTTCGTGGAGCCGTTCTTCTTCATCGGCTATCTGATCTCGATCGCGATGTTCGGATTGTATCAGGCCATTTTCATGGCCAACGCCGGCGGCGCGTGGGACAACGCCAAGAAGATCGTCGAGGTCGAGCTCAAGCAGAAAGGCACGCCGCTCCACGCCGCGACCGTCGTCGGCGACACGGTGGGCGATCCGTTCAAGGACACGTCGTCTGTGGCGCTCAATCCGATCATCAAGTTCACCACACTGTTCGGATTGCTGGCGGTCGAGCTGGCGGTATCGCTCACCGAGCAGCGCGGACCGGTGCTCGGCCACCTACTCGCGGCCGTGTTCTTCCTCATCTCCATCACGTTCGTGTATCGGTCGTTCTACGGCATGAGAATCGAGAGCGGTGAGGCGGTCGTTGCCTAGCGGCTCATGAATCAGCTCTTCGCGAGGAAGTCGGTCGCCGACTTCGAGGCCGACGTCGCGACGCACGGCGGCCTCAAACGGACGCTCGGCAAGTGGCATCTCACCGCGCTCGGTGTCGGCGCCACGATCGGCGCCGGCATCTTCGCGACGACAGGAACGGCGATCGTGGGCGACGCGGCTCGGCCAGGCGCGGGGCCCGCGATCATTTTCTCGTTCGTTCTCACCGCCGTCGCCTGCGGCTTCGCGGCGCTCTGTTACGCCGAGTTCGCGGCCATGGTGCCCATCTCTGGTTCGGCGTACACGTATGCGTATGCGTCGATCGGGGAATTCGTCGCCTGGATCATCGGCTGGGACCTGATCATCGAGTACGCCGTCGGCAACATCGGCGTGGCGATCGGATGGGCGGGCTACTTTCGAGAGCTCATCAATCATTTCGGTTTGGATTTACCGCCATGGTTGGCCACCGACTATCGCTCGGCGCACGACGCCTTCACCGCGGTCACGGCGGCGGCCGGCGGAACGATAGACGCCACGACGCAGTATCTCTCGGCGGCGTGGACGACGGCGCCGCACTTGGCCGGCTTTCCGATCATCATCAATCTGCCCGCGGTCGCGGTCGTGGCGCTGATCACCGTCATCCTCGTGATCGGCATCCGAGAGTCGGCCGACACGAACAACGCGATGGTGCTGCTCAAGGTCGGCATCATTCTGTTCTTCATCGCCGTCGGCATCTTCCTGATCAAGCCGCACAACTGGACCAACCCGGCGACCGGCGGATTCTCGCCGAACGGCGCCGCGGGCATCAGCGCAGCCGCGGCGATCATCTTCTTCAGCTACATCGGATTCGACGCCGTGTCGACCGCGGCGGAGGAGACCAAGAATCCGCCGAAGGACATGCCCTTCGGCATCATTATGAGCTTGCTCATCACCACGGTCCTCTACATCGCGATCTCCGTGGTGATGACGGGCATGGCGCCGTGGAAACAGCTCGGCACCGCTGAGCCGATGATCACCGCGCTGCAGTACGCTTCGGGGCCGCCCGCGCTCCTCAATGCGTCGCGATTGATCATTGCGCTCGGCGCCGTGGTCGCCATGGGAAGCGTGTTGCTCGTGTTCCAACTCGGCCAGCCACGCATCTTCTTCTCGATGGCGCGTGATGGACTGCTGCCACCGGTGCTGGCCAAGGTTCACCCGAAGTACAAGACGCCCTACGTCGGCACGATCTTGACGGGTGTGTTCGTTGCCGGGTTCGCGGCGTTCGCCAACATCGCTGAGGTCGTGGACCTCACGAATATCGGAACGCTGTTCGCGTTCGTGCTCGTTTCGGCCGGGGTGATCTTCCTTCGACGCATCGATCCCGAGCGACCGCGGCCGTTTCGCGTGCCCTGGGTACCGATCACGCCGCTCATCTCCATCGTCGCCTGCGTATATCTGATGGTGCAGCTGCCGGGCATCACGTGGATTCGCTTCGCGATATGGCTCGTCGTCGGGCTCGTCATCTATTTTACGTACGGATACACGCACTCGACGCTTCGCCGTCGAACGGCCGAGGGAGGAAGTGCACGGTGAGCTTGGCTGGACAATTGGCGGAATCTCCTGATCGGATTGACGCGCCGCGGAAGTCGCTCTTTCGTCGCGTCACGCTGTCGCAATGGATCATGATCGCGATGGTGCTCGGCATCCTCGCCGGATGGTTGTTTCCCGACTCAGCGCGGGAAATTCACGGCGGGTGGGCGGCGAGCGATCTGAATGTGCTGTCGTCGATCTTCCTGCGGATGATCAAGTCGTTGATCGTCCCGCTGTTGTTCGCCACGCTCGTGGTGGGCATCGCTGGGCACGGCGACGACATGAAGCGCGTCGGGCGGCTGGCGATCCGATCGATCATCTACTTCGAGCTGGTGACGACGCTCGCGCTCGCAGTCGGGCTGATCGCGGTCAACCTGGTGAAGCCCGGCCGCGGGGTCGACCTCGGCGCCGCGTCGGCCAAAGAGGGCGCGGAGTACGCGTCGACGCACACGACCCTCACGGGCGTCATCGAACATACGGTACCTCAGAGCTTCTTCGAGGCGGCGAGCAAGAACGAAGTGCTGCAGATCGTGTTCTTCGCGATCATCTTCGCCGTCGCGTTGTCCAAAGTGCAGGGTCCGAGCAAGACCTTCATGCTCAGCGCATGCGAGAGTCTGTCCGAGGTCATGTTCAAGTTCGTGGCGATCGTGATGGGCTACGCGCCGATCGGAATCGGGGCTGCAATTGCCGTAACGGTGTCCAAGGGCGGGCTCGGGATTCTCCGAAACCTCGGCTTGTTGGTCGGCACGCTGTACGCCGCGCTGATCGTGTTCGTGGTGTGCGTCTTCATCCCGATCGCGCTGACGTTTCGGGTTCCGCTTCGGCGCTTCATCCGCGCCGTGCGCGAGCCGTGGCTGATCGCGTTCACCACGGCATCGTCCGAGGCGGCCTTGCCATTGGCGCTCGAGCGTATGGAACAGCTCGGCGTGCCGCGTCGCATCGTGGCATTCGTACTTCCGACCGGCTACTCGTTCAACCTGGATGGCAGCACGCTCTACCTGGCGCTGGCGTCGGTGTTCGTTGCTCAGGCCGCCGGCATCGACATGCCGATCTCGACCCAGCTCGTGATGATGCTGACTCTCATGCTCACCAGCAAAGGCGTTGCGGCGGTGCCCCGTGCATCGCTCGTGATTCTGTCGGGTGCGCTGGCGCAGTTCGGCTTGCCGTTGCAGGCCGTCGCGGTCATTCTTGGAGTGGACGCGTTGATGGACATGGCGCGGACGTCGTTGAACGTCGTCGGCAATTGTCTGGCGACGGTCGTGATGGCTCGTTGGGAAGGAGAGTTCGACAAGCCGGCGGCGTCGGTGCCGCTGGCCGACGCGGTGATGGGCGAGTCCCTCCGCGTTCCCGCGGTGAGAACGCCCGACCCGGTCTGATCCACGGGCGATTTGCCCTTTTAAAGATATCTCATACGCCGAGGAGTGAGTCCATGGCGATCTCGTTCAAGGTGAACGGCAAGCCCACGACGGTCGATGTGCCGGCGGACATGCCGTTGCTGTGGGTCCTGCGCGACGTGCTCGATCTCAAGGGCACCAAGTTCGGCTGCGGTATCGCGCAATGCGGCGCGTGCACGGTGCATCTGAACGGCACTGCCATCCGCTCGTGCCAGCGGCGCGTGGCCACCGTGGCCGGCGCCGAGATCACCACGATCGAAGGCCTGTCGTCCGACGGGACGCATGCACTGCAACGCGCCTGGCAGGAGGTCGACGTGCCGCAGTGCGGCTACTGTCAGGCGGGCCAGCTCATGTCGGCGTCCGCCCTGTTGGCCAAGAACCCAAACCCAACCGACGCGGAAATCGATGCGGCAATGAACGGCAACCTCTGTCGCTGCGCGACGTATCTGCGCATCCGTCAGGCGATCCACATGGCGGCGCAGATGCCGGCCACCGTCGGCTCGCGGTCGGGCGAGTCGAACTCCTAAGGGGGCGCCACCATGAACATCAACGCGAGCGTCGACCGTCGATCGTTCCTCCGCGTGACCAGCTTGGCCGGCGGAGGCATCCTTCTCGGCAGCTACCTCAGAGTCTTTGACACCGCCGAAGCATTCGCGGCGACACCGAGTGCCGGCGAGTTCGTTCCGAACGCGTTCATTCGCATGACGCCCGACGGCATTGTGACCATCATCGCCAAGAATCCGGAGATCGGTCAGGGCGTCAAGACGATGCTCCCCATGATCATCGCCGACGAGTTGGACGTCGATTGGGCGAATGTGCGCGTCGAGCAGGCACCGCTCGACACGACGAAGTTCACGGGCCAGGGTGCCGGCGGAAGCACGGCGACACCGATCAATTGGATTCCGATGCGCCGCGTCGGCGCTGCGGCGCGCGCGATGCTCGTCACGGCAGCCGCGCAGACGTGGGGCGTGCCGGAAACCGAATGCGAGACATCGTCCGGCACCGTCAAGCACGGCGCGAGTGGGCGGTCGCTGCCCTACGGGCAGCTGCTCGACAAGGCGGCGGCAGTCAAGGCCCCCGAGCTCGACAAGGTTCAACTCAAGGATCCGAAGGCGTTCAAGATCATCGGCACGCGGGTGCCGGGCGTCGACAACCACTCGATCGTTACCGGCAAGCCGTTGTACGGAATCGACATGACGCTGCCGGGTATGCTCTACGCCGCGTACGTGAAATGCCCGGTGTTCGGCGGCAAGGTCGTCAGCGCAAACGTCGGCGAGATCAAGGCGATGCCGGGCGTGAAGCAGGCGTTCGTCGTCGATGGAAGCACCACGCAGCTCAACGGCCTGGTGCCGGGTGTGGCGATCGTCGCCGACAACTGGTGGCTCGCCCAGCAGGCGCGGAAGAAGCTGAACGTCACGTGGGATGAAGGCACGACGGCGCAGCAGAGTAGCGTCGGATTCGCCGCAAAGGCGGCGGAGCTCTCGAAGCAACAGCCGCAGCGCCAGATCAGAAAGGACGGAGACGTCGATGCGGCGCTCAAGGGGGCGGCGAAGGTCGTCCAGGCCGAATACTTCTATCCATTCATCGCGCACGCGCCGCTGGAGCCGCAGAACACAACGGCCAGCTTCAAGGATGGAAAGCTCGAGATCTGGTCGCCGACGCAGCAGCCGCAAGGCGGTCGCGCGCTCGTCGCGCGCACGCTCGGAATTCCCGAGACGGACATCACGATCCACATCACAAGGAGCGGTGGCGGATTTGGCCGGCGCTTGAACAACGACTACATGGTCGAAGCCGCGGCGATTGCGAAGCAAGCGGGCGTCCCGGTCAAGCTGTTGTGGACGCGCGAAGACGACATGCAGCATGACTTCTATCGGCCGGCCGGATTCCACTATCTCACCGGCGGAGTCGATGCAGCGGGGAAGCTCGTGGCGTGGCGCGATCACTTCGTGTCGTTCGGCGAGGGACAGGCGTTCGCAGCGAGCGCCGGGATACAGCAGACGGAATTTCCGGCGGCTTACATCCCGAATTTTGCGCTCGACGCATCCACGATGCCGCTCGGGGTTCCGACCGGTGCGCTACGGGCGCCGGGCAGCAACGCCATCGCCTTCGTCATGCAGTCGTTCATCAACGAACTCGCGCACGCCGCGGGCAAGGATCCTGTGCAGTTCCGGCTCGACCTCCTCGCTGGTCCGCACGACGGTGCCGCCGTGGACGCCGCGCGCATGCGTGGCGTGCTCGAGATGGTAGCCGAGAAGTCGGGATGGGGAAAGCAGACGCTGCCCAAAGGAACGGGAATGGGCGTGGCGTTCCACTTCAGCCATCGCGGCTACTTCGCCGAAGTCGTGCAGGCGACGGTGAGCAAGGAGGGCGTGATCAAGGTCGACAAGGTCTGGGTGGTCGGCGACATCGGCAGCCAGATCATCAACCCGAGCATGGCGGAGAATCAGGCGCAGGGCGCGGTGCTGGACGGAATCGCCGAGGCATTGGGGCAAGAGATCACGATCGACAAGGGTCACGCGGTCGAATCGAACTTCAATACCTTCCCGCTGCTCCGCCTCCGTCAGGCGCCGCCGGTCGAGGTGAGCTTCCGCGTAACTGACTTCCCGCCCACGGGCCTCGGCGAACCGGCGCTGCCGCCGGTGGTTCCGGCGCTCTGTGAGGCGATCTTCATGGCGACCGGGAAGCGCGTGCGTTCGCTGCCCTTGTCGAAGCAGGACTTGAAGTGGAGCTGACGGCCGAGGCCTAGACCATCGCCTCGCCGAGGATGCGCAGCGCGGCGCGCACGGCGCCGCGCGCCGGAATAACAAGGTCCGTTCTGAGTTGGCCACCGGGCACCGCTGATTTCAAGCGGTGCTCGAGTCGTTTGCGGAGCGTCGTTCCGCGCGCGAGCATCCCCCCGGAGAGCGCGATGGGCAGCGCGGCCCGCTCATCGCCGAAGAGTTGCCTCGCGAGTGCTCGCACGTGCAGGACCAATTCCTCGACCGCGAGACTCACGACGGCGTTGGCCCGGAGGTCGCCGGCGTCGGCCACGCTGAGCACGACGGGGGCGAGCGACGCGAGTTGCGCCGGCGACGCGTTGGCGGCCCAGCCGATCAGATCCGACGTCTCGTTGACCTGTGCCGCGGTGAGGATGGCGCCGGTCAGCGCCGTCTCCGGCTCGCGCCCATCGGCTGCAGCGGTGACCACCGACAGCGCGCGACGACCGATCCACGCGCCGCTGCCTTCGTCTCCGCAGACCGGACCCCAGCCGCCGCAGCGTGATGTTGCCCCGGTCGGCCCGCGTCCGAATGCAACGGATCCCGTGCCGCTGATCAGCAGCACGCCTGGCCCGTCGGAGAACGCGTCGTCGAGCGCGATGCTGAAGTCGGAATGAATCACGAGCTCCGCCGCGAGATCGCGGCTCACGAGCGCCTGCCAGAGCTCCTGCCGTTCGGTCTCGCGTCCCGCGCCGGCGACGCCGATCGACAGCACGCGAGGCGTCACGTGCGTCATGTCGCACGAGGCCAGCGCGTCACGCACGACGTCGGCAATGACGTTCGCGGAATGCTCCGCCTTGCCCGGCCGCACGGCGCTCCCCGGTCCCACCGTCTCGGCGATCGTGCGGCCTTGTTCGTCGGCGACCATGGCGTGTGTCTTCGACCCGCCGCCGTCGATTCCGATTACGATATACGTCATGGTGTCGCGATCCGTACGGGTTGCGCCGCGTCGTGCGTCAGCGATGAGAGAATTCCAACGAATAGGGTGATCGCCGTCCCGATCAGTACGAACCACGGGTAGGCGATCGTCGATAGCGGGGCCAACGTCGCGGCCCACTCCGGAATCGCGGCGCTGATCTGCTTGGCGAACACGATCACGCTCATCGCCGCGATGCCGACGGACATCCCGATGATGGCATCGCGTTGACGCGCGCGCCGCCAGAAGATAGCGAGAAAAAATCCGCCCAGCAGTCCCCCGTACGTGAACGACGCGATCGACAATGCGACGACGACGACCGACGTCTTGGGGTTCTGTGGGAAGAGCAGGGCGCCGCCCGTGAGCACGACGCCCCAGAACAACGCGAAGAAGCGACCGGTCCGGAGGGTGCGAGGATCGTCCGGCGTGCGTCCCGTGAGCGGCAGATAGATGTCATGGGTCGCCGCGGCCGCGAGCGAGTTGATCGCTCCGGAGTGGGTGCTCATGGTCGCCGCGAGCACGGCGGCAAGCAGCAGGCCGACCAGCCCGTGCGGCATTTGATCGACGATGAATGTCGGGAAGATCGCGTCGGGGACCGGGAACACTTTTCCGCCGTACAGGCCCCACAGTCCGACGCCGAGCAGCAAGAAGAGCGCGAACTGTATGATCACCGCGACGCCGCTCCCGATCACCGCGGCCTGAGCGGCCTTGAGTGACCGCGCCGAGAGCAATCGCTGGACGATGAGCTGGTCGGCGCCGTGCGACGCCATCGAGAGGAACGCGCCTCCGATGATACCGGCGAGCATCGTGTGAGGCTGCGTGAGGATCGGCGTCCAACTGACGATCTTGAATTTCTCCGCCGGTCCCGCCGCGGCGATGATCGAGCCCCAGCCGCCAGGCACGAGCCGGCCGATCAGGACGATCGCAGAGAGACCGCCGAGGAGGTACACCGACGCCTGCACGATCTCGGTCCACACCACGGCGCGCATGCCGCCACGGATCGTGTAGATCACTGTCAAGGTGCCAAGGACGAGCACCGCCACGGGCATCACCAACGCGCGAGGCAGCATGGGCCCGATGATCAGCGCGATCGGAACGGCGGTGGCATAGACGCGAACGGAGTCCGCCATCCCCCGCGTGACCATGAAGACGACCGAGGTGAAGCGTCGCGCCGCGATGCCGAACCGCTGTTCGAGCAAGGCGTACGCCGTGACAAGATTGCCCTCGTAGTAGCGCGGCAGCAGTGTGTACGCCAGAGCGATCCGCCCAACGAGATAGCCCACGGCGATCTCGAGGAACCCCATGTTGCCGACGTACGCGAGGCCGGGAATGCTGATGAATGTGAGGGCGCTCGTCTCGCTGGCGACGATCGAGAACATGACCGCCCACCAGGGAATCTCGCGATCGGCGACGAAGTAATCTTTGGCGTCACGCTGGCGCCGCCCGACATAGATCCCGAGCAGCGTAATGCCGACGAGATACGCGATGATGACGACGAAGTCGAGCGCGTTCAGGCCGCGCATGCCGCTCCGTCGTCACTCCACAACATAGGCTTCCATCGCGAAGTACTCGGCGAGACCGAGGCGATCGAGTTCGGCCGAGGTCCCTTTGTTCCGCGCCTCGACGCGCTGCCAGAACTCGCGCTCGTCGTAGCCGCCGGGGAAGGGCGCGGAATCCTTCTGCGACTGATGCTTGAAGATCGCCTGGATCTTGAGCCGCAACTCTTCCTGCGACAACGGAACGAGCCAGGTCGCCTCGTGGATCGGCCACTCCTGCCACGCACCGCGGTACAACCACACCTCGGGCAGGCCGCTCGACGCGCCATCCGCCGACGGCGACTTCGTTCGACCGGCCGCGCCAATTTCGGCGAGCGCGCGATCGATCGCTTCCTTGCACATGCGGTGGGTTCCGTGCGGATCCGACAGATCGCCGGCGACAAAGATCAGCTCCGGCTGGATCTCCGCGAGCAAGCGGCGGACGATCGCGACGTCGGCCGGGCCGATCGCGTCCTTTCTCACCTTTCCAGTTTGATAAAACGGCAGGTTGAGAAAGCGCGCGGCGCTCCGCGGCAGACCGACGGTTTCGATGCCGCTCACCGCTTCGGCCTCGCGGATGATGCGCTTGATGTCCTGCACTTCCGGAACGTCGACTTCGCCGGGCGTCTTCCGCTCGAGACACTCGTGCACCTTGGACGCGAGCTGCTCGACTTTCTCGGGGCCGATGAGCCCTTCGCTGCCCAGGCGCTCGAGAAAGTCGACGTAGCGGCGCACGTCGTGGTCGAACACGGCGATGTTGCCGCTCGTCATGTACGCGACCGTGATGTCGTTGTCGTTCTCGACGAGCTTGCGCAGAATGCCGCCCATCGAGATCACGTCGTCGTCGGGGTGCGGCGAGAAGCAGATGATCTTGCGTCCCATCGGCAGCTTGGACTTCCCGCGAATCTTGGCGCCGAGGATGTTGAAGACCTTGCCGTTCACTTCGCCCGGGGATCCGAACTTGGCCACGAGCGACGACATTCGAGCATCGGCGTAATCGCGCTGGGTGAGCTTGAGGATCGCTTTGTCCGTGCGCTGCGACAACCAAATCACGGCGCGGACGATCAGCTCATGCGTCCACTGCACTTCATCGATCAGCCAGGGCGTCTTGATGCGCGTGAGCTCGGCGGCGGCGGCACGATCGAGATAGAACGTCGTGTTCGGATGCCGCTGGAGGAACGTCGCGGCGACCTCGACGTCGATGTCGCCCTCGACCGCGCGCTGGACAATGCTCGACTTGTGCTCGCCCGTCCCGATGATGGCGATCTCGCGGGCCTCGAGAATCGTCGCGATACCCATCGTGACCGCCTCGCGTGGAACGAACTCCTCGCCGAAGAAATCGGCGGCGGCGTCCTTCCGCGTGACGGCGTCGAGGGTGACGAGGCGCGTACGGCTATCGGCGCCCGATCCCGGCTCGTTGAAGCCGATGTGTCCCGTCTTGCCGATGCCAAGGATCTGAAAATCGATTCCGCCGGCGCGTTCGATCGCGCTCTCGTAGCGGCGCGCCGCTTCCTCGACGTCCGTTCGTGGAATGTCGCCGGGCGGCAGATGCACGTTCTCCGGCTTGATGTCGATCTGCGAGAAGAGATTCTCCCACATGAACCGATGGTAGGAGTGGATGCTCTCCTTCGGCATGGGGTAGTACTCGTCGAGATTGAACGAGACGACGTCGGCGAAACTCAAGCCGTCGTCGCGATGCATCCGAATCAGCTCGCGATAGACACCAATCGGGGTCGAGCCAGTCGCCAAGCCGAGAACCGTCGACTCTCCTGCGGCATTCCGCTCGCGGATGAGCGTCGCGATTCGATTGGCGACGAGCCGCGCGATGTCCTCGTGGTTATCGACGACGACCGTTCGAATCCGCTCGCCTTGATACGTTGCGTGTGAAACGCGAGAGAGGGGGGCTTCGCGATCACTCGAATCGCGGCCCCCCTCTTTCTGATTCACGACCGCGTCCCGGCGTGTGCCAGCGACCGACCGTTCCATGCGTACACCTATGTCGTCGAATTACGCCGAGAACGAACTACCGCAGCCGCAGCCGCCGGTCGAATTCGGATTCTTGAAGGTGAAACCAGAGCCCTGCATCGACGAGACGTAATCGATCGTGACGCCGTTGATGTACTGAGCGGAGAACGGGTCGACGAACACCTTCCACCCACCCTGGTCGACGATGAGATCGTCTTCCGCCGGTTCGTCTTCGATGAGCAGGCCATATTTGAAGCCGCTGCAGCCGCCGGGCTGGACGCTCACGCGGAGCCCGCCCTTGGCTGGTTCGACGTTCTCCTGCTCCATGAACTTTCTAACCTCGATGGAGGCGGCCGACGTAACGGTCACCAACACCTCGGGTTGATTCATCGTGCTCATTGCGGAGCCTCCAATTAGAGCAGCCAAATGCTGATGGCCATGGTACATACGAAGTATAGCGCCCGCGGCAACGGGGGACAACCGCAGGGCGACTGTCCGGCTAGTCCGCGGCCACCCGCTCTTCGGCAGCCATGGCCATGGCCGGCGGCTCGGGTTCGGACCGGAACGACCGGGCAATCCACGCAAACGCGATGGTCGCGATCACCAGCAGGATGAGACCGGTGCCCCACTCGCCAAACACGAACTTTCCAATGCCGAACAGCGTGGAGTACACAGCGACGATGCCGGCGATCCAGTTCGTCCACGCCAGCGCGCCGCCCGGAATCTGCTCCCGGCCAAAGCGAAGGCGCTCCGACACTTTGGCCCATCCGGGCCCGCCGGGTCGAACTCGACGGTAAAACGAGTCGAGCACGGCGTCGTCCTCCGCGGGGGTCAGATAGGTGACGGCGAGCCAAATCACCGTGCTTGCCCCGACCGTGATGAGCATGATCACCGAGTCGTTGCGCGGATCGTCGAGCGGATACCAGCGGCCGGGTACGGTCAGAAAGCAGATCGCCGATACGGCGAACGACGCGAGCATTGCGCTGATCTCCGACCACGCATTGATGCGCCACCAATACCAGCGAAGGATGAGGACTAGGCCGGTGCCCGCGCCGATCGCGAGGAGGAACTTCCACGCGCCCTCCACCGACGAGAGTTGCCACGTCACCAGGGTCGACAACAGGAACAACACGATCGTCGCCCAGCGCGACACGCCGACGTAGTGTTTCTGGCTCGCGTCCTTGTTCATGAATCGACGGTATACATCGTTGACGAGATACGACGCGCCCCAGTTGAGCTGCGTTGCGACTGTCGACATGTACGCCGCGGCGAAGCCCGCCATCATGAATCCGCGCCACGGCGTGGGGAGCAGATCGACGAACGCTTGGACGTACGCCGCTTCGTGGTCATGACTGGGTCCGATGCCGTTCGGGTAGAGAATGACCGTTGCCAAACCGGTGATGATCCACGGCCAGGGCCGCAACGCGTAATGCGCAACCTGGAACGACAAGACCGCCAACACGCCGTCACGCTCGGATCGCGCCGAGAAGATTCGCTGCGCGATGTAGCCGCCGCCGCCGGGCTCCGCGCCGGGATACCACGCGGCCCACCATTGCACGCCGAGAAATACCGCCAATGTGAGAATTGGCATCCATGCGTATTCTGTGAGGCCGTGCGCTCCGACCGAGACCGGGAGTACGGAGAGCGCGGCGGTCTCGCTTCCGAAATGCGCGGCGAGCTTGGTCTTCATCGCGACCATGCCGCCCACGGCGCTGACGGCAAAGACGGCCAGCACGATTACGGCCGTCATTTTGATGACGAACTGCACGAGGTCCGTCCATAGGACCGCCCACATCCCGGCCGCCACCGAGTACGCCATCGTGATCACGAAGCAGATCCCGACCGCGATCACCTGACCCGACACCGTCAATCCGCCAAGATGCACATCGCGCAGCCCGAGCGAGATCGTGAGGATTTTGATCATCGCTCGCGTCACCCATCCCAGAATGATCAGGTTGATCGGAATCGCGAGATAGAGCGCGCGGAACACGCGTAAGGTCGCCGCCGGTTTGCCGCTGTATCGAATTTCCGCGAACTCGACGTCGGTCATCACGTTCGCGCGTCGCCATAATCGCGCGAAAAAGAACACCGTGAGCATGCCGCTCATCAGCATGTTCCACCACAACCAGTTGCCGGCCACGCCGTGCGACGACACGAGTCCGGTCACCACGAGCGGCGTATCGGCCGCGAACGTCGTCGCGACCATGGACGCGCCGGCGAGCCACCACGGAACCGCGCGTCCCGAGATGAAGTATTCGCTCAGGCTCTCGCCGCCTTTCTTGGTAAACGCGAAGCCGATTCCCGCCGAGAGCAGGAAGTAGCTCGCGACGATCGCCCAATCGATGACGGTGAGGTTCATGGTCTCGGGGTGGCGAGGGTGGAATTGAGGACCGTCGACATCACTGCGTCGGCGAGCTGCCGCCGCACGCCGGTGATCTTGTTATTGGCGCGAGTCGGGTTGACGCGGTTGCTGAGCAAGACGATGAAAATGTCGTGCGCTGGGTCGATGGCGATCGACGTGCCGGTGAATCCCGTGTGTCCGAACGCTTGTCGCGACATGAGCCGGCCCGCCCACGCGGCCGACGGATTGGTGAAACGCATGCCGGGCAAATCCGGCTTTTGCCAACCGATGCCACGGTTCGAGAACGTGGAGTCGACATACGCGGTGAACTGCTGTATCTGCGCGACGGGAAGGATTCGCGTCCCGTCGATCACGCCGTCGTTGAGATACATCTGCGCGAAGCGCGCCATGTCGTGCGCCGAGCTGAAGATTCCCGCGTGGGCCGACACACCGCCGAGGTAGTACGCACGCTCGTCGTGCACCTTGCCTCGCACGAGGCCACCGCGCCGAGGATCGACCTCGGTGGGAGCGATACGCGCCAGCAGGGAAGCGGGCGGCTTGTACATCGTCTCGTGCATTCCCGCCGGCTCGAACACGTGCGTGTGGACGTATGCATCGAGCGTCTCGCCGGACACCTTCTCGAGGACGCGTCCCGCCATGTAGGCACCGATGTCGCTGTAGACCATTCGCACACCGGGCAGCGTGTCGAGCGGCGTCGTGAACATCAGCTTGGCCAGGCTGTCGGGATCGTGCGTGATCTCGTCGTACGCCTTGAACGCCGGGAGTCCCGACGTGTGCGTCAACAAATGTCGAATCGTGACGCGTTCTTTGTTCGGTCCCGTCCAATCAGGGAAATAGTGTTGCACCGGCGCGTCCAGGTCGACCTTGTGCTGCGCAACGAGCTGCATCATGCCGCTCGTCAATCCCATGACCTTCGAGAGCGACGCCATATCCCAGAGGGTGTGCTCGTCCGGCGCGGGGCTCGGCGCCCAATCGAGGTGACCCACCGCGTACGTCGTGATGACGCGCGACCGCGTTCCAACGACGGCGATCGCACCTGGAAATGCGCTGTCGGCAAGCGCCCGATCGAGCACGTGCCGCACCGAATCACGAATCGCGGCATCGGCAAGGGGTGGTACGGTGACCGCGCCTCTGCCAGGTTCAATGGGCGGCGCTGGAGCCCGGCGGCAACCGGCCAGCACCGCAGCGGCAACGGCGGCGAGCACCCACGAGCGAGCAACATGCGTCATTGGCGCCATCTGACAATTCTCATAGCGACGATTGTGGCGGCTGGATGCCGCGGGCACACCGCGCCCCCCGCGGTGGCGCGCGGAAGTGTGCGGCCGGGCATCACGGTCCTCCTCGAGGACAGTCTGAACGTGGTGCGCGGCAAGCGAATCGGGTTGATCACCAATCAGACCGGCGTCGACGCCAATGGCGTCTCCGACATCGAGCTGTTGAGAGGTCCTCGCGCCCGCTCCGCGGGGGTCACGCTCGTGCGTCTCTTTTCTCCCGAACACGGTATTCGCGGCACGGAGGATCGGGAGCACATCGAGAGCGGCATCGACGAGCGCAGCGGGTTGGCGGTGCATTCGCTCTACACCGTCACGACGATTGCGCCGCCGGACAGCTTGCTCGTCGACCTCGATGCCATCGTGTACGATCTGCAGGACATCGGCACTCGAACGTGGACATATGTTGGGGCCATGGTCTACGCAATGCGTGCGGCGGCTCGACACCATCTTCCGATCATCGTGCTCGACCGGCCGAACCCAGTGACCGGCGAACACGTCGACGGACCCATGCTCGACACGGCATTGTCCAACGCGGAGGAACACACACCGCAGAAACCGGGCAAGGCGTACGCATTATACCCGTTCCCCCTGCGTCACGGAATGACGATTGGCGAGCTCGCTTTGTTTTACAACAGCGTGCTCGGGATTCATGCGTCACTTCACGTCATTCCGATGACAGGGTGGCGCCGCGCGATGTGGCTCGATCAAACGGGCCTGCCGTGGGTGCGCCCCTCGCCGAATCTTCCGACGCTCACGAGCGCGCTGGTCTACCCGTCGCTCGTGGCATTCGAGGGCACGAATGTCTCCGTTGGACGCGGGACCACGACCGCGTTTCAGCGCTTCGGCGCGCCGTGGATGAACGCCGCGCGCGTCGCGGCAGCATTGAACGGACGGCGCCTGCCCGGCGTGCAGTTCGTCGTGGATGCGTTTACGCCACTCAACCCCGGCGACGCGAAGTTCGGTGGTGTCCGCATTCCCGGCGTGCGCATCGACGTGACCGACCGCGATCAGGTGCAGAGCGGGCGAATGGCGGCGGCGATTCTGTGGGCGTTGCTGCAGGCGCATCGCGACTCGCTCCGTATCTCGATCCGTGCATTCGACGAGCGATTCGGCAGCCATGCGCTCCGCGAGGCCATCGTTGGCGGCATGGATCCGGATGTCGCATTCGATGCGCAACGCGGTCAAGTCGAGGAGTTCTCCCACGCGGCGCAGCGATTCCGGATGTACCGATGATCGCGTGGAGGGATCGCCCAGTCAGAATGACAAGTTTCGCAGCAGATGGGTCCGTCGCGCATACGTCTTGCACTCGAATACCCACGTTATGAGAGTCCCCAGGGAGGAGTCACGAATGAACGTCCGCATGTTGGTCACCGCGTTGTCTCTCGCCGTCCTCACGGCGTGTAGTCCGCGCCAGGTCGACGTCCGCACCGCTCCAGTCACGCAGGCGCAGGTGTCCGTGCAGGTGAACAACACGCTTTCGCAAGCCGTCAACGTCTACGTGCGCTCCGGTGGCACCGACACGTTCCTCAAACAAGTCGGCGCGAATTCGACAGCGACGATTCCGGTGCAGGGATTCGCGGCGGGCACCACAGTCACGTTGAAGGCCGTCACGATCGACGGCGTGCACACGTATTCGCGAGACAACGTAACGCTCTCGGGCACGTATGTGTTTCCGCTGCCCTGAGCGGCGGAAGCGGGCTCGCCGGTTGCTACAACTCTGTGGAGGGGCTACTTTTACGACCGGAGCAGGGCTCCGGCTTCTTGGCGGTTTTGCTCCGTCGGTCCCGCCGCGTCGGCACCTCGGCGCAGCATCGCGCCCTCTGCGCCCAATCGGAGCCGCATGAAGCTTCTTCCCGACTGGCTCAAAAACGGATACCTGAAGGTCATCGATCCGGTCGCGAATTGGCTGGTCCGGCGTGGAGTCCACCCCAACACCATCACCGTCATAGGCACGCTCTGCACCGTCGCGGGCGGAATCATTTACGCGACGGGGCACATCAAGACGGGCGGCTGGTTCCTGGGCATGACCGCGTTGTTCGACGTGCTCGACGGCACGGTCGCGCGCCGATCCAATAAGAGCTCGACGTTCGGCGCCTTCCTCGACTCGACACTCGACCGCGTCGCTGACGGAGCATTGCTCGGCGGACTCGCGGTCTTCTATGCGCTCAACCCCGTGCATCACAACGTGCCGATGATGTCGGTGTGCTTGCTCGGACTGATTGGCGCATACCTGACGTCGTACATCCGAGCGCGCGCCGAAGCGCTCGGACTCGATGCCAAAGTCGGCATGGTGCAGCGCCCCGAACGCATCGTATTGCTGTCCGCCCCACAGGCCTTTTTCGGACTGGCCCTCAACGGGATCATCCTCGGCCTGATCATCGTGTTCCTCACCGTCACTGCCTGGATCACGGTCGTGCAGCGCATGCACTTCGTGTATCGGCAGACTTCCTCACGCGGCGGGGCTCCGCCCATTCCGCTCACCACCGAAAAGACTTTCTGGCTGCGTCGCCGACGTCGGACTGGCACGCGCCCATAGCGTCGAAAGGAGAAAAGAAATCGTGGCTTCGCCGACGATTCGCCCCGCCAGCGGCAAGCTTGGCATTCTCACGCCCGGACTTGGCGCTGTCGCGACGACCTTCATGGCCGGCGTGGAGAGCATCCGCCGCGGTCATTCCAAACCCATCGGTTCGCTCACGCAGATGGCGACGATTCGGCTCGGCAAGCGGACCGAGAATCGCTCGCCCCTGATCAAGGACTTCGTTCCGCTGGCATCGCTCGACGACATCGTGTTCGGCGCTTGGGATCCGATTCCGGACGACGCGTATACGGCGGCGAAAAAAGCGGGTGTGCTCGAGGAGCGCGATCTCGAGCCCGTCGCCGATTTTCTGCGCGCCATCAAGCCGATGCCCGCCGTGTTCGACAACCACTACGTGACGCGCATTCACGGCGAGAACACGAAGAAGGGAAAGACCAAGCGTGATCTGGCCGAGCAGCTACGACAGGACATGCGCGACTTCAAGTCGAAGAACAAATGCGATCGGTTGGCGATCGTGTGGTGCGCATCGACGGAGATCTTCATCAAGCCCGGTCCGCAGCACGCGACCATCGAACAGTTCGAGAAGGCGATGGAGCGAAACGACGAAGCGATCTCGCCGGCCATGCTCTACGCTTGGGCCGCGATCATGGAAGGCATTCCGTACTGCAACGGCGCACCCAACCTTGCGGTCGATACGCTCGCGCTGCAGCAACTCGCCAACGATCGTGGGGTTCCGATCTCAGGCAAGGATTTCAAGACCGGCCAGACGTGGATGAAGACGGTCATCGCCCCGGGACTCAAGGCGCGCATGCTCGGTCTCGCCGGCTGGTATTCAACCAATATCCTCGGCAATCGCGACGGCGAGGTGCTCGACGATCCGGCGTCGTTCAAGACGAAGGAGGAGTCGAAGCTGAGCGTGCTGCACACGATTCTCCAGCCCGAGATCTATCCCGACCTCTACAAGGATTTCGCTCACGTCGTCCGCATCAACTACTATCCGCCGCGCGGCGACAACAAGGAAGGCTGGGACAACATCGACATCGTCGGCTGGATGGGCTATCCGATGCAGATCAAGGTGAACTTTCTCTGCCGCGACTCGATCCTCGCGGCGCCGATCGTCCTCGACCTCGCTTTGTTCTCGGATTTCGCTCACCGGGCGGGAATGAAGGGCATTCAGGAATGGTTAAGCTTCTATTACAAATCGCCGATGGCCGCTCCCGGATTACAGCCGGAGCATGATCTTTTCATCCAACAGACCAAGCTGAAAAACACGCTCCGGCATCTGATGGGTGAGGAACAGATCACGCATCTCGGACTGGAGTATTACCAGTCGTAATTGGGAGGCGACCATGCAACGCTGGATCAGTGTGTTTCCCGCTGCGGCGTTGACGGCGATCATGGCGTGCGGCGGTGGTCCGAACACGCCGCCGCCGCTGCGGCAAATTTCGAAGACCTACTCGTTCACCATCACACCGGACTCCGCGCCGCCGCACGCCCGCGACGATATTCACTATTCGATCCAGGTGTTCGACCGCAAGACGCGGCAACCGATCGACAACGGTGAAGGGCAACTCTTCGCGAGCAACGGGCAGGGCGCCAAGACATGGGACGGCATGGCGTACGGGCCCGAGATCGGCACGTACCACGCGAAATTGAACTTCGTCATCCCCGGAACCTGGGCGGTGGCGATTCGGTTTCGTCGTGACTCGCTGCTCCCACTCGAGCGCATCGACTGGATGCAAGACGTCATCAACGAACGACCTTCCGCGATTCCATAATGCGACATTTCTATCGTAGCCATCTGCCATTGGCCGACGTGCTCGCCGCCGCCGACGACTTTTTCCCGGGCATCGGCCTGGCGCAGCAAACCACCGCGCCCAAGACCCGCACCTATTCCGGTCCCCTCGGCGCACTCAAGCTTTCAGTGAAAGCCGAGGGCGGCCATTACACGTTCGTGCAGGCGGAAACGGATCAGATGGGCGAAAGCCGAATGGATCGCAACGTGAAGCGATTCTTCGTTCGACTGCATCGCGCCGACGAGCCCACGCACGAACTCTCGGCAAATTACTAATGAGAATAGGGTCGAGGGTTGAGGGTCGAGGGTTGAGGGAAGGTACGCGGCCTTCGGTCGCGTAGGTTTGAGTCATGGCGCGTTCAACGACCAAGGCGGCGAAGCCGCCACACCGATCCCCCACGCTCGACACTCAACCTTCGACCCTGTTGTCGCGTGACCAGTTGCTCGAGCTGTACAAAGGAATGCGGTTGACGCGGACGCTCGAGGAACGACTCGTCGCGCTGTACCGGCAGACGAAAGTGGTTGGTGGGTTGTTTCGCTCGCTCGGGCAAGAGGCCGACGCGGTTGGAAGTGCATACGCGCTGGAACGACGCGACATTCTCTCTCCGCTGATTCGCAATCTCGGGGCGATGCTCGTGAAGGGTGCCACGCCGCTCGAGATCCTCAAGCAATACATGGCGAAGGGCGATTCGCCGACGCGCGGCCGGGAGCTCAACATCCACTTCGGCGACACCGAGCGCGGATTCATCGGACAGATCTCTCCGCTCGGCGACATGGTCCCGGTGATGGCGGGCGTGACCCTCACGTTCAAGCTTCGGCATGAGGACCGCGTCGGGCTCGTCTACGTCGGCGACGGCGCGACATCCACCGGCGCATTCCACGAAGGCATCAACTTCGCCGCCGTGCAACGGTGTCCGCTCGTGGTCGTCGTCGAGAACAACGGCTATGCCTACTCGACGCCGGTTGCGAAACAGACCGCCGCGAAGCAGTTCGTCGACAAGGCAATCGGCTATGGAGTTCCCGGCGAGCAGGCGGACGGCAACGACATCCTCGCCGTCTACGACGTGACCAAGCGTGCCGTCGACCGGGCGAGGTGCGGCGGTGGCGTCACGCTGATCGAGCTGATCACGTATCGCCGCAAGGGACACGCGGAGCACGACAACCAGTCGTACGTTCCCACGGGCGAGATCGATCGATGGGAGCGGGAAAACGATCCGATTACGCGATACGTTGCGCGCTTGACTGGTGAGCTCGGATTCGCGATGGCCGAGATCGAAGCCATCGATGAGAGCGTGCGTCGCGAAGTCGATGACGCAACGGACATCGCCGAACGATCGGGACCGCCCGAAGCACTCGATGCGCTCGTCGGCGTGTACGCCGATCCTCCGGCCGCGCAACCGCTCTGGTTCCGCGAAGGCTCGTCGAGCGCCGCGGACATGCATGAGCGTCCGGAAGGCTGGGGCACGTATAACGCGTCGGGCGAGAAACACTGATGGGCGAAGTCACCTACCTCGAGGCCATTCGCGAAGCGTTGTTCGAGGAGATGGAGCGCGACTCGAACGTGCTGTGTCTGGGCGAAGACATCGGCCGGTATGGCGGCGCATTCAAGGTCACCGAGGGATTGCTCGACAAATTCGGAGACACGCGCGTCATCGATTCGCCGATCTCCGAGATCGCGATCGTGGGCGCCGCGGCCGGCGCGGCGCACATGGGAATGCGTCCCGTCGTCGAGATGCAGTTCATCGATTTCATGGCGAACGCGTACGACATGCTCACCAACTACGTCGCCACGGCGCGGTATCGCGCGAACCTGCCCTGTCCCATGGTGGTGCGCGGCCCGAGCGGCGGATACGTCCGCGGCGGTCCATTTCATTCGCAGAATCCCGAGGCCGGCTTCGTCCACACGCCCGGACTCAAGGTCGTCTATCCTTCGACGGCGGACGACGCGAAAGGACTGATGAAAGCGGCGATTCGCGACGATGACTGCGTCCTGTTCTTCGAGCACAAGTATCTCTATCGCCGGATCAAGGCGGAGATGCCGGCCGGCGACCATGTGGTTCCGATCGGCAAGGCGCGCATCGCGCGCCAGGGGCGCGATCTGTCGATCATCACGTACGCCGCGACGGTGTGGAAGGCGCTCGACGCCGCGGAGCAACTGGAGAAAGAAGACGGCTTGTCCGTCGAGGTCCTCGATCTCCGAACGCTCGCGCCGCTGGACGACGAGGCGATCCAGATGACCGTTCGCAAGACGAACCGCGCGCTCATCGTGCACGAAGACACGCGCACGGGTGGGCTGGCGGGGGAGATCACGGCGCGGATCAACGAGAGCTCGTTCGCCTGGCTCGACGCGCCAGTGCTTCGCGTCACGGCGCATGATGTGCCGTTGCCCTATGCGCCCTCTCTCGAGGACTTCGTCCTGCCGCAAACGGGCGACATCGTTCGGGCCGCGCGAACACTGGCCGCGTATTGATGTCCGACGCCGAGGGGTCCCCGGAGGAGCCGCGTCCGCACTATCTTGGAGTCGGCTGTTTTTCGGTCGTCGCCGGCGCGGCCGGTGGCGGCATGATCGCGGTGTTGATCGCGAAGTTCGTTGGGCTCGCCACGCGGTGCCCGTCGGAGGCCGAAACGGGCGCACCGTGCAACTGGTTCACGTACGCTGTGTTCGGGGCGATCGCCGGCGCGGTGATCCTTCCGACGCTGACGATATCTTTGCTTCGACGTGCGCGCAGACGCACGCAAAATTCGGAACGAGGGTGATGCGGTGGCACGCGTAGACGTCGTAATGCCCCAGATGGGCGAATCGATCGCCGAAGGCACCTTGTCGAAATGGTTGAAGAAGGTCGGCGATCAGGTGAAGCGTGACGAGCCGATGTTCGAGATCTCGACCGACAAGGTCGATGCCGAAATCCCGGCGCCGTCGAACGGGGTATTGGCCGAGATTCTCGTAACGGAAGGGCAGACCGTGGCTATACAGACGGTCGTGGCTCGACTGGAGACGGACGTGACTGCGTCGGTTGTCGCGAGCGCTCCGGCGCCTGCGGCGGCCGCTGCTTCGGCGGCGGCGCCGGTAAGCGTCGGTGCCGGAGCGGGGGGCCCCCCCCACAAAGAATCTACGCCCGCGAGCATTCCCGCGTCCCATCAATCGGTCGCGAAACCAGCCACTCCGACGCACACGAACGGCGACAACAGCCTCGACGAGCGCTTGCGCACGAAGTCGTCGCCGCTCGTTCGCCGCATGGCGGCCGAGCACGGCGTGGAGCTGAGCGCGCTGCACGGGAGTGGCATTGCCGGGCGCGTCACGAAACGGGATCTCGTCCAGTTCCTCGAGTCCGGGGCGCAGGCGCCCCCGGCTCGGCCCACGATGCCCATGCCCGCGCACGCCGGCCCCACGCCCGAGCCGTGGCCAGGCGACGTCGTCGAGCCGATGTCCAAGATGCGGCAACTGATCGCCGAGCATATGGTCGCGTCGCGCCACACCTCGGCGCACGTCAACTCGTTCTTCGAGGTCGACTTCACGCGCATCGCGCGCATTCGAGCCAAGCTCCGCGCAGAGTTCGAGAAAACGACCGGTGAGAAGCTCACCTATTTGCCCTTCATCCTCAAAGCGGTTACCGACGGTCTCAAGGCGCACCCGGTCCTCAATGCCTCGGTCCGCGGCAGTGAGATCATCTATCGCAAGCAGATCAACCTGGGCGTCGCGGTCGCGTTGGACTGGGGGCTCATCGTTCCCGTGATCAAGGGTGCCGACAACCTGTCGCTCACGGGCCTCACGCGCACGCTCAACGATCTCGCGGCGCGCGCGCGCACCAAGCGACTCGATCCACGCGAGGTGCAGGACGGAACCTTCACGATCACCAACCCCGGTGTGTTCGGCTCGCTGGTCGGGACGCCGATCATCAATCAGCCGCAAGTCGCCATTCTCTGCATCGGCGCGATCGAGAAGCGACCGAAGGTCGTGACCGGACCGGACGGCGACGATCAGATCGCGATCCGCACATGCGCCTATCTGTCGCTCTCGTTCGATCATCGGATCGTCGATGGCGCGGACGCCGACAAGTTCATGGCGTTCATCAAAAAGCACCTGGAGACGTTCCCGGAAGCGGTACTCTGACCGATGGGACGGGCGCTCACCATTCAGCGAACGCTCGTGACGCCGCCGGAGCGCGAACGGTTTCACGAGAAGCTGCGTCAGAAGCAATCGTACTATGAAAAAGCGCGCTGTCGCTTCTGGGCGTTCGAAGAGGCGGGGCTGCCGGGCGCGTTCTTAGAGTTCTTTGAAGCACCCGATCCCGAGACGCTCGCTCGGGCGCACGCCGGCGCGCCCGAGCTGGTGCTCGACCCCAACCGCGTGTACATGGAAGTGGAGCTCAAATAGATGCCCTCCCGTACCATCACCGCCAACGGCAAGACGTGGCTCGTGTTTCCCTCGGGCCGAGTGACGCAGTACGACCGCGACGAGTTCGGCCTCATCTTCGTGAGCGGGACCGGGCCCCATCGCGAGGCGCGCGTCACCCGCTATTCGCCGGTGGGCACGCGATCACGCGAGCAATCGCTCGTCGAGATGAGCGACGCCGACCTCCAGCGACTTTTCGGCACGTCGCAACCGAGCGACACGTCACCCGAAGTCGACTATTCGGCGTGACCGGAACGAGCCCCAACGGCGACGGCGCGAGCGCGTTCGTCGACCTCCACGCCCATTCGACGGCGTCTGATGGGTCGCGCGCTCCGGCGGATGTCGTTCGCGAAGCGAAACGCATCGGTCTCGCCGCCATTGCCCTGACGGATCACGATACGGTCGCCGGCATCGCCGAAGCCACGGCGACCGCCGAGGAGCTGGGACTGCGGGTCGTTCCAGGCGTCGAGCTGAGCGCCGTCGAAGGCGATGTGGAAACTCATAT
>DASVYG010000176.1:0-4296 GCA_036392315.1 Gemmatimonadaceae bacterium
CACGACGAAGGCCGCAACTCCACCGCGGGACAATCGCGTCAGCGCGGCCGCAGAGTCTTGGTCGTGACGGAGATTTCGCTCGCGCTGATGCTCGCCGCGGTGGCCGGCCTCATGGTGCGAAGCTTCTTGCGCGCACGCGCCGTCGATCCGGGGTTCGATCCCGAGCACGCGGTCAGTGTGCGCGTTGGACTTCTGGACGCTCGATATCCCTCAGCCGATCAGCTGATCAGCTTCGAGACGCGGCTGCTCGACCAGCTGCGGCAGATTCCCGGTGTGCGCGCCGCGTCGGCGACGAACGAGCTTCCCATGGGCGACAACCGTGTCCGCTTCGCGTTCTCCGTTGAGGGCGCGACGGTGCCGAAAATTCCGATCGCTTCGGGCGAGGTCGTTTTCCCCGATTATTTCGATGCCATGCGCATCCCGATCCGCGAGGGCCGCGCTCTGAATCGCAGCGATGTGCATGGCTCGTTGCTCGTCGCCGTCGTGAACCAGGCCCTGGCGAAAAAGTTCTTCGGTGATCGCGGCGCCATCGGCCGACGATTGAAATCGGGCAGTCCCGAATCCCACGAGCCGTGGCGCACGATTGTCGGCGTCGCCGCCGACGTGAAGGAGAACGGACTCGATCAGACCACCGAACCGCAGATCTACTTTCCCGCATTGCAGTCGGACACCGTGTCGGCGCAGAATTTCGTGCGAAGCCTCGTGTATGTCGTTCGCACCGACGGTGACCTCGGCGTCGCCATGCGCGACGTGGCGCGAACCATTCGTGCGGCCGACCCGGCGCTCCCACTCATCGGCATGCGTCCGCTGACCGACGTCGTCGATGTTTCCTTCGCCGAGCGCCGATTCAACACGCTTCTCCTCGGGGCGTTTGCGGCGCTCGCGCTCGTGCTCGCTGCCGTTGGCATCTATGGACTCATGGCATTCGCTGTCGTGCAGCGAACGCGCGAGATCGGCATTCGGTTGGCCATCGGCGCGACGCCGGCCAACGTTCTCAGTCTGATCGTCGGCCAGGGAGCGCGCGTCGCGGTGGCCGGCGTCGTGATCGGGCTGCTCGGCTGCCTCGCGCTCACCAGGGTTCTGGGAACGCTGTTGTTCGGAGTAAGTCCGTTCGACCCGATCGCGTTCGGCATCGCGGCGCTGCTGCTACTCGGCGTAGCCGCGCTGGCGAGCTACCTGCCCGCGCGCCGCGCAGCGAGGATCGATCCCCAGTCGGCGATACGCGCCGAGTAGCGCATGCGGGCGAACGTCAACACGGATCAGTGAATCAGCAGGCTGGTGAACACGTACTGCTGCAGCATGACGAGGACGCCGACCAGCGATGCCAACGCGAGGCTGTGAAAGAACACGAATCTGAGAATACGCCATTCGTGTCCGACCCATCCGGTCGCCGTGCTCGCGACGCAAATGCTCTGCGCATCAATCATCTTGCCCATCACGCCGCCCGAGCTGTTCGCCGCCGCCATCAACACCGGATTCAAACCCAGACTGGTGGCCGTGATCTTCTGCAGGCTTCCAAACAGCACGTTGGACGACGTGTCGCTTCCCGTGAGGGCGACGCCGAGCCATCCGAGCATGGCCGCGAAGAAGGGGTAGACGACGCCGGTGTGCGCGAACGCGAGACCGAGAATGGCGTCTTCGCCGGAGTAGCGCGTGGTGTATCCGAGCGCAAGCATCGCCGCGATGGTGAGCAGCGATCGCCATACCACGATGATCGTCTTGAGGTAATGCCGAAGCAGCTCGCCGATGGAGTAGCGAAGCGCAATCCCCGAGATGAGCGCCGCGATGAGGATCGCCGTGCCCGTCGCCGACAACCAATTGAAGAGGAAAACCGCCGGCTCGGGCGTCGGCGTCGCCACGACCGGCGGCATGCGCAGCACCAATTTGTCAAGTCCTGCCATCGGCAGGTTGGGCGCGGACACATGATTCAGGATTCCTTTTACCTGTGGCGTGCCCCACGCGAACACGATCACGATGAGAATGATCCACGGCAGGACCGCCACACGCATCGACGTGTCGTCGCGGTCGATGCGAATTGTGTCGTCGCCGGCTGCACGCGGGTTATGCGTCGCAACACGGGTGTCATCCCGAGCAACGCGAAGGATCGGTTGTTTTTCTTCGTGTCGGCTTCCGCCGCGCCACCATCGCAGAAACAGCGCGAGACAGATCATCGAACACCCCGACGCGACGATGTCGACGAGCCAGGGCCCGTGGTAGTTCGAGACGAGAAACTGTGGAATGGCGAACGAGAGTCCGGCAACGAGCAGCGCGGGCCACACCTCGAGCATGCCTCGAACGCCCGAATAGGCCGCGATCAACCAGAACGGAACGATCAACGAGAACACGGGAAGTTGCCGTCCCACCATCGCGCTCAGGCTTCCGAGATCGAGTCCCGTCACGCCCTGCAGGGCGATGACGGGCGTGCCCAGCGCGCCGAACGCCACGGGCGCCGTGTTGGCGATGAGTGAGAGCGCCGACGCCTCGAGCGGAGGAAATCCGAGTCCGATCAGCATTGCGCCCGTCACTGCGACCGGCGTCCCGAATCCTGCCGCGCCTTCGAAGAACGCTCCGAAGCAAAACGCGATGAGCAAGAGCTGTAATCGCCGATCGCTCGTGATGCCGGTGATCGCTCGCTGCAACGCGACGAACACTCCGCGCTCTTCGGTGAGTCGATAGAGAAAGATGACGTTGAGCACGATCCACCCGATCGGCAGCAGTCCGTACGCGACTCCGAGGAGCGCAGCGCGGCCTGCCATCGGCGCCGGCATCCCGACCACGCCAATCGCCACGGCGAGCGCGGCGGCCAGCCCGGCGAGCGCGGCCGCATACGCTGGAACTCGCCGCAGTGCGAGGAGTCCAAGAAGAATGACGAGTGGAAGTGCCGCGACGATCGGCGACCAGGCGCCGTGCAATGGGCTGTAGTTCTGCTGCCAGGTCATGGTCGCGCGATTAAGAGTTTGGACGGAAGCAGTCAGATGCGGGCGCAGAGCAACACGACTATACATCGTGTCATGCACAATCCGTTGAATCGAACGGCTCGCCGATATTTGGGCGCGCTGATTATGTCCGCTTTTGGTCTCGCCGGCTATACGTCGAACGCGAACGCGCAAAACACGGCGCGAGCGAAATCGTCGAAGTCGGTCAAGACAAAGACCGTCAAGCCGAAGCCGAGACCCAAACCGGTGGTCGAGGAGCCCAAATGGCCCGTCGACGCTCCGGCACCGTTACCCGGATCGATTCTTCCGGGCAAACGCATCGTTGCCTTTTACGGCAATCCGCTCCAGAAGCGCATGGGAATTCTCGGCGCGCTTCCACCGGACGAGATGTTGGCCAAGCTCGATCGCGAAGTCGCCGCCTGGAACGCGGCAGATTCAACGACGCCCGTACAGCCGGCACTTCACCTCATCGCTGTCGTAGCCCAAGGCGCGCCGGGCACGGCGGGCAAATATCGATTGCGTATGGACAGTGCGCTCATCGAGCGCGTCTACGGCTGGGCGCAGCAACGAAACGCGTTGCTCTTCCTGGATGTGCAAGTGGGACAGGGCACGCTTCAGGAGGAGCTGCCTCGTCTCGCTCCGTTTCTCAAGCGTCCGGACGTCCATCTCGCCATCGACCCCGAATTTTCCATGAAGCACGGCGAGGTGCCGGGGACAAAAATCGGGACGTTCGACGCGAATGACGTGAACTACGCGTCGTCCTTGTTGGCCCAGCTCGTGACATCAGAGCATCTCCCGCCCAAAATACTCGTCGTGCACCGCTTCACGCGCGACATGTTGACCGGGTACAAGCGCATCACGCTCGACCCGCGCGTACAAATCGTCATCGACATGGACGGCTGGGGACCGCCGTCGCTCAAACGCGAATCGTACCGGGCCTACGTCGCGAGATATCCCGTGGAATACACGGGGTTCAAGCTCTTCTATCACAACGACACAAAGCGGGGCGGCCGTTTGATGACGCCGGCCGACGTGCTCGCGCTGCACCCAAAACCGCTCTACATCCAGTACCAGTAGCTCGAGCGGTTGCGGTACGTCGGTCACCCGCGACTATCGCGACGCTACGGCGACGCCACGACGATCGTCGGCTCGTGTCGCACCGGAAAGTTCACCGAGTTCGCGACGTAGCAATCGGCGTGCGCCGGCTCGTGGAGCTCGAGCGCGCGTTTCTGATCGGCGCCGGCGGCGATGGTGACGCGCGGACGCAACGTCACCTCGCTGAACCGAAGCCTGCCGTCGCGAATGTTCATGACGCCGATCGCCTCGTCCTCATACGCCACGACGTGCACGCCGGCCCGCG
>DASVYG010000177.1:0-5712 GCA_036392315.1 Gemmatimonadaceae bacterium
GCACTGCGCCGCGGCGATGGCCAGCGCAGCCATCCCTACTTGCACGAATGGCCGCCAAGCGAGTGCTCGGCGGCCCATTCGACGGCGACGAATCACCGTTTGGCGCTCAGCTCGAGATCAGCAACCGAAAGAAACGCTGCAGGTGTTCGCGGGACGACGGTCCCACATGAACGACGTGCCGGGCGTGGTGAAGCTCACTGCCTTGCTTCCAGCAACCGACGCCGGGAAAACAATGAGCGTCACTGCCGAGCCGGGAACGGTGGTGCCCGGAGTCGGCGTGCAATCGACACCGACAACGCATCCTCCCGTCGCCGTGCCTGCCGGCTGCCCGATCAGCGCCAGCTGATCCGAGACGAGCGTCGACGCACTGCCGGCCGGCCGGATATTGAACTTGATCTGATTGGGCGCAGTGGTCGCATACGTTGAGATGCCGTATGCAGCCACGTTGGCCCAAGTGGGGCTGGCCGGAGCGGACGCCGTGGCGACGTAGTAGCTCGCGTCGATCGGCGCCGACGTCGCGTTGATCACACGCAGCGCTACCTGACTGCCCGGATCGGCCACGTTCTCGTCGATCACCGTGAGCCGCATCTTGTCGCTGCCGGTGGACCGAGCGTTGCCCCAGAGAAGCACCGTGTAGTTGTGATTCGCCTCGAGGGTGAGCGTCGAATCCTTCAGCACGGTCTGAGCGATCGCCTGTAGCGTGTCGTCCAAGAAGATCCGGAAGTGGCGCGAGCCGGCCTGCGCGGCCTTGTACTGGATCGCGGCCGAAGCGGTCACACCGCCCGACGTCTGCGGATTGTTCCGGAACGTGATCCTGAACTGGTCGCTGTTCTCGACCAGGTCGACGAACCTGAAATCGAGGCCAAACGTGGCGCCGGTGTCGGGAACCGCGTTGATGAACCGGACTCCTGCCTTCGGCGTCGTCGGCGTCGTGATTGTTTCTGCGGGTTTGCACGCGCTCGCGACGCCCGCAGCCAGGCAAAGCGTCGAAAGCTGGAAAATCCGTCGCATTTGATACTCCCTCGAGGTTGGTACGCCGTGCGGCATGTCAGGGCCGCGGGCGTCGTTGCGTATGCGCTGTATCGCCGGGAGCTGGTCCACTGGGCGAGCTGGGATTCCCCAGTCCGATCAGCCCCCGTGTAGCGATTATCGCGACTGCGCCGGCTCCGGCAGCCGCAAGCACGGCTGTGCGCGTAACCGAAAATCGGCGCTCGTAAAGCGACGACACGTAACCGGAATTGATGTGAACGATCTCTCCATGCCAAACCTGCTCCCCGCCCCGCAAGAGGTGAAGGTCGGTGACCGCGACGACGAACTCGGTGCTGTCTCTTTGAACCAACCGTCCCTCGATCTGCCCAATCTCCGGGCCCATCGATCCACCGAGTGCAGCGCGACCAGCATCGTTGAGGTCGAGCCCAATGATCTTTCCCAATTCCGGAACTGGGCCTCCGGTGGGCTCCAACGTGTAGCAGCCCACCAGGAGAACTGCGAGTCCAGCGATGCAAAGCTGACGCAAAGCGTTCACGGCGACGTTTCTACCAGCCGTACGTGCTCTTGCCTGCGACCGAGCCGGGAGCATTTCCAGCACCCGGACCAGCGCCGTAGATCTGTCCGATCGAGTATCCGCGCGACTGCAGATCCTGATAAGGCACGGCCCAGAAGAGCGCCGTGTTTTGTGCGAGATCGCCCCAACCGCGGCCGTCGAAATACCAAGCCGCGAATTGGACGAACGCCTCTTCCATTCGCTTCTCCCACTTCATCGCTTCGAACATGTTGCCGCACGCGACCGTGACACCGTCCGACTGTGGCACCTTCGGAACGCAATCCGAACCGCCAGGGACGGGCGAAGAGGCATCGAACGCGGTGAGCGCCGGAAGACCGTTCTTGACGCGCGTGAGGTTGATGAGCGCCGCTGCCTGCGCGAACTGACCTTTCCGGATCAAGCCTTCGGCTTGCAGCATGTCCAGCGCAGTCTTCGGATAGACGAGGAGCGGCCCGTTTCGCGGGTTGCCCGCATCGCCCTTGATGACCCAGGAGTGGAATCGGTTGAAGTCGTAGTTCGACCATCCCCAACTGTTGCCGGTGTACTGATCGGAGCCGTTGGGTCGGTTCGTGAAGTAGCGCTTGCACGACAGGAGGCCGGCCACTTCGCAATCCTGAATCTTGAAGTCGGCCTGCTGTGCGGCGCGAGTCGTACCCTGCGGGAAACGCAGATCGGGCGTGACCATGAAGAACCCAACGTTGCCGGCGCCACGATCATTGAGTCCCAGCTTGATCCACGCCGCGTAGTTCCCCGACACGTCGCCCATGCCAATGATGAATGGCGGCATCTGATGCCACGTGTTTCCACCGTCGTAGATGCGGCGCCAGCCACCACCAGGGCCGTTGGTCGTACTGGTAGTGTTGTAGTGATCGGCCGTGATGCCACTCTGCGCATCGGCGATGATGAGATCCCAGTTAGCCGCCGCCCGCTCCGCAGGCGTTCGAGCAATGTTCGCGCGGAACAATGCGCGGTACGACCTGATCAGCTTCACGAATTCCGCCGACGTGAACGACGTTGGCGATGGAATCCAATCCGCCGGAAGAGGGAACCCGTTTGCTCCGGTCGCTGGAGCGTTGGCGAGATCGATCGCTCGCTGAAGCGCAGCGTAAGCCGAATCCATGACTGACGTGTAGCCGATCAGCTTGCCGGGATCGTCGCCCGATTGTCCTGCAGAGACGACAGCCGCCGAGTCATAGATCAACGCCGTGTAGCCAAGGGCCACGCCGCTCAGGAACTCGGCAAACGCCTTGTCTCGGTTTTCGCGCGCAGTGCTTCCGAGACTCAATCCCCCGGCGATGCTGGTAAGGAAGTTGGCCGCGACTCGGTTGACCTCGGCGAGAATGAAGTACGGATTGGACTGGTCCGGAGCGCAGTTGTTTCCTGGCGCGTTCGAGTTGGTCGCGCCCGAGAACGGATAGCGCGAGTTCTGACACTCGTTGTTGAGGCTCGAGTAGTTCTGCATGGACATGATGTTGGCCATACCCTCGAGCGTCGCCGGCGGATTCGCGCCCGGTCCGCCATATAAGGCCTGGTACCAGCGCTTGTAGTAGCTGCCCAGCAATTTCTCGGCGTCGTCCGGCGTACCAAGCACGCGCTTGGTTTCGCCGGAGTTTGGATTCGACACGACGAGCGAATTATCGCTACACGCGCCGAGGCCGAACGCCGCAAGCAGGGCGACGTAGGGAATCAGTTTTCGTCTCATGTATCAACGACTCCTAGAAGCGCGTGGAGAGAGAGAACGTGAATCGGCGAAGCGTCGGGAAGTCGAATGCATCGGTGCCGTTGACGAGTCCCGAGCCCGTGACGCAGCTCGTATTGCTCTGGCAGGCGCCCGTTTCAGGGTCGTAGCCGGAGTACTTGGTCCAGGTGTACAGGTTGCGCCCAACGACTCCCGCGGTCCAATCGCCACCCAATCCCTTGAGCGCGCCGATCCGGTACGTCACGCTCATCTCGCGGAGTTTCGTGAAGCTCGCTTTCTCGACGCTGTAGTTGTTCGGACCGAGCACGTCGTAGAAGCCGCCCGTGCCGCTCGACTCGGGCGCGCCCACGCGCCAGCCGTAACCGACAGGCTTCGCCGTCTCGACCGTGGCGTTGCCCTGATCGAAGTGGGCCGAGCTGAAGTCCAGGAGGCCCCACTGCTCGCCCTGGTTGTTCAGGTAATTACCGAAGGTGCCGTCGAGCAACGCGTACACCGTCAATCGCTTGTACTGAACGGTGTTGTTCCACGTCAGACGGAATGCGGGCAACGTGTTGCCAAGAATGTGAAGCGTGGGAACGCCCTCGCCGGGCTGACCAGCGAGCGGGCGATCGACGATCGGGTGGCCGAAGAACAGCGGCACGTTCCACGGCGACTTCGCGGCCGGCAGCTTGGTCTGCCAGAGGTTCTTGGTGATGCCGTCCCTCCAGCTGTTGCCGTCGCCGACCCAAACCACCCACCCTTGATCGTTCACTTGGAAGGCTTTGCCATCGCCGCAAAGCGCCTGAACCGAGGATGGCAAATCGCCGCACGACTTGTAGAACCTGCGGCCCCAGATGTTGCCGTACTGGTTCATCGGGAAGGCGGATCCCGGAGGCGTGGAGTCCTTCGCGGTCATGAAGAAGAGGCTGCCGGTACCCTGGCCCGTTCCGCCGGCGGCAAAGAAATCGGGCTCGAACAACTCGGTGATGAATGTCTTCGTTCGGTCCCACGTGCCGCGCATCGTCCAGCTGAAGTTGCGGCGATTCAACACTGGTAGGGTGGCCGCCGCTTCCCATGTGTTGCTCGCGAGCGTGCCGGCGTTCTGCCACTGCGTGGAGAATCCGAGCGTCGCCGCGGTCGGGACGGGCAAGATCTGATTCTTCGTCTTCGAGTCGACGTGCGTCAACTCGACGCCGAGGCGGTCGAAGAGCGTGAAGTCGGTACCCAACTCGACTTCGCGAGTCGTTTCGGGCTTGAGCTTGGAGTTGCCGGCTTGGCCCAGTGAGCAACCAGTCGCCACGCAGGTGTAGGTCTCATACTGGGAGCTGAATGCCGGCGAGTTGCCGGCCGTACCGTTCGAGGCGCGGAGGCGGAAATCGCTGACGTGCGGCACATGCCAGAAGGGCTCCTCGGATACGCGCCAGACGCCCGAGACGCGGCCGAACGGCGCCCACCGGTTGCCTGCGCCGAACAGCGAGCTTCCATCGTACCGGAACGTTCCGTCCACGATGTAACGATTCTTGTACTCGGCGTTCGCACCGGCAAAGAACCCTTCGCGCTTGATCGTCTGGCCGCTGGACGTGGCCGTGATGTTGGTGCTCGCGTTAGACAACGTGAATATGTCTTTCACGATGAACTGCGCACCGTTCGCCTGATCGAGCTGCAAGGCGTCCTGCTCGTACGTGCCGCGCGTCTGCAGCTTGGCGTTGAAGTCGTTCGTGAACGTGTGGCGGAACGTCGCGCCGATGGCGCCGTTCATCGCTTCTTCACGGCGGTTCGCGATGCTCGCATTGCCAAGGTTCGTGTTGACTGAAAGCGTCGTCGATCGGTAGCCCTTGGCTTGGAAATCACGATCGATGCCGGTGCGATTGTCGTACGCCACCGTGCCGTCGAACGTGGCCCAATCCGTCGGGAAGAACGTGGTCGTCATGCTCCCGAGGAACCGATCGGAGACGCGATACCAGATCTCGTTCTCCTGATTGTAGAAGTAGCCGGATTGTCCATTCGTCGTCGGCCGCGATACCGGTCCGAAGATGTTCAAGATGGGGCGACCCAAACTGTCGCGAGCGGTGACGTCGGTGCCTGTGGTTGCGCCGCGAAGCAATCCGCCGAAGTTGCCCGAGTGCAGGTCGGTCGTGCCACGGTCGTACATGGTGCTGATCGAGACCGTCGCCGAGCTCTTCACGTCGTAGTCGAGATTGACGCGGGCGCGGCGCTGCTGCTGACCGGTGAGCTCCTTGATGGCGCCCTGGTCGTCGGAATAGGAACCGCTGGCGTAGAACCGAACGCCACCAACGCGTCCCGTTCCGTCGAGCGAATGCAGCGCGACGATGCCCGGGGACGAAATCTGGGACATGATGTTGTAGCGCTGGCCCGGCCAGGCATTCGCCTGAAACACGTTGAGCAGGTCGGCGCCGCTGGGCTGACCGTACTGAAGCCCGAACCCCGTGCGCAGCGTATCGGTCGCGACACTGTTGATGCGCATCACCTC
>DASVYG010000178.1:0-16954 GCA_036392315.1 Gemmatimonadaceae bacterium
CGGTCGGCGGTCGGGATCTGCACGACGGTGCGGAGGGCCGTGAGCAGCTCCTCCTGCGAGATCGGCGGGAGCGACTTCGGCGGCTCGATCTCGGCGGCCTCCATCGAGAGGTCGCGCTGCTTCTTCGGCTCGGCGATGAGCCGGTAGTCGACGCGGGAGACGAGCGACACGAGCCCGTCTCGCGACGTCTCGAGCGAGCGCGCCGCCTTCTGGAGCGCCTCGCAGAACGTGCGGCCGATGCTCATGACCTCGCCGACGCTCTTCATCTGCGTGCCGAGGGTGTTGTCCGCGCCCGGGAACTTCTCGAACGCGAAGCGCGGCCACTTGGTGACGACGTAGTCGATGACCGGCTCGAACGCGGCGCTCGTGCCCGTGATGTCGTTCTTCAATTCGTCGAGCGTGTAGCCGACGGCGAGCTTCGCGGCGACCTTCGCGATCGGGTAGCCCGTGGCCTTCGACGCGAGCGCCGAAGAGCGCGACACGCGCGGGTTCATCTCGATGACGTAGACGCGTCCATCGTACGGCGAGACCGCGAACTGCACGTTCGATCCGCCGGTCTCGACGCCGATCTCGGTCATGACCGCGCGCGCCGCGTCGCGCAGGCGCTGGTACTCGCGGTCGGTGAGCGTCATCGCGGGCGCGACGGTGATCGAGTCGCCCGTGTGCACGCCCATCGGATCGATGTTCTCGATCGAGCACACGATCACCACGTTGTCGTCGTGATCACGCATGACCTCGAGCTCGAACTCCTTCCAGCCGATCACGCTGCGCTCCACCAACACCTGATGCGTGGGCGACTGGTCGAGGCCATAACGAACGATCTCCTCGAACTCCTCGCGGTTGTACGCGATGCCACCGCCCGTTCCGCCGAGCGTGAATGACGGACGAATGATCGCCGGGAATCCAATCGTCTCGAGAATGACCTCCGCCTCGTCGTAGCTCTCGGCGATGCCGCCGGCCGCCACAGCCAGGCCGATACGGTGCATCGCCTCGGAGAACTGGCGGCGATCCTCGGCGAGGGCGATCGATTTTGCCGTCGCCCCGATCAACTCGACGCCGTATTTCTCCAGCGCACCGGACTCCGACAACGCCATCGCGACGTTGAGCGCCGTTTGGCCGCCCATCGTCGGCAGGATCGCGTCCGGCCGCTCCTTTTCCAAAATCAACTCGACGAACTCCGGCGTCACCGGCTCGACGTACGTCCGATCGGCGAACTCCGGATCGGTCATGATCGTCGCCGGGTTCGAGTTGATCAGGATGACCTCGTAGCCCTCCTCCTTGAGCGCCTTCGTGGCCTGCGTTCCGGAGTAGTCGAATTCGGCGGCTTGGCCGATGATGATCGGCCCCGAGCCGATCACGAGAATCCGATGGAGGTCAGTCCTTCGCGGCATGCAGCAAGTCGTCGATGATGTCGGCGTGCGTCTTCAGGGGAGTCCAACCTGTGTCGTGTTTCAATTTTGCCGGCGAGCCGACGTTGACTGGAATGTCCGATGCACGAACCAGCGCCGGATCGGTTGAAATGTCGACTGGTGCGCCCACGTGCAGCAAGACGTCCTCGGCGAGCTGTCGGACGCTCACACCGCGGCCGCTCGACACGTTGTACACCTCGCCCGCAACGCCGCGTTCGACAAGGAGAAGATACGCTCTCACCACGTCGGTCACGTGCAGGTAGTCGCGGACCACGTCATTGCCGAGCGCCACACGTGTTTCCTCGCCACGGCGAACCCGTTTGGCCCGCTCGACGAGCGACGGTAGCAAATACTCGCTGGCGTGACCGACGCCTGAGTGATTGAAGCTACGCGTGCAGATCACGCGCGCGCCCGAGCCGCGGAAGAACTGGAGCGCGGCGACTTCCTGCGCGGCCTTGGATGCGGCATAGATGCTGACCGGCCGCTGCTCGGTCGTCTCACGAAGTGGCATCGCCGCCGTGGAATGCGGGCCGTACTGCATGCCGCTCCCGACAATCAGCGTCATCGGATTCACCACGCCAGCGACGACACGGCGCTGGATCGCACCGAGCAACCGCACGGCACCCAGCACATTGACGTCGTAGGTCGTGGTGGGCGATCGCTCGGCCTCCGGCGGAAAGCTGACGCCGGCCAGATGGAACACGATGTCCGGTGCGCTCCGCTCGATCGCGGACTCGACGTCGTCGGTACTGCGCATGTCGGCCGGGATCCATCGCGTCGCGCTGCGCTCCTCGGCGGTGAGCACGTCCGGGCCTGAAGGCGCGTCACCCAAGCCGGTGAGGTCCACGGAATCGCCGCGCTCGAGCAGTGACCGCGTGAGCCACTGCCCGACGAACCCGGCACCACCGGTGACCAGAGCCCGCATCTCAGTGGCGCGCCCGCTGTCGCTCGAGATCGGCCTCGACCATCATCTCCACCAGCCTCGTGAACGAGACCTTCGGCACCCACCCGAGACGGTCACGCGCCTTTGTCGGATCGGCCACGAGGAGATCTACCTCGGCCGGCCGGAAGAACTTCGGATCCTGTTTGACGTACTCGCGGTAATCGAGCCCAACGCATTTGAACGCCGTCTCGCAAAGGTCGCGCACCGAGCACGTGTGCCCGGTGCCGATCACGTAGTCGTCCGGCTCGTCCTGCTGTAGCATTCGCCACATGGCGTCCACGTAGTCGCCGGCAAAGCCCCAGTCGCGCCGCGAATCGAGGTTGCCGAGCTTCACTTCCTTCGCTCGACCGAGTTTGATACGCGCGACGGCATCGGTCACCTTGCGCGTCACGAACTCCAAGCCGCGACGCGGGCTCTCGTGATTGAACAGAATTCCCGACACGGCATAGAGCCCGAAGCTCTCCCGGTAGTTCACCGTGATCCAGTGCCCGTAGACCTTGGCCACGCCGTACGGGCTGCGCGGATAGAATGGCGTACTCTCGCGCTGAGGAGATTCGTGCACCTTGCCGAACATCTCGCTGGAGCTCGCCTGGTAGAAGCGCGCCTTTGGCGCCGCCTTCTTCATCGCCTCGAGCATTCGAGTGACGCCGAGCGCGGTGAACTCGCCGGTCAGCACGGGCTGCGTCCACGACGTCTGCACGAAGCTCTGCGCCGCCAAGTTATAGATCTCATCGGGCGCATACTCGCTCACGGCGTCGGTGAGCGACGTCTGGTCCAGCAAATCTGCCGACACCAGCTCGACGCGATCGACGAGATGCCCGATTCGTTCGTACGGCGTCGTCGAGCTCCGGCGCACCACGCCGGCGACGCGATAACCCTTCTCGAGCAGAAATTCGGCCAAGTAGGATCCGTCTTGGCCCGTGATCCCGGTGATGAGCGCGGTGGGCATGGCTGGTGACGAGTTGTTAGTGGCTACGGACGACGATCCTTCCTCGATACCAAAAAAAAGGGAGCCCGAAAGCTCCCCTCAGTTACCGCGCGGTCTGCATGGCTGGCGACGTCACGCCACCGCCGCCTGTCCGCGCGGCGCGCGTTTGATCTTGCCGGCATTCAGGCAGCGCGTGCACACCTTCACCTTCTCGATCTTTCCGTCGACCACGGTGCGAACCACCTGCAGGTTCGGCTTCCACGTGCGACGCGTCTTGTTGTTCGCGTGCGAGACGTTGTTGCCGAACGTGACGCCCTTGTCGCAGCTAAAACAGCGATTTCTTCGAATGGCCATGGCTCAAGCCTCCACCAGCTCGATGCGCGCCATCTCGGCGCCGTCACCCTTGCGGTGTCCGGTCTTGAGGATGCGCGTGTACCCACCCTGACGCTTCGCGAGCTTTGGACCGAGCTCCTGAAAGAGCTTGTCCGCTGTCTCGCGCTTGTGAATGTGGCGCACTGCCTGACGGCGATCGTGCAACGTGCCCGAGCGCGCCTTGGTGATCAACTTCTCGACGAACGGACGCAGCTCTTTCGCCTTGGCTTCCGTGGTCTCGATCGCACCGTGCTCGATGAGCGACGAGGCGAGATTCCGCATCAGCGCGAGCTTTTGCTCGCTGGTCCGGCGAAGCTGACGCCCCGCTTTCCGGTGCCGCATTGCCTCACTCCTCCATGTCGTCGGGCGCCGCAGCGGCGGCCCGACTCGGCGCCGTTCCGAAATCCAGCACTCGAATGCTCGAGTCGCCGTTCTCTTCGAAGCGCATCCCGAAATTGAGTTTCTCACGCTCGAGGAGATCCGCGATCTCTTGGAGCGACTTCTTTCCGAAGTTCTTGACCTGCAGGATCTGGCTCTCCGTCTGTCGGACGAGGTCGCCCAGCGTGCGGATGTTGGAATTCTTGAGCGAGTTCACCGAGCGAACCGAGAGCTCGAGATCATCGATCGGCGTACGCAGCAAAGCGCCGAGCCGCGCACCGTCGGCGGCGCCAACGTCGTTCGCCTGGCCGATCGGGGCCGAGGAATGCGAGCCGAAATCGGCGAAATACTGGAAGTGCGTCTGGGCGAGCGCGGCCGCGTAGCTGACTGCCTCTTCCGGCGAGATCGTGCCGTTCGTCTCGACCGTGAGCACGAGACGATCATAGTCGGTGCGCTGGCCAACGCGCGTCTCGGCGACCGTGAAATTGGCGCGACGAACCGGATTGTAGATCGAATCGATGCGGACGAGATCGACCGGGAGACCACGATCGATCGGGTGCTGGTCGGCCTCGACGTAGCCACGACCCTTGTTCACGTAGAGATCGACGTTGAGGTCGCGGTCGTCCTGCAGCGTGAAGAGGTGGTGGCCGGGGTCCACAATACGCGCGCCACCCGAGCTGCTGATGTCGGCGGCCGTTACGGCGCCGGCTTCAGACTTGGAGATGTGAAGGACGACATCCTCCACGTCTTCCGGCAGCGTGAGTGTCAGCGTCTTGAGGTTGCCAATGATCTGGTGGACGTCTTCGACGACGCCCGAGATGGTCTGGTGCTCGTGGACGACGCCGTCGATGCGGAACGCCCACACGGCCGCGCCGCGCAGCGAAGACAGCAGCATGCGCCGCATGGCGTTGCCAAGCGTGTGACCGAAGCCGCGCTCGAGCGGCTGGAGTCGGAACTCGGCGACGTTTGGGTTGTCTTCGCGCTTGGTCGCTTCGACCAGCTGCGGGCGGACGAGTCCGCGGAGATCAATCGTAGTTGCCATTGAGAATTACCTGTCCATGGTCTTGCCGGTCGCCCGGCATCGCTCTGCCCCGCCCCTTACGCGCGGCAGACTCGAATGGGAGTAAGGGTCCCGACCGAAACTGCAGGGTTGAGGGTTGAGGGTTGACGGTAGACGGCCGGTACGTGGCGCTACGCGCCACTTATTTGAACGGCGCCATCAAATGCCGTTAGGCGGCGCGAAGCGCCGCGCACCTTCCCTCCACCCTCAACCCTCGACCCTCAACCCTGCTACTTCGAGTACAACTCCACCACCAACTGCTCCTGCGCTGCGATCGGAATGTTCGGACGCGACGGACGCTCGAGCATTCGGCCGCTGAACGTGTCCCGATCAACCGCCAGCCACGACAGCGCAACGCCACGCGACGACTGCTCCATCGCCGCCAACACCGGCTGAACTTCGCGCGACTTCTGGCGAATGCGCACTTCCTCGCCCGGCGACACGTTGTAGCTCGGAATGTCGACCGACTTGCCGTTGATCTCGATGTGGCGGTGGCGAATGAGCTGACGCGCCGCTTTACGGCTGGCCGCGAAACCCATGCGGTACAGCATGTTATCGAGACGACTCTCGAGTGCCGCGAGAAGATTGTGGCCCGTGATGCCCGGCAGCTTGGACACCTTCTCGAAGGTGTTCCGGAACTGCTGCTCGCTCACGCCATAGATGCGCTTGATCTTCTGCTTTTCGCGGAGCTGCTTCGAGTACTCCGATGACTTGCGGCGACGCGCGGTGCTCTGACCGTGCTGACCCGGCGCATATGGACGACGCTCGACGGGGCACTTGTCGGTGAAGCACTTGGTGCCCTTGAGAAACAGCTTGGTTCCTTCACGCCGGCACTGCCTGCAGCTCGGCCCTGTATAGCGACCCATTGTCTCAAACTCTCCGACGCTTGGGAGGACGGCAACCGTTGTGCGGAATCGGCGTCACGTCCTTGATCGACTTGACCTGGAGCCCAGCGGTCGCCAGCGCCTGAATCGCCGACTCGCGACCCGAGCCAGGACCCTGTACGCGGACATGCACCCGCTTGACGCCCAAGGTCAGCGCCTCGCGAGCGGCCTGCTCGGCCGCGACGGTCGCGGCGAACGGTGTGCTCTTCTTGGAGCCTTTGAATCCAGCCTTGCCGGACGAGCCCCAAGACACGGTGTTCCCGTGCGAGTCCGTGATCGTGATGGTCGTGTTGTTGAACGTCGCGCTGATGTGCGCCACGCCCTCCGCCTCCACGACACGCTTTGCCTTCTTCCCAGTCGCCATACTGTGTGTTTGCTGTTGATGTTGCGGTTACTTCGTCACTTTCTTCTTGCCGGCGATCGCGCGGCGCGGACCCTTCTTGGTGCGGGCGTTGGTGTGCGTCCGCTGTCCGCGAACCGGCAGTCCGCGACGATGGCGGATGCCGCGATACGACCCGATGTCCATCAGTCGCTTGATGTTCATCGCGACCTCGGTGCGGAGCGCGCCTTCCACCTTGTGCTCACGCTCGATCACGCCGCGGATCTTGTTGACGTCGGCGTCGGTGAGGTCGCGGACGCGCAGCGACGCATCGATCCCCGACTTCTTGATGATGTCCGCCGCCGCGTGTCGTCCGATTCCGTAGATGTACGTCAGTCCGATCTCGACCTTCTTGTCGCGCGGGAGATCGACGCCAGAAATACGAGCCATGGTTGATTAACCCTGACGCTGCTTATGCTTGGGATTGCGCTTGCAGATGATGCGAGTCACGCCGTTGCGCTTGACAACTTTGCAATGCTCACAGATCGGCTTCACGCTTGTGCGAACTTTCACAGGCGCTCCAGAAATTCCAACTCGTTCGGAACGAAAAAGTTTACGGCCAGACCCTAAGAGTAATTGGGGCAGTAAGTTCAAGCAAGGGGACGGTTTGTGCCGCGTCCTCTGCCGCGATCACTCGGGCGCCTCGAAGCGCGTTCAGGCAAGGTCGCGAAGGACCTGCTCCATGGCCGCGCACCGGTCCGGCGCCGCCGTCACCATCCGACCCACCACAACGTAGCGGGCCCCGGCATCGGCCGCTTCCCGTGGCGTCACCACTCGCGCCTGGTCCTGAGCTGCCCCGCCTGCTTGCCGGACACCAGGAACGAGCACGGCGAGATCGGCGCCAAACCGCCGGCGAACAGCAGCCGCCTCCCGGCCGCTGCACACCACGCCATGCGCACCCGCCGCCGCGCTCAGCTCGGCAAGCCGCACGACCTCGGCGGAGACGTTTAGCGAATCCGTGCGTCCCCACGCCGCGGCAACTTCCGGTGCGTCGAGCGAGGTCAATACGGTCACGGCCAGAATTCCGCACGAATCGCCCACGGCCTGCACCGCCGCGTCGAGCATCGCGCTACCGCCGGCGGCGTGCACCGTCACGAGCCTCGCGCCCATCCGCGCGGCATTCCGAACGCCACCGGCGACGGTATTCGGGATGTCGTGGAACTTGAGATCGAGAAAGACGTCGCAACCCCGGCCGCGAATCTCTCGGACCACGCTCGGACCCGCCGCCGTGAACAACTCGTTTCCGACCTTGTAAAAGCGACACCGTTCTGCCAGCTCATCGACGATTCGGAACGCATCCTCGGCAGTGGGCACATCGAGCGCGATGATTGGCGTCGCTGAGGTCACTGAGGCCACTCCAGTGTTCCGGTGAGATCTTGGATGCTGTTCACGCCATGCCGAGCGCACCATCGCTCCAGGCCGTCGACGATCCGTTCCGGGGCACGCGGGTCGCGCATCGCCGCCGTTCCGATGCCGACGAGCGATGCTCCGGCGATGATGTACTGCAACGCGTCCTCGGCGGACGACACGCCGCCGACGCCAAGGATCGGGAGCTCGACGGCGCTGTGCACCTTCCACGTCGCGAGAACACCAACCGGCAGAATCGCCGGGCCGCTCACACCGCCTGTGCCGAAGCCAAGCAACGGTCGGCGGCGCTCCACGTCGATCAACAGGCCGGGAATCGTGTTCACCACGCTGATGCCATCGGCCCCCGCGTCGGCTGCCACACGTGCCGCATCGCCGATGCTGGCCAGCGTGGGCGAGAGCTTCACGAAAACTGGTCGCCGCGTCTCTCGCCGCACGCCGGCAACGACGATCTCGAGCGACGCGGGATCCGCGCCGAACTCCATGCCGCCCGCTTTCACGTTGGGACAACTCACATTGATCTCGAACGCGTCGACGGCGGCCGCCTGCGGCCCGTCGAGCACCTCTTCCAAACCGGCGACGACCCGCGCGAACTCGTCGGTCGTAAAGCCCACGATGTTGACGATCTTGCGCGTTGCCGGGAGATGGGTCGCCAGCCACGGCACGTTCTTGGTTCGCACCACCTCGAGACCCGGATTCGCCAGCCCGACCGCGTTCATCATGCCGCCCTCGAATTCAGCGACGCGCGGGGCGGGCGCGCCCGCCCTCGGCTCGCGGGACACCGCTTTCGTCACGAAGCCGCCGAGCGTGTCGAGCCGAACGACGCCTGCCAACTCCTCGCCGTATCCGGCGGTGCCGGCGGCGAGGACGATAGGATTTTGAAATGTGAGATTCTGTACGACGGTGCGGAGGCGCGTGCCCGTCGTCACCGGGCGGGCCCGGACCCTGCGCGCACGCCGCTCACGCGCTGCTCGTACCGGTCGAGATACTTCATCGCCGCGTCCGCGATCGCGCCGGCGATCGCATCCTGCTTGGCCGGCGACGAGATGTAGGCGGCTTCGCGCGCGTTCGTGCCGAACCCGATCTCCACCAGCACCGCTGGCATGTAGGCCGTGACGAGCACGCGGAAGCCGGCCTGCTTCACGCCGCGGCTCGGCCCCGGGTGCATCTTCCCGAGACTCTGCTGGATGATGTCCGCCAACTCGCTCGATTCGCGGAGATGTTCGTTCTGCCGCATGTCACTGAGAATGAAGCTCAACGGATCATCCCGGTCAATCTTGCTCGGCGAATCCTCGAATCGGACGGCGGCGTTTTCCATCTGCTCGACGCGCCGCGCGTCTTCGGTCCGGGCCTCCGACAGGAAATAGGTCTCGAAGCCGCGCGCGGCAGAGGGATCCTTCCAATTGGGATTCGCCGCGTTGACGTGAATCGAGATGAACAAGTCTCCGCCCGCGCGATTGGCAATGCGGCCGCGATCGTCGAGCGCGATGAGCGTGTCGGCCGTGCGCGTGTACACCACGTCGACACCCCGCGCGCTCAGCTGCGCGCCCAGCCGATTCGCGACCGCGAGGGTGATGTCCTTCTCGTAGATCTTCGGCCCGCCGCCGCCGAGCGGACCAGTCATTCCGTTGTCCACGCCACCATGCCCGGCATCGACGATGATGGTGCGCCGGTAGTGTTTGGCCGGAACGGGTGGGAGTCGGCCGCCGCTGGCGCTAGAGGGCCGGTCATAGTTCGGGCGCCGCGGCCTCGCCACCTCTCCGCCGTTCTGCGCGACGGTGCGGGGCACGCTCACGGCTGAGCTTCCAACGTTGAACACGATGAGTTGTCCCGTCGCGACGTCCCACCGAGTGTTCGGCACCGCGACGGGAAACACCTCCGAGATCATCTGCAATGGAAGCATCAGATGCCCGCGGTCAATGGTCGGTGCCGAGGCGAGAGGGTACACGTCGTCGCCGGCGCGAACCATCGGGACTCCAGTCTCGATCTGCAGCCTCGCGCCCCAGATCTCGACCGTGTAGGCCGACGCCGAGTCGTGACGGACATCGATCGGCATCATCGTCGCGAGCGCGTCGGCGCGCAGCATGGGACCTTTGCTCGATGCGACGGTCGAGACGCGAACGGACCGATGACCGTCGCTCACGGTGAGCGGCGGTGTAGCGGCAGCGAGTTGCATGGCGATGAGCGCTGACCAGATCATCGGGCGCGCGCCACACGCGCGATCTCGCGTTCCGCGTCGCGGTTACGCTCGGTCTCGCGCTTGTCGTGCAACTGTTTGCCCTTGCCGAGTGCCAGCGCCACCTTCGCGACTCCGTCCTTGAAGTAGAGCTCGAGGGGAATGAGGGTCAGCCCCTGCCGCTCGACGGCCCCAATTAGACGACGGATTTCCTTGCGGTGGAGCAACAGCTTGCGCGTCCGCTCCGGCTCGTGGTTGGTGTAACCGCCGCGTTCATAAGGCGATATGTGGAGGTTCAGCAGGAAGGCTTCGCCGTCGCGGATGATCCCGTAGGCATCGCTGATGTTTGCTCTGCCGTCGCGCAGGGATTTGACTTCCGTTCCAACGAGAACGAGCCCAGCCTCGAACGTCTCGAGAATGTGGTAATCGAACCGCGCGCGCTTGTTCCGGGCGATCGATTTGATCTCGTGTTTGTCGTCGGTGGGAGGCTTCTTCGGCACGATGTGGAGCAAGTTAGACGAGCTATCTTCGCGCAGCAACGAGCGATACGTTGACGCCCTCGTCACTGCAAGCTAACTTGATTGGCTCGCCGCCGAAGTGGTGGAATTGGTAGACGCGCTGCGTTCAGGGCGCAGTGGGCGATAGCCCGTGGGGGTTCGAGTCCCCCCTTCGGCACTTTGCGGCGGAACGGTTACAGGCCACGCGCTGGCGCTCGCTTGAACGGTGGAACGAAACTCAGTTTCGTTCCACCGTTCTACCGTTCCACCGTTCCCATTGCGCTCGGCGCAACGTTCTCCGGGAGAGCGGCAGCGCCGAAGCTCTCGCGCAGTGCCTCGTTCGCTTCGGCGAGGTACGTCCCGAGGAGCTCGCCGGCACGGTCGATGTTCTCGTCTCGCCGCGTGAAGCTGCCGCCGGCGAAGGCGAAGAGCGTCTGGCCCATTCGGACGGGCGTCGGTGCGCCGGCCTTTGCCGCCAAGCCATCACGATATGCGCTCAAGCGCGCATTGAATTGACGCTCGGCCGTCTCGACCTTTCCTGCCGCGACGTTCTGATCGCGGTCGAAAGCCTCCGAGATCTCCTTGGCGACGATCGACGCGGTACGGTCGTTGAGCGCGTCTCGCTGCGCTGCGATCAGTCCGAGGGCGCGACGCGCGTACCTGAGCTCCCATCGCGCATGGTCCGCGTCGCCGCGGGTTGCGGTCGCGGCGAGCCACTCGACGTCGGCCGGGTCAGGCTCGCGAAAAATCGCCGCGACGAAGGACGCGGCTTTGCGCGCCAGTTCGCGCTCCGCTCTCCATCGCGCGAAGATCGGCATGCATCACGTCTGGAGAATGGGAAGCGTCCGGCCGTCGGACGACGACTCGGCGACCGCGACCAAACCGACGCGCGTGCGCACTTCGCTTTCTTCGGCCAGCAGATCCGAGAGATGCACGCCTTCGAGGACGTGGTCGATTTTCTGTTGCAGCAACATCCACACGGGGCGGATGCTGCAGTTGTGCGCCGACGAGCAGCGTTCTTCCTCGACCGGGTGCGACACGCAGTGGAGATCGAACGTCGTCATCTCCGACGCTTCGATGACGTCGCGAATCGAGATCTGGTCGGCCGGCCGAGCCAGCGCGTAGCCGCCGTGTGCGCCGCGCGTGCTCGCGACGATCCCCGCCCGCCGCATGCGAAGCAGTATCTGCTCCACGTAGTCGCTGGGCAGCCGCTCCACCTCGGCGATCTCGCGGCCGGTGATCGGGCCTTCGACCGCGCGTCGCGCCAAGTGGAGCGCGCAGATGACGCCGTATTCGGCAAGGGTGGTGATTCGCACGCTGGAAAGTTAGCCCAAGTCAGCGCATCAGGGTATGAGGACTCACCCGCCCGCCGGCACGCCGTGCTTTCCGCCGGGGACGCCGATCTCCGTCATCTTCTTGAGATCGAGCACATCATCGAGCTGATCGTCTGGGAGCACGTGCTCGCGCTTGACCAGCTCGCGTATGAGCACGCCCTCCTTGACCGACCGCTTGCTGATCTCCGCCGCCTTCGCGTAGCCGATCTGCGGCGCGAGCGCCGTGGCGAGCGCCGCCGACCGCTCGACCCAGTACTCGCACATCTCGCGATTGGCCTCGATGCCCTTCACGCATTTGTCGGCCAACACGTTGGTCGCGTTGGTGAGAATCTGCATCGACAACAGCACGTTGAACGCGATCACCGGCATCATGACGTTCAGCTCGAGCTGGCCGTGCTCCGAGGCGATCGCCACCGTCGTGTCACATCCCATCACCTGGAAACAGACCTGGTTCACCATTTCCGGAATGGACGGGTTGATCTTCCCCGGCATGATCGACGACCCGGGCTGGACCGCCGGCAAGGCGATCTCGTTGATCCCGGTGCGCGGACCCATGACCATGAGGCGCAGGTCGCTGGCGATCTTGCTCAAGTCGATGGCCAGCACGCGAAGCTGCGCACTGAACGCGGCGACGTCGCCCATGCTCTGCATGAGCTGCACCCGATCCTGGCCGATGCGAAGATCGAGGCCGGTGATCTTCTCGAGATACTTGTTCATCAACTCCGGATACTCGACCTCGACCGTTACGCCGGTGCCAACGGCGCTCCCGCCGATGCCGAGGTCCTTGAGGTACTCGGCGGCCTCGATCACCCGACGGAGGCCGCGCTCGACTGATCCAGCGTAGGCTTTGAACTCTTGTCCGAGACGAATCGGCATCGCGTCCTGCAAATGCGTACGTCCGGCCTTGACGATGCCGTCGAACTCACGGCCTTTCGCCGCCAGCGCATCGTGCAGGTTATCGAACGCCTTCCTCAGCGGCGCGAGCTGCGACAGACAGGCAAGGCGGATGTTCGTCGGGATCGTGTCGTTCGTCGACTGCGCCATATTCACGTGATCGTTCGGATGCACCGGCGCATACTCGCCCCGCTTTCCGCCAAGAATCTCGTTGGCGCGATTGGCGAGCACTTCGTTGGCGTTCATGTTGTGCGAGGTTCCCGCCCCCGCCTGGTATGGATCGACGATGAACTGATCGCGGTGCTGTCCGGCGATGACCTCGTCGGCCGCCTGCACGATGGCGTCGGCCAGGCGCGCGTCGAGGCGCCCGGTCTCCTTGTGGGTCAACGCGGCGGCCTTCTTGATCCACACCTGGGCGAGCACGAACGCCTCGAGCGGACGCATGCCGCTGATCGGAAAGTTCTGCTTCGCGCGTAGCGTCTGCACACCGTACAACGCGTCGACCGGCACGTCCAACGGGCCGAGCGGGTCCTTCTCACGCCGAGTGTCTGTCATAATCGATGTCGAATGAGTGTCGTATGAAGAATGCGAGCGTCGCGTGCGCTCAGCCCCGCGAGTCGAGTGTTCGCGCCGACAGCACCAGCGCGATGATCGCGGCGAGCATCGCAACGCCGAGCCAGGCCACGCTCACGCCGTGCAGCCGGCCGAACATCATCCGTCGGGCATCGTCGACCGGCAGGCTGTCGATTGGCCCGGCGATGTCGGCGCGTAGGCGCGCAATGCGCGGACTCACGATGAGCTGGGCGATCGCGCATGAGACCACGATGAGCGCGCCAAACACTTCGCGCCCACGCCAACTCCACGCCCCGCGCGAAGCGATCTCGATGCCGACGATCAACACGCCGACGACCATGCCGGAGTAGAACACGCCCGGAAGCAGGCGTCCCACGACTTCGCCCGCGAGCGTTCGCGTTGGAAGCACCTCGAACAGGACCGGCGCGACGCCGATGCTGAAGAACGCCGCGGCGCCAAGCCAGAAGGCCAGTACGGCGACTTCGATGAGTGATGGAGTGACCCGAGGCACCGCGTCGTCTACCGCTTCGGCGAGCGGGCGGCCGTCGCCAAGCCGCTCAGAAACGGATTCGTGGCTCTCTCGCGCCCCACGGTCACCGCGGGCCCGTGTCCTGGGTGAACCACCGTCGTATCGTCGAGCTCGCAAATCCGCGCGAGTGACGACACCATGCGGTCGGGATCGGAGAGCGGGAGGTCTGTCCGACCGATCGATCCGGAGAACAACAAGTCGCCGCCGAACACCGTCTCCTCGCACTTGAAGACGACGTGCCCCGGGGAATGCCCGGGCGTATGCAGCACGTCGAAGCTGAGTGACCCGACGGTCAGGACGTCGCCGTCCGCGAGCTCGACGTCGGGATTGTCCGGCTGCTCGAACGGAAGGCCGTAGAAGGCCGCCTGATCTGTCGCGCGCACGTAGAGCGGAAGGTCGCTCGGATGCAGGTGCACGGGCACTTTCCACTCGCGTCGCACCGCCGCAATAGCGCCGATGTGGTCGAGGTGGGCGTGCGTGAGCCAGATCGCATCGAGCGTCGCGCCGGAGTCGCGGACCATGGTGAGAATCTCATCCGGCTCGGCGCCGGGATCGATCAAGACCGCCCGATTCGTCGTCTCGTCGACCACCAAATACGCGTTCTCTTGGAACGGTCCGACCGTACGTTCGGCGAACTTCATATTGCGTAGCCGCCTGAGCCGACAATTGCCTCGCTGGCATCACCGTCGGCAAGCGCCTTGAGGTACTTCTCGGCGGCGATCGCGGCTGTCGTCGCGTCGCCCACCGCTGTAGTCACTTGCCGAGTGAGTTGCGACCGGAGATCGCCCGCGGCAAAGAGCCCGCGCATGCTCGTCTGCATGTTCGAGTCCGTCAGCAGGTATCCCATCTCGTCGTGGTCCACGTGGCCGTCGATGATGCCCGAATTCGGCCGGAATCCAACGAACACGAACAGCCCGGTAACGGCCAGATCTCGCGTGGCGTTGGTGTTCACGTCACGCAGCTTGAGCGAGCTCACGAGACCCTGCTCGTCACCCATGACTTCTTCCACCGTGGTGTTCCAAATGACCTCGATCTTCGGATTGTCGAAGAGCCGCTTTTGCAGGATCTTCGACGCGCGCAATTCGTCTCGGCGATGGATGAGATACACCTTGTCGGCGTATCGGGTGAGGAAGTCCGCTTCCTCGGTTGCCGCGTCGCCGCCTCCCACCACCGCGATCGTCTGGCGTCGGAAGAACGCTCCGTCGCAGATGGCGCAGTAAGACACGCCCTTGCCGGCGTATTCGATCTCGCCGGGAATGCCGAGTTTGACCGGCGTTCCGCCCGCCGTGATGATCACGACCGGCGAGAGGTAGACATCGCCCGACTCCGTACGCGTCACGAAAGTCCCGTCGTCGCGCCGCTGAACGTTCTCGACCACGACGCCATTCTTGAACTCGGCGCCGAACTTGGCCGCATGGTCGGCGAACTTGACGGCGAGATCGCGTCCGAGAATGTGCTCGAATCCCGGATAGTCTTCGATCACTTCGGTATTGAGCAGCTCGCCACCCGGCTCGATTCGCTCGAGCACGACCGTCTTGAGCATCGCTCGGCCGGCGTACATTCCCGCGCACATCCCGGCCGGCCCTGCCCCGATGATGACGACGTCGTATTTCAGCGTTGTGCCCACGTCCATTCCTCGTGTCCGACGGGCCATGGTGGCCCATCGCATTTCGATAATGATCTAATCTAGCCGACCTGGGAATTGCTCTGGTTGCTCGCCCAGCCACGAGCACGGCCTGTCCTCAGTGCCGCGCGTGTCGCCCGCCATCGACAATGATCGTCTCGCCGGTCAAGTAGTCGGACTCGAGAATGAACAACACCGTCGACGACACGTCGGCCGGGCTCCCATTTCGTTCGAGCGGGGTCGTCTGTCGCAGATGCTCGGCGCTCCCTGGATCCCAGTTGTCGGGCAGCAACACGGTCCCCGGTGCGACACCCGCCACGCGCACCTCGGGCGCGAGCACGCGCGCCAGCGCGCGCGTCATGTACACCACGCCCGACTTGGAGAGGCCGTGCGGTATGTAGGCTGGCCACGTTTCGAACGCCGCGAGGTCGGCGATATTGACGATCACTCCGTGCGCCGCGCGGAGATGCGCCGCCGCCGCCTGGGCAAGGAAGAACGGCGCGCGCTGGTTGAGCGCCATGACATCGTCCCACTGCTGCGGCATGATTTCGCCGAACGGCATGCGAACCATGACCGCCGCTGAGTTGACCAGCACGTCCAACGCGCCGAGCTCGGACACGACTGTGCCGATCAGCGCGGGCGCCGCATCGTGCCGCGTCAAGTCGGACGCCACGATGATTCCGTCGCCACCGACACCGCGGATCTGTCGGAGTGTCTCCTCCGCGCCGGCAGCCGCCGCGTTGTAGTGCACAGCGACGCGCATACCGCGGCCGCCGAGTGCGACGGCGATAGCCCGCCCAACACGATGCCCTGCCCCGGTGACTAATGCGACTCGTCCACGGAGATCCATGCGTCACCCTCCGTCGATCGCTATGCGGCCCGCGCGCGAATGCGATTGTCCTGGCGACCAAGCCACTCAGCCGGTACGCGCATCATGCCGAGCGTGCGTGGCCCGTCGCTCGACCCATGCCAGTCCGATCCGCCGCTCGGCACCAACGAGAAATGCTCGACCAAGGCGGCAAGACGGGCTGTGTCCTCGGCTGAATGGCTTGGATGACGAACCTCGACGCCGTCCATTCCTTGCTCGACGAAGGCGGCGATTCGCTCGCGCGTTCCCGAATGCGACGGGTGCGCGAGGATGGCTAGGCCGCCGGCGCGATGGATCAACATCGTCGCTTCGGATACGGCAAGGCGCTCTTTCGTGACGTAGGCCGGGCGCCCGTTGCCCAGGTATCGATCGAACGCGTCGCGGAAGTCGACCGCCCAGCCTTCGGCGATCATGGCCCGCGCCACGTGCGGACGTCCGATTGCGCCGCCCGCCGCCTGCTCGAGCACGGACGCGAAATCGATGCGCACACCGAGTTCGTTCAGCCGCTGCACCATCCGCTCCGCCCGCGTCCGCCGCATGTCGCGAAGCCCGATGAGCCGTGCCTCGAGTTCGCGCGTATCGGACAAGTGGAGTCCGAGGATATGAGTTTCCACATCGCCTTCGACGGCGCTCAGCTCGACGCCTGGAACGACCCGCAGTCCCAGCTCCTCGGCGGTCGCCGTGGCTTCGGCGATGCCGGCGACCGTATCGTGATCCGTCAGGGCAATGGCGGCGAGACCG
>DASVYG010000179.1:0-4570 GCA_036392315.1 Gemmatimonadaceae bacterium
GAGGCTGGGCGGCCAACATGTGCGTCGCGGCGGGCGGTCGCAAGCGTCGCGGGTCCGGCGGGCGCGACGGCGCGCGATGTAAATGGCTCGGCTTGTGCACTTTGTGATGTATGGAGCCGATCTCCGAGCCGCCCGCCAACGACCTACCGACGGCTCCGCCAATGACTACTCCCACGCCGTCCGATCGGCGCGGTACGCCGCGTCCCTACCGGTCTCGGGCGCAAGGTCCCACGCAACGACTTCGATCGCGCGCGCGGGAGCTCGGGCCCGGGTTGATCACAGGCGCTGCCGACGACGATCCGAGCGGCATCGCGACGTACTCCCAAGCGGGCGCGGCGTTTGGCTACGGGACGCTGTGGATCGCGCTCGTCACCCTGCCGCTCATGGCCTCGGTGCAGCTCATGTGCGCCAGGATCGGAATCGTCGCGCGGAGCGGGCTCGCGACCGTGCTTCGCGAGCATTATCCGCGGTGGCTGTTGTGGCTCGTTTGTGGAATGCTCATGTTCGGCAACACGGTGAACATCGCGGCGGACTTGGCTGGAATGGCTGCGGCGGCGAGCTTGCTCACCGGCATTCGATCAGTCTGGTTCGTCCCAGCGTCGGCTGTTCTCATTCTGTCGCTGCTGGTCTTCGCGTCATACGAGCGAATGACTCGTGTGCTCAAGTGGCTGACGCTGGCGCTATTCAGCTATGTCTTGGCCGGATTCCTCGCGCACCCGGATTGGTCGGCGGTCTTTTCGGGGACGCTCATTCCCCGCGTGAGATGGTCGAAGGACTATCTGATCACCTTCGTGGCAATCCTGGGCACGACCATCTCGCCCTATCTGTTCTTCTGGCAAGCGGCGCAGAACGCCGAGCACGACGCGCTCTGGCGTCAGCGACTCATCGGGCGGCCGCAGCGTGCGGTGCAGCGCGAGCTGCGCGCCGCCAAGCGCGACGTGAACGCCGGGATGCTGTTCTCCAACGCAATCATGTATTTCATCATCCTGACCGCCGCGGCGACGCTTCACACTGCCGGGATCACCGACGTCCAAACGGCGGATCAAGCGGCCGCGGCGCTCCGACCCTTGGCGGGTGCCGGCGCCGCGTTGCTCTTTACCGCAGGCCTGGTGGGAACGGGAATGCTCGGCATCCCGGTGCTGGCCGGATCGGCGGCGTATGCGATCGCCGAGGCCGCGGCGTGGCGGGCTGGACTCGATGAGAAGATTCATACGGCCAGGCAGTTCTACGGAGTCATCGCCGTAGCGATGTTCGCCGGCATGGGGCTGAGTCTCGCCCATGTGAACGCGATCCGGCTGTTGATCTGGTCGGCCGTCATCAACGGCCTGCTCGCACCGCCGCTGATCATCATCATTCTCGTCGTCTGCAACAACGATCGCGTCATGGGCGCGCACCGAAATTCGCGAGGACTGAATGTCCTCGGGATCTTGTCGGCGGTGCTGATGAGCGGCGCGGCGATCGCGCTCGTCCTGTCGTCGGTGCTGTCCTGAGCCTCTCGCCGCCCCATGCGCGTCACCCTGAGCAGTGAAACGACGAAGGATCTGCTGTTGAGTACAGCAGATCCTTCGCTTCGCTCAGAATGACGCGGCCGGAGAGCTCAGGATGAGAGCGATACGGGCCGCGGAAGGTTTCTCAGATGGCGGAAGCCGACCAGCTGCTCGGTGCTCTCGTCCCACAGCGCCAGTCGCAGCGTGTGCACGCTCTGACGGATGGTCAGCACGGTCACGTCGTGGAACATCGGATTCTCCTCGTGACAGCGCTGAAGCCGATAGTTCGGAATGCGCGGGCCAAGGTGATGGATGTGGTGCAATCCGATGCTACCGGTGAACCACTGCAGGACCGCCGGGAGCTTGAAGTACGAGCTGCCGCGGATCGCCGCCGTGGCGTAGTCCCAGTCGCCATGATCCTTCCAATACGTGCCCTCGAACTGATGCTGCACGTAGAAAAGCCAGATGCCCGCCGCCGCAGCGATGTACATCGGGGGAAAGTAGATGAGAAAGAGGGCACGCCAGCCGATCCACAACGAGAGTGCGACGACAATCGCAACGATGCCAAGGTTCGCCGACCACACGCTGACCGCCTCGCGCCCCCGAAGCCGATCACCCTTGGGCGGGATGCGGTTGGTGATCATGAAGTGGATCGGTCCGATGCCGAACAGGATGAACGGATTCCGAACGATTCGATATTTGATGCGTTCCCAGCGCGAGCGGCTGAGATATTCGCGCACGGTGAGCGTGTCGACGTCACCATTGCCGCGTCGGTCGAGATCGCCCGACGAGGCGTGATGGAGCGCGTGCGAGTGTCGCCACTGACCGAATGGGGTCAGCGTGAGCACGCCGGTGATCCAGCCAGTCAGATCATTGGCGCGGCGCGACGGAAAGAACGATCCGTGCGAGCAGTCGTGCATGATAATGAAGGTGCGCACGAGCAAGCCCGCCGCGGGTAGCGCGAGCAGCAGGGTCGTCCAGTACGGCAACGCCAGTGACAGGAACATGAGATAGAACGTCGCCGCGAGCGGAACGAGCGTCGTCACCACTTGCATGACTGACCGGCCGACGTCCGATTGCTGATACCGGCTGATCACCGCGCGCCATTCTTGTCGCGCCCGCGGCTCGGCTTGACGCTCGATGGGGACGCTGGTCATCGCGGCCTCCGAGGGTTCAGTGAGCGGCTGCGCGTCGCGGTGTTCACTCGACACCAGCGATCCCAGGCGTCCATCACGTCGGGTGGGCTGCGGAAGAGCTGATACTTCGGTCCGTGGACCTTCTTCTCACGACGCTCGAGCGTCGAGAATCGCGCGTGGAGCCGCGCCTCGATCGCGATCAAGTCTTCGTCGGTCAACGTGCCAATCCACGTCAGGTCGATGCGTTCGGGTACGACTCTCATTTAAATCTCCTCATTCGCCGTCAAGCGGCGTACCGTCCGGCGAGCATGCTTTTGTGGCGGAAAATGACAATGCCCCGCCCGAGCACCTGTCGAGCGGGGCACACGTTACTGAGCGAAGGTCGCTCGGCCAATGACTCGTCAGCCCTTAGAGCTTGGAGACGTTCTCAGCGGCCGGGCCCTTCTGACCCTGCACGACGTCGAACTCGACGCGCTCGCCCTCGGCGAGGGACTTGTAGCCGTTGCCCTGGATGGCCGAATGATGAACGAAGCAATCCTTGTCACCATTCTCGGGCGTGATGAAGCCAAAGCCCTTCGCATCGTTGAACCACTTAACCGTGCCGGTCGTACGCATTGTGGAGCTCCTAGGTGTTGTTTGGCGTGTCGGAGTCCGGAAATGCCGTACTGGCCGACCAACCTGGTGTATTCGTGATCTCGGCCCTCACGATGGGCTCACTTCACACACCCGGCCAACTCAGCCGAACGTGTCGCAGCCGGAACAAAAAAGGGCCCTGAGCAATGTCAGGGCCCGGCTTATTCCTGAAATGTGGAGTGCGTTTTCCGCCCTCCGCTGCTTCTCTTAAGATAACGATTATCGTCGCAAAACGCAACGAAAGATCGAGTGGGAAAGGCCCTACACGCTCCTCGTCACCGCGACAGGCTCAATCGCACCACGAGAGCGTCTCGAGTGGGCACAACGGACAGCGAGTACCGGTTCCCCGAACGACGCTCATTATTCGCAAATACGAATGCCTCGATCGCGCCCCCGATCGTGATCGCACCGGCGCCGGCGATGCCGGGGATCAAATTCGGCCGATCGGTCTTCAACCGAGTCGTCGTAAACGTGTACGGATTGCCGAACGGGTCCGTTGCCGTCTGCTGCACGGTTATCGTCTTCGTGCTCTGCTGAAGCGCCAACGCCCACGCGGCGCTCGCGGCAACAAACGACACGGCACCCCGCAGCGGGCGGCCCGTATAGAACTGCCCGGCACCAGGAATGACCAGGCCCATCGCCAGCGCGTTGCCGGGCGACGGCGTTGCACGACGCAGCGCATCGATTCGCGCAGCGACGAGCGCGCGATCGTCGGCATCCGGCTTGAGGCGGAGATACTGCTCGAAATCGCGCGCCGCGGGCTCGCGTTGCCCGCGCTTGAGCAGCACGAGCGCACGATCGTAATACGCATCGGCCCACGTGGGCTGACTCGTGATCGCGGCGTTGAACCCCGCCTCCGCCTCCACCAATTGGCCTCGCTCGTACGCGGCAATGCCGGCACGGAACGTTGTCTCCGCTGAGCGCGCCTGAAGGCTCAATGTGGGGCGAGCGAGCGAAGCCACCTTTTCTCGCGCCTCCGCGCTCTCGGGCGCAGACGGCGATAACGCTAGAAAGCGACAGTACTCCGTCACCGCGTCGTCGACGGCTGCGGATGTCTCACTCGCCCGGGCGAGACGATACGCGATATCGGGATCGGTCGGATCGAGCTGCGCGGCTTGGCGAAGTTGGTCGCGCGCCGAGAGGCTGTCGCCGAGAATGGCGGCCTGCTGCGCACGCTCGGCGAGGTCACGTGCTTGACGTCGTTGTTGATTCGTCGGTGCGTGAGGAGTCACCGCCGGCGGGCATGTGCCGCGGCCCGTCACCGACAGCGGCGCACGTTTGAGAACGTCGGGTGGTGCCGCGCTTTGTGCGCGC
>DASVYG010000180.1:0-7990 GCA_036392315.1 Gemmatimonadaceae bacterium
TCTCCGCGGCCTTGCCACGCTTGGTCACGAAGTTGTAGATGCCGCCGCGACCTTCCTTGTCGCCGGCGTACCAGTTCTGCACGGTCGAGTACTTGATCGTCGCGCCCTTGAGCGCGACCAGCTCGACGACCGCGGCGTGCAGTTGATTCGTGCTGCGCTTGGGCGCGGTGCAGCCCTCGAGATAGCTGACGTACGCGCCCTCGTCGGCGACGATGAGCGTTCGCTCGAACTGTCCGGTGTCGGCCGAATTGATGCGGAAATACGTCGAGAGCTCGATCGGGCAGCGCACGCCTTTCGGGACGTATACGAACGAGCCGTCGGAGAACACCGCACTGTTGAGCGCCGCGAAGAAGTTGTCGCTGTAGGGCACGACCGAGCCGAGATATTTCTCGACCAGGTCGGGATGCTCGCGCAGCGCCTCGCCGAACGAGCAGAAGATGATGCCGTGCTTGGCCAACTCCGAGCGCATCGTCGTTCCGACCGACACCGAATCGAAAATCGCGTCGACGGCGACGCCGGCGAGCATCTTCTGCTCGTACAGCGGAATGCCGAGTTTCTCGTAGGTCTTGAGCAGCTCCGGATCGACCTCGTCGATGCTGCCGAGCGGTTTCTTGGTCTTCGGCGCGGAGTAGTAGCTCGTCGCCTGGTAGTCGATCGGGCCGTAAGTGACGTTCGGCCAATGCGGCTCCTTCATCGACAGCCAGCGCCGATACGCCTTGAGCCGCCACTCGACCATGAACGCGGGCTCGCCTTTCTTTGCCGAGATGGCGCGGACGACGTCCTCGCTCAGTCCGGCTGGCATCGTGTCCGACTCGATGTCGGTCACGAATCCGTGCTGGTACTCTCGGCTGATCAGGTTCTCGATTGAACTACTACTCATCGGTGCTCCAACGTGTTGGGCCAGCGTGCATGCCGTGGTGTTGGACGGCAAGTTCCGGAAAGGCGAACCTCGTTCCCGGAGCGCGCAGCGCAACTCGTTTTCGGTGAATCGTTTGCGGACTCGTCGGCTGCGCATTTTGCGGCGAGTCTCCGCCGTGAATTCAGGCGGATTCAGCTAAGCAGATAAAATTACTCGGGTTTAGCCCACAGTGGCTAGTGGTCGGCCCGGGTCGAGCGCCTTTTCTCACTCGACACCGCCCGTTTCGGGCCAGCTTATGCCAATTGCGCGATGGTTTCACGGAGCAGCGACGCCGCGAGCTCGACCTTGTACCCGTTCTTCGCCAGCGGCCGCGCGTCGTAAAGCGCGCGTTCGGCGAGCGTGGCGATCGTATCCTCGTCCAGGCCGCCGGACGCCACGTCCTCTTCGATCGACGTATTCACCCGCCATGGTCGCGGCGCGACACCGCCGAGGACGATGCGGACGTCGCCGTTCGTCCGTTTGCAGCCCGCGATGCTGACGAGAGCGAAATCCCAGGCGTCGCGCTGCATCAGCTTGCGATACTGCTGCACGCCGCCCGCTGCCTCCCCCGGCAGCACGATCGCCGAGACGAACTCGCCGAACGCGAGCACGGTCTCCTGATCGAGCCGGTCGCTTGGCAATGTGTAGAATTCGCTGATCGGAACCTCGCGCACTCCGCCTCCCGACACGATCTCGACCCTGGCATCGAGCGCTGTCAGCGCAACGGCCGGATCAGACGGGTGGACGATGTGACAGGGCCCGTTGTCGAGAATCGCGAGGTATTGATTCTCCCCGTCGACCGCGGGACACGCCGATCCGCCGTTCTTGAGACAGGGAATTGAACGACGGAAGTACCAGCAGCGCGGTCGCTGGCAAAGATTCCCACCGATCGTGCCCATGTGCCTTAACGCCGGCGTGCCGACGACGTCGCATGCCTGGGCGAGAGCGGGGAATCGGTCGCGGACCAATGGGTCGTCGGCAAGATCCGCGACGCGTGTCGAAGCTCCGATCCGCAGGCTTCCGTCGCCAAGCACTCGAACGCCCGCACTGTCGGGAATCGTGCGCAGGTCGATGAGCACATCGGGCCGACTGATCTCCTCCGCGATCGCGACGAGGAGATCGGTTCCGCCGCCGAGCGACATCGCGCCCGGCGCGGCGAGTCGGCGTGCCGCGTCGTCGACGGACGTCGCGCGTTGATAGAGGAAGGGATGAGTCACGCCAGTAAGAAACGGCTGTCGACGCGAATCCGCGAGCCCGGCCACGTTGGCGGGCAATTGGAGCCGCGGAATTCCACGGAGCTTACGGAAACTGCACGGAATGACTTCACGTGCGCGAGATCGCCGATGTCAGGGAGCCGGAACGATTCTGCGGGACTGCCGCTTGGGACGTTTCATGTCGGCCTCCCGAGCGGCAGTCCCACAATAAATCCGGGCTCGTAGCGAGCAAGTCCGTCATCCACGAGCAGTCGGTGGCAGTTTCCGTTGATTCCGCGGATTCCGCGGCCGCGCTGTTCCCAAAAAAAACGGGACCCGAAGGTCCCGGCACTCGAAACTCCCAAGGGTCAGCGGCCAGCTTCTCCAGCGCGCGGCGTCGCTGCGTCGCCAGAGCCTTTACCGTGCCAGGTGACGTCGGTCGGATGCTTGTACGTTTGCTTGTGGATGTACGTGACCGTGACGATGCAGAGTACGGTAAACACGATGACGCCGGCGGCAATACCCCATCCGCCATTCGTCTCGGCGGGAACGTAACGATCGATGTGATCAGACATGGGCGGAATGTAATTGAGACCAGATTCGCAGCAACAGGGTAAGAGTGCGGAACTGCGCGCGTCCGGATTCGGTAAAACTTCCCGGCATGAAGAACCTTTCCCGGTGCTCATGCTGTCTCAAGTTGTGAGCGGGGCGTAATTTGATGCATCCCGCAGGTTCCCTGTATTCGACGTGACGGCCCTTCGAGACGAGCTCCAGCGGACTTTAGGCGCGGCCTACACCATCGAGCGAGAGCTTGGCGGCGGCGGGATGTCGAGCGTATTCGTTGCTCGCGACAACTCGCTTGGGCGAAACGTCGTCATCAAGGTGCTGCCGTACGAGCTCGCCGCCACGGTCTCCGTCGATCGATTCAAGCGCGAGATCATGTTGTCCGCCGCGCTGCAGCATCCCCATATCGTGCCGGTGCTGAGCGCGGGCGAGACGGACGGTCTGCCGTTCTTCATCATGCCGTTCGTCGAGGGCGAGTCGCTCCGCGCGCGGCTGTCGCGTGGTCCGCTCTCGGTGCGCGAGGCGGTCAGCATTCTCAAGGACGTGTCGCGCGCGCTCGTCTACGCGCACGGCCGTGGCATCATCCACCGCGACATCAAGCCCGACAACATCTTGCTCTCGTCGGGCTCGGCGACGGTGACCGACTTCGGCGTCGCCAAGGCGCTCTCGGCGTCACGCGAGAGCAATCGTTCCGCGACGAGCACGCGATCGGGTACGATCACGCTCGTCGGCACGTCGATCGGCACGCCGGCGTACATGGCGCCCGAGCAGGCCGCCGGCGATCCCAACACCGACCACCGCGCCGACCTCTACGCGCTCGGCATCGTCGGCTACGAGATGCTCGTCGGCACGCCGCCGTTTCACGGCCGAGCGCCGCAGCAACTGCTCGCCGCTCAATTGACTGAAGCACCGCCGCCGATCGCGACGCGTCGCTACGACGTGCCCGAGGCACTTGCGGCGCTCATCATGCGTCTGCTCGAGAAGGAGCCGGCGAATCGTCCCAAGAGCGCCGCCGACGTGGCCCGCGCGCTCGAGGATCCCGCGGTCGTCAGCGGAACGTTCTTGTCGCTGCCGGCGCCCAAGTCGGGGCGACCCAAGCGAGTCCTCTGGGCGCTCGCCGGCGCCGGGATTCTCGCGTCCGTTGCCGCCGGTGGCGCATGGTTTTCCAATCGGCATTCCCCTGCGGCGACCGCGGCGGGAACGATGACCACCCCCGCCCCGGCCATTGCCGCGATGAAGTCGATCGCCGTGATGCCGCTCGTCAACATCAGCCGCGACACGAGCGACGCGTACTTCGCAGCGGGAATGACCGCGGAGTTGACGAACGCGTTGAGTCGAATTCCGGGCCTCCGCGTTGCCTCGGGGACCGAGAGCGTTGTTCGCGAGCAGGCGGCAAGCCCGATCGAGCTGGCGAAGGCGCTCAACGCGAGCATGGTGCTAGTTGGGACCGTGCAGCGCGAAGGTGGCCGCATGCGTGTGACCGCGCGCCTCGTGAACACCGCCGACGGCTTCACCGTCTGGTCGGACATGTTCGAGCGCGAGTCGAAGGACGTGTTCAAGGTGCAGGACGACATCTCGAGCGCGATCGTCGCGGCGATCTCGCCGGAACTGTCGGGCGCGAGCGCGACCACGGCGAAAACAACCGTGGCAGCCAGCGCCACCGCGAACAACGACCACGGCACCACGGATCTGCAGGCGTACGACCTGTACCTGCGCGGCCGCTACTTCTTCGACAAACGCGGGGAGACGAGCCTCCGGCGCGCTCTGGACTATTTCCAACAAGCCGCCAAGCGAGACTCGATGTTCGCCCGCGCCTACGCGGGCATGGGCAGCGTCTATGCGTTGCTCCCGTTGTACGCGCATATACGGGCGGACTCCGTCTTGCCGCTCGCCCTCGCGGCGATCAATCGTGCGGTCGCGCTCGACAGCACGCTGCCCGACGCGTTCGCGTCGCGCGCCACCATGCTGCAGGCAGGTTGGCTTTGGTCCGACGCTGAGCGCGACTACCGGCGCGCCCTCAAGCTCGAGCCCAATTACGCGGCGGCGCACCAGTGGTACGGCGAGATGCTGCTCCTCAATGGACGAACGGCTGAGGCGGCGGCGCAGCTGAATCGGGCGACGGAGCTCGACCCGCTGTCGCCGATTGCCTTCGGCTCCTACGCGCTCGCGCTCGCTGTCGCTCGGGCGCAAGACCCGGCCATTGCCGCCGGCCGGCGCGCCGTGGAGCTCGACTCGACGCTGCTGGTGACGCGGTTCATGCTCGGCGGCGTGTATCTGCAATTCGGTCGCACGGCCGAGGCGATTCGCGAGCTCGAGGTGGCCGCTCGGCTCGACACGTCATCCGTGCAGACGCTCGGCCTGTTGGGATTTGCCTACGCGAAATCCGGCAACACGCGGCGCGCCCAGGAGCTGGCGAAAGGGCTCGAGGCGGACGCAACGCATGGAGTCAGCGGCGCCGCGGCGGCGGCGGCACGAATCTACATCGGGCTTGGCGACAACCCGCATGCACTGACGCTGCTGCAGAGGGCTGCGGCCGATCGCGATTCGTTCTTTTCCAGCGAGTCCCTCGCCGAGAATTTCTTCGACCCGCTGCGGGGCGATCCGCGGTTCGTCGCACTCGTTCGCACCACGGGATTGAATGCGAAACTGGCGCAGCGGACCACGCCCTAATGGAACGTCCGCTGAGTCGAGTCGTCATGTGGGTGATGAACACCAGTCGCTTCTTCAGCGGGATCAGTCTCCTCGCGAGCGTCGCGGCGGCGTGCGCGCGACCGGTGCTGTACTATCCTATGCCCGAAGGCACGCCCAGTCCGTCCACGCCGGCTGGTGTGGCGACCTCCGCAGCGGATGCACCCGCCCCAGTCGTCTCGGCGAGCGACGAGCTCTTGCTCACGCGGCACATCGTACTTCCCGTCGCTGGGGCCGACATGTCGAAGGTGGAGGATTCGTTCAGCGAGCCCCGCGACGGCGGTCGCGTCCATCGCGCGATCGACATTCTCGCTCCGCGAGGCACGCCCATTCTCTCTGCCGACGACGGAAAGATCCTTCGCATGACGACCAACTCGCTCGGCGGAATCTCGATGTACACCGTCGATTCGGAGAACCGGCTTGTCTATTACTACGCGCACATGGATCACTACAACGACGCCATGTCGCCCGGCCGTACGATCGCTAAAGGCGACACGCTCGGCTATGTCGGCACGACGGGCAATGCGCCGAAGGACACGCCGCACCTGCATTTCCAAGTCATGCGCTGGCCGGCCGACGGAAAATACTGGAACGGCGATCCAATCGATCCGTATGAAGCGCTCGGCGGCATAGCACGCGCGGATCGGGGCAAGCACAACGCGGGGCAGCCGTACGAGTACTAGCGGTCCGCTGTAGCTTGAGGCATGGCCATCTCATCGAAGCAGCGAGCCACACTCCGCGGCGAGGCGCACCACCTCACCGCCACGGTCCACGTCGGTCAACATGGGTTGACCGACGCACTCCGCCAAAGTGTGGACGATGCGTTGCGGACCCACGAGCTGGTGAAGATCCAGTTCACCAAGAACGCCGCAGTCACGGCCAAGCAAGCCGCCAACGATCTCGCGACCGCAATGCACGCCGACGTCGTCCAGGTCATAGGTCACACGGCGACGCTCTATCGCGAAAATCCCGACCTCAAACGCAAGGACGGCGTTCCGCCCTGGCGGCGTTGACGGGCCGGTTCGGCGGCATCCAACGTTTCCAGGGTCTCCGTGTCTATCGCGCGTTCAGGGTTGCGGCCACACCGTGAGATCGCGCAACACCGTGCGCGTCATGTGTCCGCGCATGCCGCGCACGACCGAGTCGAGCTCGATCAGCTGCGCGCGACCCAGGTCGAGTTGGTGCTCGTCGGGCTGGTCGACCGTACCCACCGGATAGTCTCGAAACGGAGCTCGCGTGTTCTCGACGTGCGCGCCCAACATGTGGGTCACGCGATGGTGCGCGACAAAATCGGTGAGGCGGTCGATGCTGTTCGCGAACGCCGCGGTGTCGCGAACGTAAAGTCGTCCCGGATAGAAGGTGTCGCCGGTGAGTAGAATTCCCGTCCGCCGGTCATAAAGCGCGATGCTCGCCGGTTGATGACCGGGAATCGGCAGAACGTCCAGCACGCGTCCGCCAAGATCGATGGAACCGCTGTCTCCTGGCCATCGCGTGATGCCGAAGAAGGCGCGAACCGCTGCGGTGTCACGACCCACGACGACGGTGTTCGGTCGATGCACGAACTGTGAGTCGCCGGCGACATGGTCGCCGTGGGCGTGACTGTGTGCGACGACGAGCGCGATCGACGCGCGCTGATTGCGGGTCAGCCAGTCGTGAATGAGACGATTGATGTGCGCCGCGACGTCGACCTTCCCCGCTCCGGTATCGAACAGCAGCGCGCGATCTCGCCCGAAGATCAGATAGAGGAACGGCTTCTCGTAGTTGGTGCAGGCTGCTTGGCGGAGAATGACGAAGTCGTCGTTGTACGGCTGCACGCGAAACTGCGGCGTGTTCGCGCAGTCCGCGCCGCCGGCGTACCAAGTTGTTGCCAGCTGACCGGGCTCGGGCGACGATTCCCTGTGCATGGGTCGTACGCATGCGGCGGCTACGAGCGCCGCGCTCGCGGCGAGCACACCAATGTGAGCAGTCACTATCGTGGCGTGCCGAGCGACAACACGCGCCACGGCGTGAGCGGAATCTCCGTCACATCGACGCCGAGCGCGTTCGCCACAGCGTTCGCGATCGCCGGCGCCGCGCCGATGATCGGCGGCTCGGCGAGACCCTTGGCCCCAGTGTGATTCGCCACCGGATCCGGTGTGTCGACGAAGAACGCGTCGATCACCGGAATGTCGGCGATCGTCGGAATCTTGTAGTCGTGCATCGTCGGATTGAGCGGCAGGCCAAGGCGCTCGTCGAGTAAGCGTTCTTCGAACAACGCGTATCCCAAACCTTGAATGATCCCACCCTCGAGCTGGCTCTCGGCGAGCGTGGGGTTGATGATGCGTCCCGAGTCGTGCGCCGACACGATGCGCAGCACACGTACGCGACCCGTCTCCGTATCGACCTCGACCTCGGCGAACTGCGCGCCGAACGCCGAGATCGCCGTCTTGTCGGGATTCGGGCCGCGACTTCCCTGACCGATAATCATCACGTCGCCGAGCTTCTCGCATACGTCGCGAATCAACATGCACGCATCGTTGCTCTTGGCGTGTATCTCGCCGTCACGCGACTCGAGATCTTCCGGCTCCGCGCCGAGCATTCCTGCCGCGGCCTCGAGCAATGAGTCGCGCGCTTCCTCGGCCGCGACGCGCACCGCGGGTCCGACCGA
>DASVYG010000181.1:0-2877 GCA_036392315.1 Gemmatimonadaceae bacterium
GTCGTCGTTGTGATTCGACGACAAGGCCGTCGTCGAGCATTTTAGCAAGGAGGCGATAGAGCGCTCCCGCTTGGAGCTCGACCCGACCGTCGGATCGGGCGGCGGCGTCGCGCATAATGGCGTACCCGTGGCGTTCGCCGTGGAGCAGCACGAGGAGGACGTAGAACGCGTCGGGCTTGAGCGGAAGAAAATCCGCAGGACTATTTCGGTCAGGGCCGGTCGGCATGGTTCGCTGAAGGCGGGAGGCCTTTGTCTAATATAGACAAATCGTTTATAGACTCCCTGTATGTACGGGCCGATTCTCCGGCTGTCAAGGCGCCGGTGCAGCGAGTGCGATCAGCGCGACGATCGAGAGAGACTGCCTGACGCCGGCGCGCATGGATGACTGCTGTTGGCCGGGAAGACTAGATTCGCAGTGGGACGTCTCGGAGCCGTTGGCCCGTGGCGTCGAAGATACCGTTGGCAATGGCGGCGGGAATGGGAGACGTTGCCGCCTCCCCCGCCCCGACCGACGGCACTTCCGGATGATCGATCAACTCGATGTCGATCGACTCCGGAACCGCGGCGAACGTGAGAATCGGATACGACCGCCAATCGAGGCTCGTCACGCGTGACCGATCGAACGCCACCGACTCTCTGAGCGTTCGACTGATTCCTTGAATGACATTCCCTTCGATCTGATTGCGCAGACCGTCGGGGTTCACGATCAATCCGCAGTCGTGCGCGACGTACGCACGCGCGACGCGCACAGCGTGCGCGCCGCGGTCGACCTCGACGTCGACGATGGCGGCGACGTACGCTTCGGTGCCTTCGTACTGGACGAACGCCATGCCGCGCCCATGCGCCGGGCCGGTGTCGTTAGCATTCTTTGAAATGGCAGCGCGTGGCTCCCATTTCGCCAGCCGGGCGACGGCCTGCACGACCGCGATGGCGCGCGGATCGGCGAGGTGGCGAAGACGAAACTCGACCGGATCAGCGCCGGCCGCGACTGCCAGCTCGTCCATGAAGGACTCGTTGGCAAAGCTGTTCTGCGGCGAGCCGAGTCCACGAAACGACGACGTGCGAAGTGGCGCGGATTGCAGCAGGTGAGCGACGACGCGCGTGCTCGGAATACTATAGGTATGTCGAGAGTTGCGATCGCCGCCCAGCGACGGACGCGAAGCGGGCGTCGCACCGGTGAGTTGTGCGGCAACGAAGTTTGCACCGCCGCCTGGTCCGCCGCCGGGGCGACTGGAGTGCGTCGGTGTCCACACCGCGTAGTCCCAGCCGACGATGCGCCCAGCAGCATCGAGTCCGGCCGAGACGTCCATCACCATCGCGACGCCCTTCGGCTCCCAGCCGTGCTCGTCGGCGCGTGACCATTGCACCCGCACCGGCTTGCCGACCATCTGAGACAAAAGCGCGGCATCGGCGGATGCGTCATCCGATCCATTGTGTCCGTAACATCCGGATCCTTCGGTCCAGATGACATGGACGCCGTCCGACGGTATGCCGATGAGCTGCGAGAGCGCGGCCTTGAGCGCGTGCGCACCCTGCGTCGATGACCAGATCGTGGCCGAGTCACGTTTGACGTCGGCAACGGCGCACGACGGGCCGATCGACGCGTGCATTTGGAATGGCCACGTGTATCGCGCCTCGAGTCTTTTGCTCGCGCGCTCGAACGACGCCGGAACGTCGCCGGCGTCCGTCACGACGCGATCGGTAGCCGGAATCTTCATGAGCGTTTCGTGCAAATCGGCGATTGGCGGCAACGTCTCCGACGTGCTCCACGTCGCCTTGAGCGCACGCGCCGCGCGAATCGCGTCATCCTCTCGGTCGGCGACGACGGCGAGCCAGTCTCCCTTACGAACAACGCGGGCGCCGGGAATGCCGCTAAGGGCAGTATCGTCGACGGACCGCAGCTTGGCGCCGATGCTCGCCGGCCGCACGACGCGGCCGTGCACCATACCGTCGACGCGGACATCGTGCACATATACGTGGCGTCCGGTCATCTTTGCCGGCAGCTCGACGCGTGGAATCGGCTTACCGACGACGGTGTAATCCGCCGGCCGTTTGGTCGGCGCCTTTCCGGTGACCGTGCGCTCGAAGCGCTTGCCGCCAATGAGATCGGCGAAGGTCGCGCTCTTCGCTCCGCCGCGCACCGAGATGACACCGTTCGCGACGACCAGGGAGTCAGCGGCAACGCCGAGCTTGGCCGACGCCATCTCGAGGAGTGCGGCGCGCGCCTCGGCGGCGGCTTGTCGCAACTGTGCTCCGCCCCGCTTGACCGATTGACTGCCGACGGTCGAGCCCTGGTCGACCGTGTGATCGCTGTCACCCTGCACCCACGTGATACGATCGAACGGTGCATCGAGCTCGTCGGCCACGATCTGTCGGAGCGCGGTGGAGACGCCGGTGCCCAGTTCCACCTTGCCGCTGAAGACCGTGATGGACCCGTCGGCGGCGACGACAAGCCAGGAGTCGAGCTGAGTGGCGGACGGGGCGAGCGTCGCGAGACGCTCCGCCGTTGCGCCGGCCACGCGGTACCTGCTCAACGAGAATCCGACGATCAGTACACCGGTGTCCTTGATGAAATCGCGGCGCGAGAGTGTGCTAGTCATTGCGTCCTCCGCGATCTTCTCCGTCTCCATGATCGGCGCCAGTCTGCGCCACGCTCAGCTCCGCGGCCCTCTCGACAGCGCGCATGATCCGCATGTGCGTCCCGCAGCGACAGAGATTGCCGTTGAGTGTCGAACGAATCTGCGCGTTCGTCGGCCGCTTTGTGCGAGCCACCAGTGCGGCGGTGGCCATGATCATTCCGTTGATGCAGTAGCCGCACTGCGCGGCCTGGGCGTCGATGAAGGCCTGCTGAACTGGATGCGGCTTCTCGGGCGTGCC
>DASVYG010000182.1:0-2331 GCA_036392315.1 Gemmatimonadaceae bacterium
GCATCCCCACGCCTTCTTGAACTCGGGCATGTTCGACATCGGCCCATCCGTCCGCCACTTCCCGGGCGAATGCGGGTTGGTCTTCAAGTTCTGTAATTCCGCCTCGGGTCGGGACAGCCCGCGCCACACCTGCGCCCACCCGAGGAAGAATCTCTGCTCTGGTGTGAACCCGTCGATCTTGGGCTGCGGCTTGCCCGCGATCGCTTTCTCCATCGCGTAATACGCCACCGTGAGACCGCCCAGATCCGCGATGTTCTCGCCGAGCGTGAGCCGACCGTTCACGTGCGATACGCTGTCGACCACCGTGTACCCGTTGAACTGATCGACCACGCGCTGCGCGGCGACTTTGTATTTCGACGCGTCCTCCGCCGTCCACCAGTCGCGCAAATTCCCCTGCGCGTCGAACTGCCGGCCCGAATCATCGAAGCCGTGCGTCATCTCGTGGCCGATCACGGCGCCGAGCGCCCCGTAGTTGACCGCGTCGTCGGCATTAGGGTCGAAGAACGGCGGTTGGAGAATTCCCGCGGGGAACTGAATCTGATTGAGCGACGAGCTGTACGACGCGTTCACCGTCGGCGGCGTCATGCTCCACTCGCTGCGATCCGGCGCCTTGCCGACCCGTGCCCAGCTCCGCGCGGAATTCCACTCGGCGACGATTCTCTGATTGTCGTAGTATGAACCCGGCTTGACGGCGAGCGTCGAGTAGTCGCGCCACTTGTCGGGATATGCGACTTTCCTCAAGAACGCGTTGAGCTTGGCGACGGCCTGCACCTTCGTCGGTTGACTCATCCAATCGAGCCCGTTGATCCGGTCGCGCAGCGCCGAGACGAGGTTGTCGACCATCTTGGCGGCGCGTGCCTTCGCCTCGGGTGAGAAGTTCCGCTTGATCCACTGCTCGCCCACCGCTTCGCCGAGCGCGGCGTTCGTCGCCGCGGCGCACTGCTTGACTCGCGGTTCCGGCACTTTCACGCCGGTCGTGATCTGCTGCCAGCGGAACGCCTCCTTGCGAAACGGAGCGCTGAGCGAGTTCATCGCGCCGTTGGTCACGTGCCAGCGGAGATACGCCTTCCACGCATCGACCGGGATCGTCGTGAGCAGCGTGTCGAGCGAGGCGAAGTACGATGGAGCCCGCACGTTGACGTCGCCCGTCGTCCTTGCGCCCTGCTGTTCGAGGAAGCGTCGCCAGTCGATGCGCGGCGTCATCTTCCGGAACTCGGCCAGTGTCATCTTGTGGTACGTCGCCACGGGGTCGCGCATGTCGGCCTGCGGGATCGTGATCATGGCGAGCGCGGTCTCGACGTCGATCACAGTTTTCGCATCGGCCGCCGCTTGGATCTCCGACTCGCCGATCAGCTCCAGCGACCGCGTGATGTGCTCGGAGTAGTCGGTGCGCCGCTTTTCGGCGCGGGGGTCGAAGCCGAGGTAGTCCTCGCGATTGAGCCCAAGTCCGCCTTGGTTCGCCGCCAGAATCACCATCTTGCTGTTCCGGGGATCGGTCTGCGGGCCGAGCGAGAACGGCGCGACGCCGCCACCGCCTCCACGTCCTCCACCACCGCCGCCTCCACCACCGCGGAGCGCGCGACTACCGAACAGCTTCACGACGTCGTCCGTCGTCTTCGCCTCGGCGATGGCGTCGAGTGCGGGCTTGATCGGCTTGTCGCCGGATTTCTCCATCAGCGACGTATCCATGCACGCGGCGTAGAACGTTCCGATCTTCCAGTCGTTCGAGCCGGACTTCGCTTCGCCGTCGCGAACGAGGAGGGCGTCGTCGATGACGATCTTCTGCACGACCTCCTGGTTCTTGTCGCCGAGCATGCCGAAGCTGCCGAGGTTCGACTTGTCGGGCGGGATGGTGTGCGTCTTGAGCCAGCCGCCGTTGGCGAATTCGTAGAAGTCGGTGCAGGGGGCGCAGGTGGTGTCGAGGTTGGCGCGACTGAGCGGTTTCGACGCCGGCTGTTGCGCGAGGATGGCCGACGATGCCGCGACGCCGAGCGAGGCGGCGGCGATGGTGCGGGCGAGCGAGGTGAGCATAGTCGGAGCTCGAGCCAAGGTTTGCGACAGGTCGCCTTTGGAAGCTGTCGGTCGCACCGCGGGAGTGCAACCGGCGACCGAGTCGTCCGCCGCCTTCCTCTCTCGCGGACCGCCGTCAGCGAGTGCCGGAGATCGATTGACCCTCGACGTTACCGCACGGGCGCGCCATGGCAGGAATCGTCTGATCGATGTCATTGCAGCCATGCCCCGCGCATCCCAAGTTGCGCTCGAGTCAGCGATGTCCAACGATTACCATCCACTCGCCCGGGTCGCATGCAACCATCTCGAACACGCATTCGC
>DASVYG010000183.1:0-4765 GCA_036392315.1 Gemmatimonadaceae bacterium
GCAGCTCGTAGCATTGCCCCGGCTCGAGCGCGAGCGTCCGCATGAGGTAGACGAGCGAGACGTCGTCCACCGGATCGGCGACCGACTCGGCCTCGGGTTCGGCGTTCTTGCGATACACCCGTCGGTCGGGAAAGATCTGGATGTCGCGGCGCGGGTGGCCGCCCGGCTCGTTGAGCAGCTGGACGAACCGGAATGAGTTGTAGCTCACGGAGTCGAACCAACTGGTCGTCGTGTCGTGGACGCTGAACCGGGAGAACCCGCCCGAGATCGTGAACGTCGCGGTCCAGAGCCCATGTCCGCGGACGCTGTCCCGGCCAACGAACCGCATCTCGCCCGATCCGACGTGCACTTTCCCAAAGGAGACGTCGTACGTCAGGCGTTCACCGTCGGCGAACGATGGGCGTCGCGTGGCGGGCGACGCGATGGCGCGCAGCTCAGTCGCCGCGCAGCGGACACTGTCCGCCGGCGCACCGATGACAGCTGACGCCGCAAACGCGGCGGCGACACGGCGGTTGACGGATCGCACATTTTACCTCTGGCTGGCGTATTCCGCTTGTTTCAGCTCGAGGTATAAGGTGCCGAACGGCAGCTTGGACTTCAACCGAAGCAGTGTGTGCGCGCTGTCATTCGCGAACCACACCTCGGCTTGGCCGCCTTCGGAAAAAAGGCCGCGCGACTTGATGATCGGTTGAAGCACGATGGCGTCGTAGTCGCCGGCGGGCACGTGAATGTGCTCGCGGCGCACGACCTTGACGACGACCGGATTGCGATCGAGGTGGTAGTAGCGATTGAACACGTACGTCTTCCCCACCTCGAGCTTGAGCGTGCGCATGAAGTAGATGAACGAGCCTTCGTCGAGCGGGTCGGCGACGCTCGGATTTTCCTGTCCGTTGCGGACGTAGACTTTGCGCTCGGGATAGAAATCGTAGTTGCGCTCGTCCTTCCGGCTGCCTTCCTCGATGCTCTGCGTGTGATGCAGGGAGATGAGCGAGGTCGTGTCGAACCAGCTTTCGTAGTGATCTTTGACGTGGAAGAACAGCACGTGGCCGCTCACGTCGAAGATCGTGTGGAACGTGGTATGTCCTCGTATCGGCTCGACGTCTTCGACGCTCATCGAGGCCGAACCGGCGTTGAGGAAGTTGACCTTGGCCTGATAGGTGAGCCGCTCGCCGACGCCGAACGGCAGCCGTCCCCCGTTTGGCGGACTCGCCGGCGGGGCGGTGCGTGGAGCGTTGGCGAGGGCGAAAAGGCCGCAACACGCCGAAACGAGGAGCCAGGTGCGCATGATTGCCATGGTATACGTCATAAGCCGTGCCGGATCGGACCCAGCCGGCGCGAAAGCGGGCTCACCCCGACGCATGTTCCTATTGACATTCTAGAGGAGCCGCCGCACTGTGTGTCCTATTGAATGTCTAGAGGAAGCATGCCGACGTCCAAAACCGACCTGCTGCAAGGCACGCTCGATCTGATCGTCCTCAAGATGCTTCGTGCGGGGCCGGCCAACGGCTGGGACCTCACGCAGTCCATCCAGCTCGTGTCGAAAGGCGCGCTCGATGTGAACTACGGCTCGCTCTATCCCGCACTGCGCCGCCTCGAGGCAAAGGGTTGGATCAAAGGACGTTGGGGTGTCTCGGAAAACAATCGCCGCGCGCGCTTCTACGAGCTCACAGCCAACGGGCAAAAGCAGCTCGACGCCGAGCGACAGGCGTGGGATCGGTTCTCGCACGCGCTCGGTCTCATTCTTCGTACCGAGTAGAGCCGCGAATGTTCACGCCGATCCTCGTTCGTCTGAAGGCGCTCATCTTTCGCCGAGCCGTGGATGCGGAGCTCGAAGAAGAGCTGCGCTCCCACATCGAGCGCGAGACGGAACGCTACATAGCCAATGGCATGACGCCCGCGGCAGCACGCGACACCGCACGGCGTGCATTCGGCAATGTCAGCGTTGCGCGAGAGCAGGCGCGCGACGCCATGCGCTGGCCGATGCTCGAGGAGCTCGGGCAAGACGTTGCGTACGCCGTTCGAACGTGTCGTCGGGCGCCGACGTTCGTGCTCACAGTCGTGGCGACTATCGGACTGGGTCTCGGTCTCCTGACGACGGCGTTCACGTTGTTCGACGCGTATGTCTTGCGGCCGACCGCGGTGCGTGACCCGAGCTCACTCTACGACATGGCCTGGCGCGCGCGGAATCGCGACTGGCATCGTTTCACGTGGGCGCAATATCGATCGTTGAAGGAACGGACCATCGTCGGGCAGCCGTTCGCGTACACGAACTTTCAAGCGCAATTCCGCGGTCAGCCGGCAATCGGCCAGCTCGTGAGTGGAGACTATTTTCGCACGCTCGGCGTTCCGGCGGCGCTCGGGCGCACGCTGCAACCGGAAGACAGCGACGCGCCCGGCGGCAACCCCGTGATCGTGCTCGCCTACGACACATGGCAGACGATGTTCGGCGCGGACTCGAGCGTCGTCGGCCGGCGCGTCACGCTGAACGGAATTTCGCTTCGCATCGTCGGCGTCACGCGGAAAGGGTTCGGTGGCCTCGAGAGCGTGCCGTTTCAATTCTGGGCGCCGATCACGATGATCGGACTGCTCGATCCGTCGCGCGACATCTTCGCACCCAAGCCGGCCGAAGCGTTGCGCATCATCGGGCGGATCCGCCCGGGCGAGAGTGTCGAGCAAGCGAAGTACGATTTGCTCGCGTGGCTTCGCACGACGACGGCCGATCGGCCGCCGTCGCAGGGCGCGGTCGAAGTGGTGCTTGCGTCGCGCGCGACATCGATCCCGCTGACCCCCGAGGCAATCGCGGTGTTGAGCCCGATCGCGATCGCGTTCCTCTTGGTGATGCTGATCGCCTGCGCCAATGTCGCGAACGTGATGCTGGCTCGCGGCATGGCGCGCCAACGCGAGATCGGCATTCGCCTCGCGATGGGCGCGGGCCGCGGTCGGTTGATTCGACAACTGCTCACAGAGAGCGTCGTGCTGTCGGTGCCGTCGGCGGTCGCCGGGTACCTCGTCTCGCGCGCGGCGATCAACGCTGGCTTGTATCTGATGTTCGTCACGACGCCGGTGTCGTATCGGGCTTACCTCAGGCCGATGCCGCTCACGCCCGACACACGAATCGTCGTGTTCGTGATGGCGGCTGCGGTGATCGCGGCGGTCGTATTCGGGCTCGCGCCGGCGCTTCAGGCGACGCGCCCCAGCGTCGTGCAGGCCACGCGCGGCGATTTCGATTCCAACCTTCGCCCGTCGAAGATGCGCAGCGGGCTGGTCGTCGCGCAGATCACCGCGAGCGTGCTGCTGCTCGTTTGCGCCGGGCTCCTGCTTCGCGCGGCGCGAAACACTCGAAGCCTGTCGCCCGGCATTCGCGTCCACAACATCGTGCAGGTCGAGCTCCTCGACCGACGGCGCGCCCAAGCGATCGAGGAGCTTCGCCGGACACCGGCGATTCGCTACGTCGCGAGCGCGTCGTCGCCGCCGCTCGACGGAGTCTTTCCCGATCTCTACGCTGCTCCCGCCGGCGCGCCGTCGACGCGAATCAAGTTCAACGTCGTCTCGCCGGAGTATTTCGGCGCGCTCGATATCCCCATGACCCGCGGCCGCAATTTTTCCGCGAACGAGGCGCTCGCTCGCGCGTCGGTGGTCATCGTGAGCGACGCGACGGCGGGCGCGCTCTGGCCCGGACGCGACCCGATCGGACAACAGCTCGTCTTGGCGCCGTCGGCGCTCGAGAACGGCCGGCTCGCACGGTATCACAGCGCCACCGTCGTCGGTGTCGTCCCGGACGTGCGCGCCGGGTGGATCGGTCTCCCGGCAGATCTCCCTGTGGTCTACTATCCGCAGGCCGCCGACGCCGCGGGGTCGACGATCATCGTCCGCACGGCAGTCGACGCCGAGCAAGCGCGGCTCGGCATCGAGCGCGTCCTCGCGGCGTCCGACTCGGTTGCGGTTCGGGAGATCCACACCGCCGAGTCATCGCTCGCCGTCCAGATCTATCCATTCGAGATCTCGTATTGGATTGCGTCGCTCATCGGCGGCGTGGCGCTCTTGCTCACCGTGACCGGTGTCTACGGCGTTCTGTCCTATCTCGTCGCGCAACGCACGAGAGAATTCGGAATACGGATGGCGCTCGGTGCGAACCCGAGCACGCTGATCGCGCTCGTGCTGCGTCAGCTCATGGGATTGTCGGCGATCGGGATCGTTGCCGGCGGCTTGCTCGCGTTCGGCCTGTCGCGCCTCTTCGGGTCCCTGGTGTACGTGATCGACACTCGAGACCCGCTCGGCTATCTCGTAGGCATCGGGATCGTCTTCGGATCGTGCCTGCTCGCGGCGTACGTTCCATCGCGCCGGGCCGCGACGGTCAACCCGGTCGAGGCGCTGCGGGCGGATGGGTAGGGGAGCCTCGCGCAACGGTTTCGCCATCTACGTGGACGTCCTGCTGCTTGCGACCCTGCTGTTGCTGTTCTCCCCGCGACTCACGGGCCTTTCGATACACGAATGGCTCGGTGTCTCACTTGGCGCGACGTTGATCGTGCACCTCCTCGTTTCGTGGTCGTGGATCAGCTCGGGCACGCGACGCCTCGTCTCCGGCTCAAACCGTCGCGCGCGGGTCAACTACGTCCTCAATTGGCTGCTGTTCATTCTCATTCTGATTGAGGTGACCTCTGGAGTGGCGATCTCCCGCGTCGTGCTTCCGTCGATCGGGATTAGGACAATCAACGATCGGTCTTGGCGCGCCTTACACAACCTGACCTTGAACTGGACCATGCTC
>DASVYG010000184.1:0-8117 GCA_036392315.1 Gemmatimonadaceae bacterium
TCGACGCGCAACTGTCTCAACCCGCTGCTCTCGCAGGTGTCGTCTGGTCTCTGTCTGTCCGACAGTCTCACGAGCTTCAATCTGTGGTCGACCAAGAACACGACGCCGCTCGGCACGGGCAGGCGCAGCAAAGGCGGAGCGCAGATCTCGGGCGGTCAGCAGTCGCTCCGCTTCTTCACGAGCGGGGAATACGAGCACGAGTTCGGCGTGTACAAGATTCCTGATTTCGACGTCCAGCGGTTCGACACGCTCAACATTCCCATTCGCCAAGAGTGGGCGAAGCCGAGCGAGCTGGCGCGCGGCACGGCGCGGGCGAACATCGATGCGAACCTGTCGCCCAAGTTCGATGCATCGTTCTCGACCGGCTTCATCGCGTCTCGCAATCGCTTGCCAACGATCGACAACAACGCGTACGGCATCGGCTCGAACGGCTTCGGTGGACCGGGCTACGAGCTCGGTCACGGTCGTCCGCTCAGCAGCTTGGGGTACGAGCTCCACGGCTACCGCGCCACGACGCCTGGCGAGTCGTTCCAGGACATCATATCGCAGTACATCAATCGCTTCATCGGATCGTCGAGCTTGAACTATCGGCCAACGTCGTGGCTGGCAGCTCGTCTCGAGTCGGGCGTCGACTACACGGCGAGAGCGGATCAACAGCTCTGCGCGCGCGGTACGTGCGCCGACGTCGGCACGCGGCGGCAGGGCGCGTACGAAGACGATCGCGCGTCGCTGCGCACGCTCACGGTCAACGGCCAGTCAACGGCGACATTCCAGCCCAAGGTCTGGCTCAACTCGAAGACCACGGGCGGTGTCCAGTGGGTTTCGAGCACGTTCGACCGCAACGGAGCCGGATCGGTCAATCTCACGCCCGGCGGCGTGACCAACAACGCCGGAGCGACGCAGTTCTCCGACAACTCGACGAGCGATTCCAAGACGCTCGGCCTGTTCGTCGAAGAGCAAGTTGGGATGAACGATCGGTTGTTCATTACCGGCGGGTTGCGCTCCGACCAGAACAGCGCGTTCGGTACGAACTTCCAACACGTGCTGTATCCGAAGGTCAGCCTGTCGCACATTTTGTCCGCCGAGCCGTGGTTTCCGCACCTTCGGTTCCTGGATCAATTCCGCAGCCGGCTCGCATTCGGTGCATCCGGTGTGCAACCCGGCCCGACCGACGCAATCCAATTCCTGTCGGCGACGTCGTCCAACGTCGCAGCGGTCGATCAGCCCGGCGTTGTCCTCGCCTCGCTCGGCAACTCGGACCTCCGGCCGGAACGTGCCAACGAGTTCGAGGGCGGCTTCGACACGCGATGGTTCGGCAGCCGCTTGTCGCTCGACCTCACCTACTACAGCAAGATCACGAAAGATGCGCTCGTCGGTGCCGTCATTCCGCCGGACCTCGGAACGGGAAACACAACCCAGCGCACGAACTTGGGGTCCGTGAAGAACGCCGGGCTCGAAGGACTGCTCTCGGCGCAGCTCGTCGATCGCCGGAACTTCGGGTTGGACATGACGCTCTCCGGCTCATCGAACGCGAACAAGCTGCTCACGCTTGGCGTCGACGCGCAGGGGCGGCCGCTGCCCCCGCAGGTCGGCTCGACGACGCGCAATCAGCCAGGCTATCCGCTGTTCGGCTATTGGCAGCGTCGCTACACGTACGCCGACGCGAACAACGACGGGATGATCACGGTCAACGAGATCACCGTTGCCGACTCGGCGAGCTTCATCGCGTATTCGTCGCCGCGCTTCGAGACTGCACTGCAGACGGGCGTGGAGCTCTTCCAACACAAGCTCCGCATTTCGGGATCGTTCGATCACAAGGGCGGCTTCAGTCTGCTCAACGGCACGGAGCGCATCCGTTGTCAGAGCCGCAACAACTGCTTCGGAACGTACTCCAAGGACGCGCCGCTGTGGATGCAGGCTCGCGCGGTCGCGGTGCGCGAGAGCAGTGGGAATACGCAGTTCGGGTTCATGGAGAACGCGACGTTCACGCGCTTCCGCGAGCTCACGGCGGCGTGGACGCTGCCGCAGCATCTCGTGTCGAAGACGGGCGCGCGAGACGCGAGCCTCATCTTCTCGGCGCGCAACCTCCACAAGTGGACGAAGTACTCGGGCATCGATCCGGAAAGCGACTCCGACGCCGGTTCGACCATCAGCACGCAAACCGATTTCCAGGCTGCGCCGCCCCCGACGTACTTCATCTTCCGTCTCAACGTCACCTTCTAACGGCGACTAGGACACTCCTATCATGAAATACATATACCTCGGCACACTCGGCATGGCGATGGTCGCCCTTTCGAGCTGTGCCCGCAGCGACCTGCTCGGGATCTCGACCCCAGACGCGATCACGGCCAACAACCTCAACTCCGCAGACGGCGCGGAGGGACTACGCGTCGGCGCGATCAAAAACTTCAAGCTGATGACCGCGCTCGACGAGAGCAGTTGGTTCTACGGCGGCATGCTGGTCGACGAATGGAAATCCGCCGACACGTTCATCCAACGCGACGAAACGGACCAGCGCACAGTTCACGAGGATAACAGTCTGGTGACCGTGGCGTATCGCGACATCCATCGCGCGCGCATTCAGTCGTACCAGGCATCGCTGGCATTGGCCACGTACAAACCGGCCGCCAAGGGTGAGATCGGCGAGATGTGGTTCATCAAGGGATACGCCGAGCTGCAGTCGGCGCTGGATTTCTGCAATGGCCAACCCTTCGCCGATCTTTCGTCGGGCAGCCCCGATCTCGGCACGCCGCTCTCGGGCACGGACGCGTTCAAGCTGGCGCTTGCGTCGTTCGATACGGCGCTCTCCGTCGTCGGATCGGCGACCGACAGCGTCAGCCTTCGGGTCAAGTACTCGGCACAGGTGGGACGAGGGCGTGCGCTGCTTGGCCTCGGCCAGCAAGCGCAGGCCGCGACCGCGGTCGCCGGAATTCCCAAGACGTTCTCGTTCAACCTCACGTGGCCCGCAACGCAGGGCAAAGAAGACAACTTGATCTGGGGACTGGCGACGAGCGCGCGACGCTACACGATGGAAGATTCGGCCGACCGGCAGGGTGGAAGAATTCCCAACGCGATGCCATTCGTCTCGGCCAAGGATCCACGCGTACCCAGCGTGCAGGCACCCAAATTCGGCTTCGACGGGTCGACTCCCTACGATGGGCAACTCGTTTTCCCGGCGTTCAATTCACCGGTGCCCGTCGCCAGCTACGTCGACGCGCAGCTCATTCTGGCCGAGTCACAACTCGCGGCAAATGACCCGGGCTGGCTCGCCACGCTGAACGCGTTGCGCGCGGGGCCGACCAACATCGGTGCGATCACGGTCACCGGCATGCCACCGCTCGCCGATCCGGGTAGTGCCGGCGCACGCCTCGACCTCCTCTTCCGCGAGCGTGCGTTCTGGACATTCGGCCGCGGGCAGCGGCTGGGCGATTTGCGTCGCGAGATTCGCGTGTACAACAAGACGGCCGCTCAGGTATTTCCCGGCGAGGGTGGAATCAATCCGCGCAAGAACTCGAGCTATGGGCCGGACGTGAACCTTCCCGTTCCTCAAGCCGAACGGAACAACTTCAAATTCGGCGGGTGTACGGATCGGAAGGCATAATTGAAGCAGGGTTGGGGGTGGAGGGTTGAGGGTTGAGGGATGGAAGCGGGAGCACGCTTTGCGTGCTCCCGCTCTTCGTGTGAGTGAGCGCGGCGAGCCGGTCCTGGCCGAGGACGTCCGTGGGCGGAATTCAGTCCAGAGACGGTCAGTCGATGTGACGACGAAGCGGCGGTGGAGCGGGACTCTTTCCGGAAAAGAATATTCCGAGATGGAAATTGCGCCGCCCGCCGTCGGCGTCGTGCCATCGATCTTCGAGCTCGGCGCGGGTCAGCACGCCCCTGCTTCCGAGGAGCGACGGATCCTCGAACACGATGCGATCGCGTTCCACCGCCACGACCACGACGTAGTGCCCGTCGTCCCAGTCGTCGGCGAAATGTGTACGCGGCACGTAGGGCCAAGCCTGTAATGCCAACAGCACGGGGATGCCACCGGCGACAGCGCGTCTCAGGTCGTCGACAGCCAAGCCTTGTCTCAGATCGGCCTGAAGATGATGGGCCTTGGCCACGCGCACGATTGCCTCGGGAGGAACGCCGTCGTCCGGCGTCGCGCCGAGCTCGCGCGCGAGGTCCGCCTCATAGGTCTCCTCGCCGTAGTACGCGAGGACAGCCTCGAGAACCGCCGCACCGCATGTGAAGTCGGTGGTTTGCTGCACATTGGGGAGCGCGAGCTCGCGCGTCGCAGTGCATCCAGCAACCAGCCATGCGACTAGCCATGGGGGAGCCAATCTCCCGCATGAATTGTGGATCATCGGTTCTCGGGCGACGGGTCGGCTGCGCCGCGGTCTCAATTGGTGGTCAATCTGCCAGCGGCTCGTCCCCGCTGCAATGACCATTCACGGACGGATATTTTCGGCGCCAACCTGGCCGGCCGTTATGGTCTGCTCGGCTGAATCAAGATCCCCTTCAGCGGCTCGACGTCCTTAGGCGACTCGACCAACCGACGGGGAAGCCATTGGCGTTGAGATCGCTCAGCGGAAGCCCATTCCAGTTTCCTAAAAGGGCGCCGCTGCAGAGCGGCGGCGACTGGTCTGGGGCGATGTACTCTCTTGACATGAATCCGGGCTGGCCCGTCCGCGGAATGTTGATTCCCGCGGGACTCCTGGCCCCTTGCACGACGCCACTCGGGCGCCGCAACTTCTCCGCGGGCGCTGGGGCGTCACCCACTCTTGCCGATGTCAGGAGACCGAATGCACGGCGTGCGACTCCTCACGATGGCGGGATCCATCGCGTCCGCGACGACGTACTTCTATCCGCGCCGTCACTCGGCGTGTTCGCCGTGACGGTGCCGGCGGCTTGCAGGTTCGTGCTTGTCGTCCCACTCGACCGCGCATTGTAGCGCCAACGGAGGATTAACGTGAAACGCATTCTCATGGTTGCCTCGATCGCACTGCTCGGCCTCGGCTTTGTCCGGGTGAAACCTCAGCCGTATCGCGTGGTGTTCGACCTCACGAGTCGTGACACGCTCGAGCAGAAGGCGGTGCTGCGTTGGCTCAAGGAGGTCAGCACGGCGAGCCCCGACGCGCAAATGGAAGTCGTGATGTACGGCAAAGGGTTCGAGCTGGTGATGCCCGACCGGTCGATGTTCACGGCCGAGGTGAAAGAGGCGATGAAGAACCCGAACGTCGCGTTCCGGGCGTGCGCCATCGCGCTCAAGAACAACAACGTCGACAAGAGCCAGCTGATCCCGGGAGTCCAGACTGTGCCCGACGGCATTCACGAGCTCGTCATGAAGCAGCAGGACAACTGGGGCTACATCAAGGTCATGCATTGATCGGACTCGTTGCTGCCTCAGTCTGTTACGCGACGGCGACGTCGCTCACGCCGGCAACATGGCGTCCGCCGTCGCCTGCGGCGCAGTCAGCTCCGATGCCCGGCTTGTCGCTTGTCCGCGAGATTCCGCTACCGGGTCCCGCGAACCGCTTCGACTATCAGAGCGTCGATCCGGTGGCGCATCGCATCTATATGAATCACATGAACGCCGGTCGAACGGTGGTGTTCGACACGGACAGCGGTCGTGTGTTGAGCGAGATCACGGATCTTCCGCGGGCGACCGGCGTGTTGGCCGTGCCGGTGCGTCACCAGGTGTACGTGTCGGCGGCCGGCGCGCATGAGATTGCGGTCATCGACGATCGCACGCTTCAGGTGACGCGAAGGATCGGCGGAATTCGTTTTCCCGACGGCATCGCCTACGCGCCCGACGCCGACAAAGTGTTCGTCTCGGACGAGTCGGGCGCGGCCGACGTGGTGATCGACGCGACCACCGGAGCCAAGCGTGCCACGATCGAGCTGGGTGGCGAGGCCGGCAACACACACTATGACTCGGTGTCGCACTGCATCCTGGTCGCCGTGCAAACGAAGAATCAACTGGTCGCGATCGATCCGTTCTCCGAGAAGATCGTGCAGCGATACGATCTCGCCGGTTCGGATCACCCGCACGGGTTCACACTCGATGAGGAATCACGCCTTTTGTTCATGACGTCCGAGGGGAACGCGACGCTGCAGGTCATCGACTTGCGCACGATGAAGGTTCTCGCGCGGCACAAGGTCGGTGACGGGCCGGATGTCTTGGCGTGGGACGCCGACTGGCGCCGCTTGTACGTCGCCTCCGAGGGAGGCGTGCTCTCGGCGTTCTGGCTCGATGGCACCACGCTCAAACCGATCGGCGAAGTTCGCGCGCCGCGTGCGCACACCGTGTCCGTCGATCCTCGAACGCATCGCGTGTATGTGCCGTTGGAGAATGTCGGCGGCAGGCCGGTGCTCCGAGTCTACGAGCCGGCATCGTCTGGCGAGGCCAGGAAGAAGATGACGCGGTAGCGCGTTCTCATCGCGCTCGCTCTCGGTGGACTCACGGTCGCGATGCTCGCGCACGACGCAGGCAACGTGCGAGTCGCGGCAGACCTGATGGCGCCGCACAACGAGACGCGGCGAAGTGACGTCATCAGAGAACTCTAATCACCGCGTTGTCTCCCTGCACCCGCAGGGTTTCCCCTGGCATGCGCGTAAGGGTTTTTGAAAGGCAAGAGGGCCTTTGCAGGGATCTTGAAATGGAAATCACGCAATCGCAGCGAGCGATTCGAGCTTCATGTTGAGTTGTGAGTCGACATGGGACGAGTTGCCCATTCGGAGCGGCCGAGTACGCCTACACTGAATGACATTCGGGTTAGCGCGTGAGAAAGAGTTGTTGCCACCCGAATGACGGGAAGAGACCGCGATTCCGTCAACGTCTTCGGTCGAGAGAGGCAGCTCTATGAAAAATCAGAGAATTCTACTATGGTCGGCGGCGTTGGCGGTCGGGTGGCTCGCCGTCGCATGTAACAACGATGCGACAGTAGCGCCCAAAGTCGCGCCGGGAACGCCATTATTTAGCGCGACCGTGCCGTTCAACAACAACGGAGAGTGTCTGGCGTACGATGCGTGGGCGTCGGGATTCACCAACGGCGTCACCGACTCGACCACGCTGGCCGATCCCACGCAGCATTGCACGTCGGAAGACGTGAAGATCGCGCATACGCACCTCCTCCAGTTCTCAACTGACAGTGTGAACTTCACTGACTACAACGGTCAGACGATTACGTGCCAGGAAGGCTCAAAGGTCTTCGTGCACCTTCTGGCTCACGTCGACGAGACTGCGACATCGGCGCGCAGCGACATCGGCATCTGGATCTCGACGGACGGCGGCAACGCGCGCACCGGCCTTTGCAACCACTACAATCTGGTGGCGCCGGCGCTGAATACGACCGTTAACGGCGTGTCGAACGTCGACGGCGATCAGTGCGGCGACATGAACGCCGGCGACAGCTCGCATGTGGACATCGGTGTCATCTCGGCGATCTGTCACGCCGCGACGTCGGCGGACACGTTGTTGCACGTCGGTTCGTGCCTTGGATGGACCCAGCCCGGCGGCGACCAGGTCTGCCCGAAGGACGGGAGCCAGACTCCCAATGGTTACCGTTTCGGCACTGTCCCCGGGACGACGGCGAAATGCAACTGCGAGGGCTTCAACGTTCCGATCGTGGTCGAGCAAACCGCGAAGCTCGAGGTCAAGAAAGTCTGCGACCCGACAACGGATACGGGCACGTTCGACCTTCTGATCGACGCAAGCAACCAATTTGCGAACAACGTATCGTGTGGCGGTACCACGGGCGCGCAGACACTCACCGCCGGCACGAACGTCAGCCCAGGTGTGGTGCACACCTTTGGCGAGGGCGACTTCACCACGACGAACTACACGAGCTCATACGCGTGCGTCAATCGGGTCGGCGGCGCGTCTCGAGGCAGCGGCACCAGCCTCGGACCGAACAACATCACGCTCCAGCCCCACGACGATGTTGTCTGCACATATACCAATGCTCGCATACCGCAGCTGACGCTCGTCAAAGTGGTGACGAACGACAACGGCGGGACGAAAACGCTCTCCGACTTCCCGCTCACGGCAAGTGGTCCAGTGACCATCTCGGGCGTGAGTGGCACGACGGCCGTCAACGGTCGCCTGGTCAGCGCCGGAACGTACGCGTTGA
>DASVYG010000185.1:0-11434 GCA_036392315.1 Gemmatimonadaceae bacterium
TCGGGCTGGCGGCGGAGATGGATAGCCGGTCGCGCTGGCTGCTCTCGATCATCGGTCTGGCCCTCGTGATCGGGATGCTCGTGGTGATGTTCACGGTGCGGCGCATCGGACAGCCACTCGACGTGCTCGTGCAGCACGCGCAGCGCCTGAGCGAGGGCGATCTCTCGAGCCGCGTGGACGAGCACATGCCCGCCGAGTTCGCGATTCTCGCCTCGGCCATGAATCACACCGCGGAATCGCTGTCGCGCGTCGTGTCCGTCACCGTCCTCACGGCGAAGGATGTCTCGAGCTCGGCGCACGATCTCGCGTCGGTCTCCGAACAGATCTCGCTGTCGGCCAGCCAGATGGCGAGCGCGATGACAGAAGTCTCACACGGCGCCGAGGTGCAGGTGCAGCAGCTTCGCACGGTCGACGACACCCTGCAGGCGATCCGCGAAGCGGCCGACGGCGTCAAGCAGCGCTCGGCCGAAGTCACGGACCTGGCACGCAGCATCGAAGGCGCCGCGCAGGCCAAGCGACTCGAGGTCGATCGCGCGTTGGGTATTCTCGTCGACGTGAAGCATGGCGTCGAGCGCGCCGCCGGCGAGATCCGCGCGCTGAGCGCGACCGTCGCCGACATCAGCCAATTCGTCGCTACGGTCGGACAGATCGCCGATCAGACGAATCTGCTCGCGCTCAACGCAGCCATCGAGGCCGCCCGTGCCGGCGATGCGGGTCGTGGGTTCGCCGTCGTCGCCGACGAAGTACGCAAGCTCGCCGAGCAATCGCAGAAAGCGGCTGACGACATCGTGCAGATGACCGGACAGGTGACGGCACGCGTCGCGATCAGCGCGCGCGCGATGGAAGCGAGCGCGGTGAGCGTCGGCGAGATCGAGCGCGTGTCGCGCGACATCGACTCGGCGCTCCGGGTGATCACCGACGCTGCGGAACGAACGCGTGTGGCCGCGGTCGGCGTGACCGGCGCCGCCGAGGCGAACGCGTTCGCCGTTACCAGCGCGGCCAGCGGACTCGAGTCGATCGCGAGAACGGCCGAACAGCACGCCGCCGCCGCAGAGCAGGTCAACGCGTCGACGCAGGAACAGAGCGCCGCGTGCGAGCAAATGACGTCGGCCAGCAACGTGCTGCTCGCCGGCTCCACGCAGCTCAGAGAACTCGTGGGCGGCTTAAAGACCTGACCGCGGGAACACGGTTGAAGCGACGCTCGCTTCCGGTGCAACGGTAGAAAGGTAGAACGGTGGAACGTGGCCGCAGTCTCGTTCCACCGTTCCACCTTTCTACCGCTCCACCGTTTATTGCTGACACCTCGCGTGCGGGTCGCCCACGGGATGATCGACCTTGGGCCGGTGGTCCATGTCGGCCACGTGAAGTCCGAGTCGATACATGAAGTTTCCGATGTTTGCCATGTGCGGGTAATCGATGTATTCCGGCTCGTCGGTCACCTGGTGATAGTCGCCGTGCAGACCGGTCGTCACGAAGACGATCGGAATGCCGTACCGCGCATAGTTGAAGTGATCGCTGCGGCAGTAAATGTTCTCGGGGTGGCCGTTCGCGTCATACTGGTAGTCGAACTTGAACGGCGTCTTTTCCTGCTTGTTCATTTGCTCGACGAGGTCGCCGAGCTCCGTCGACACGCGGCGTGAACCGACCAGCTGCAGGTAGGTGGGGCCGCCCTCGAACAGATCGCTCGCCGCGCCACGCCCAACCATGTCCATGTTGAGTTGCGCGACGATCGAGTCGCGCGGAACGGGCGGATGATCGGTGATGTACGCCGATCCCCAGAGCCCTTTCTCCTCGCCCACATGCCAAACGAAGAGCACCGAGCGCTTGGTGTTCGGTTTTTCCTTGGCGAACCGCTCGGCAATCTCGAGCAAGGTCACGGTGCCCGAGCCGTCGTCGTCGGCGCCGTTGCTGATCGAGTCGGCGCGGATGCCGCCATTCGCTTTGCGAACGCTGTCGAGATTGATGTGAATCGCCGCGATCTGCGCGTTGAGTGAATCAAGGTGCGACTGTTGCGCCGGTGTCGCCGGACTGCAGTTCGCCTGCTGGCGTCCACCGCAGACATGATTCTCGAGATTGAACAGGGCGATCCGCTCGCGGATCGGGTAGGAAGCTTGCGCGTACAGGTGCAGCGAGTCGTGATCGACCGGGCCCGCGGCGCGGATGCCGATATGGTCGTTGTGCGCGCCCATCGCGACCCATTCGCCCTTGAGCTTCGGGTCGTGTGCCTCGTACGCCGCAACGACGTTGCGCGCCGGCGCGTCCGTGTCGATGAACTTGAGGTCCGCTTTGATGGTCTTGCCGACCGTTCCGCGTGCCATGCCGTCGAGCGGTGCACCGAGCAGCTGCTCGGCGGCCTGGCGGGTGATCATCGAAATACCGGCGAGCGTCGAATCGCCCGGCTCACCCTTGAGCTGCACCTGGCCCTCGCGCGGGTGAAGCGCGGTCTCGCTCTGCTGAGCACTTATGGCGTCCACGATCGTGACGACCGCCGCGGCTCCTTCGATTTGCGGCCCGCCGCCGCGACCGAATCCACCGCCTCCGCGTCCACCTCGTCCACCGCGTCCACCTCGGCCGCCGGCGGCTTGCCGAATGAGAACGATCTTGCCCGCGGCCTGCTCCGGCGAGATCGATGGCGTGCTATCGCCCGCAGTCCCGCCATAGATGACTTGTGCGGACGGGAACGCATTTGCGACGACACGACCGCGGCCCGCTTGCGCGAGGAAATCGGTTCCCGCATGCAGCGTCACGCCGTCGGCCGTGATTGTCGAGCTCGGGTCCAACGCCCGACGGACCACCGGCACGTTCTGGAAGTAGGTGCCGTTGTCGCCCATCGGCTTGAGACCGAGCGCTTTGAGCTGGGCGGCGATGTAATTCGTCGCCTTGATGTGGCCGCGTGTACCCGTCTCGCGACCTTCCATGGAGTCGGCGGCGTAGATGTAGAGACGCGTCTTGAGATCTGCTGCCGTAATGGCCGCGGTCGTCGGCTGCGGCTTGTGCGTCGTCGGCTGCATTCTTGGATTCTGCGCGGCAACGACTGCCGGCAGGCCCAGCACGACCGCGCCGCTCAATGCGTGTGAGAGTCGTATCACGGGAGTCCTGCGTTGGTTTGAGTGGACCGGGGGAGGGCTGACAATTCAATCTACGTCGAGTACGCGGGCACCTCACCAGGTGCTGCGCGGTTGCGTGGATTGCCGGGATGCCCAAGTTTGAACCATGCGCATCGAGACTCTCGCCGTACACGCAGGCCACGACGTCGACCCCGCGACTGCAGCCGTCACTCCGCCGATCCACATGTCGACGACCTTCGCGCGCGAGGCGGACGGTTCCTATCGCGCCGGCTTCCTCTACTCGCGATACTCCAACCCCAACCGGGCCGCGCTCGAGCAGTGCCTGGCGCAGCTCGAGGGCGGCACGCTGGCGGCTGCGTTCTCGTCAGGATCGGCGGCGACCATGACATTGCTTCACGCCCTCGGCCCGCTGGCTCATGTGATCATTCCCGACGACGCGTACTTCGGCACCATCAAGCTCGCACGCGACGTGTTCGGTCCTTGGGGGCTCGATCTCTCGATCGTCGACATGACCGATCTCTCGGCAGTCGAGCACGCGGTGCAGTCCAACACCAGGCTGATTTGGGTCGAGACGCCGTCCAATCCCCTGCTCCGCGTGGTCGACATCGCGGGCGTGGTGGACATCGCGCATCGCGCCGACGCGATCTGCGCTGTCGACAACACCTGGGGCACGCCGGTGCTCCAGCGGCCGCTCGCTCGCGGCGCCGACATCGTCATGCACTCGACCACGAAGTATCTCGGCGGACACAGCGACATCCTTGGGGGCGCGCTCGTCGCGCGCGAGGACAGTGAGCTGTTCCAGCGCGTCCTCAGTATTCAGATGTCCGGCGGCGCGGTGCCGTCGCCGTTCGAGTGCTGGCTGACGATGCGCGGCATTCGCACCATGCCCATCCGCGTGAACGCGCAATCCGCCAACGCCATGGCGCTCGCCCAGTTTCTCGAGCAGCACCCGCGCGTCGAAGCCGTTCACTACCCAGGTCTTCCGTCACATCCGGCGCACGAGATCGCATGTCGCCAAATGACGCGATTCGGCGGCATGTTGGCCGTGCAGGTCGGTGCCGACCGTAAGGAGTCGATTGCCGTCGCCAGTCGCCTCAAGCTCTTTACCCAGGCAACGAGCCTCGGCGGAACGGAGAGCCTGATCGAGCACCGCGCCTCGGTCGAAGGACCGGCGACTCGCGCGCCGGAGAATCTCTTGCGCGTATCACTCGGTCTCGAGCACATCGAAGATCTCAAAGAGGACTTCGACGACGCCTTGCGTCGCTGATGCCCAAAGCGGTTCTGCTGCTCAGCGGCGGCCTCGACTCCACGACGCTGCTGGCCCACGCGGTTCATGAGGGGTTCGACGTCCACGCGATGACGTTTCGCTACGGCCAGCGGCACTCGAGCGAGATCGAGGCCGCGCGCCGTATCGCCGCGCGCTACGGTGTTCGTCACCACGTCATCGCGGACATCGATCTACGCGTGTTCGGCGGCTCGGCCCTCACGAGCGACATCGCTGTTCCCAAGGATCGCGATATCGAAAAGGCGAGCCAGTCGCAGATCCCAATTACGTACGTTCCGGCGCGCAACACGATCTTTCTGTCGTTCGCGCTCGCTTGGGCCGAAGTCCTCGATGCGGGCGACATCTTCATCGGTGTGAACGCGCTCGATTATTCCGGCTATCCCGACTGCCGGCCGGAGTTCATCAAGGCGTTCGAGACGATGGCGAACTTGGCCACCCGCGGCGGGGTGGAGGGAACGAACATCGTTCACATTCGTACGCCCCTCATCGACCTGACCAAAGCCGAGATCATTCGACGCGGCCTTCAGTTGGGCGTCGATTACTCGCTGACACAGAGCTGCTACGACCCGGATTCGACCGGCGCCGCCTGTGGCCATTGCGACGCGTGCCGATTGCGACTCAAGGGGTTCGCCCAAGTCGGGGTCGAGGATCCCGCGCGGTATGTTTGAAGGACGCTCCCTCCTATGTACACCGTCAAAGAGATCTTCTACACGCTCCAGGGCGAAGGCGCCAACGCGGGTCGACCCGCGGTGTTCTGTCGTTTCTCCGGGTGCAATCTCTGGACGGGTCGGGAGAGCGATCGCGCGACGGCCGTCTGCGATTTCTGCGACACGGATTTTGTCGGTGTCGGTCCCGACGGCGGCAAGTTTTCAACCGCTAGCGAGCTCGCCGCGGCGGTCGCGGCGCGTTGGCCCACATCGGAGCGTTCGCGACGCCTGGTCGTATGCACAGGGGGCGAGCCCCTGTTGCAGCTCGACGTAGCTGCGGTCGATGCGCTGCACAATGAGGGATTCGAGGTTGCCGTCGAGACCAATGGAACGCAGCAGCCCCCGCCAAGGGTCGACTGGATCTGCGTGAGCCCAAAGGCGCGCGCCGACTTGGTTCTCCGTCGCGGAAACGAGTTGAAGCTCGTCTACCCTCAACCCGAGATCGATCCAAAGCAGTTCGAGTCCATGGACTTCGACGAGTTTTTTCTGCAGCCCATGGACGGACCGGAGCTCGCTGCCAATACGCGGGCGGCGCTCGCCTACTGTCTTGCCCATCCTCGCTGGCGACTCAGCATCCAGACCCACAAGCTGCTCGGAATCCGGTAGTCGTCACAAAGCCGGCCGAAACGGCATCAACCGTTTACATGCGAAATTTTATCGGCCGGGTGTGACGTTCCGCACCGAAACGCCGGAGGCTCGACAATAATTGTTGACCCTGTCCGGCCGATGTCGTAGACTCACGGTTGCGGCTGGTTGCGGCCCGTGAGTCGTTGCCTCCGTCCGGTTTCAGCAGTCAAAGACTGGCAAGCCGTTCTAGCCAGCCTTTACGCTTTTTGTGGATGTTTCAGATGAGCCTTCCGTCGTCGACTCGCCTGTCCCGGTTGACGCTCGCGTTATGCGCGAGCGTCTCTTTGTGCGTTCCGGTCGCGGCGGTCTGCGCACAGAGCGAGAAGCCGGCGGAAAAGCCGTTCGAGGCGCTCAGCAATTCGGCGCGGTCCGTTCGGGACTCGCTCGTCCAAATGGCTCGAGCGCAGATCGGAAAGCGCTATCGCACGGGCGGCGAGTCCCCGGACAAGGGATTCGATTGCAGCGGCCTCGTTCAATACGTGCTGGCCGGGCTCAACCTCCAAGTCCCTCGCACCGCGCGGCAGCAGGCCACGGTCGGCTTACCGCTGACGCGCGACACCAGCCGACTCCTTCCGGGTGATTTGCTGACGTTCAGCAAAGGAAAGAAGGGTCGCGTGAGCCATGTCGGCATCTACGTGGGCGACGGCCGGTACGTCCACGCGAGCAGCGTTGCCGGTAAAGTGATCGAGAGCTCGATCGATCGGCCGTTTTCTCCGCTGATCAAGGCGTGGCACGGCGCCCGCCGAATTCTGTCGCTCGACGACAGCGTGCCGACGCTCGCCGTCGCGGCTCCTAAAGCCCAGCGATAAGCGACCTCACGGTCGCTTTCTTTTTTGGAGAGCGCCGGTCGAATCGACCCTCGCACCCGTTCTCGGAAAATCCAGCGCGCTCAGCGAATCGACGAGCGTAAATGCTCGCCTGGACGAATCCGGCCGCAGCACGCCCGGCCAGGCCTGCATCGTTGGTCGCAGCTCCGCTCGGCTCACGTGTCGCGCCGAGTCGATGGTCGCGCAGACCACGGCGCCGCGATTCGTAGGCTCGCGCAACTTGAACGGGCCGTATGTGAGCAGGTTGCCGAGCGAGTAAACGATGAGCCGGTCCCCGCGCCACTCGACGGCGCGAAGAACGTGCGGCCCGTGGCCCAAGACAAGCGTCGCGCCGCCCATCAACGCCGCGCTGGCGAACGCCACCGGATTGCCGCGGTTCAGCTTGAGAAAACGCTCGTTGGCGTTGCGCGTTCGTTGCGCCGTGGGACCCTCGGCCCCTAGGTGCATTGTGACGATGACCGTGCCGTATTGCGCCGCCGCGCGCGCCACGTGACGGCGAACCGCCGCCAAATCGCGCGCGTCGGGTGACGCGGTGTCGGTGTGAAAGCCGAGGATCGCGATGGTGTCGCCCGACGGCAGCGCGACGGGAGTCGCCAACGTATCGGCGCCCGTAACGCGAATATCGGCGGCGGCCAGATAGGCGGCCGTGGTGTCTCGGCCGGGATCGCCGGCGTCTCGAGAATGATTGTTCGCGACATTGCCGACGATGACCACGTTGCTGTCCACCGCGCGACGCAGCGCGGATGCCGCGTTTGGTGGTTGGCGGAAGGCAAAGCAGCGAGTCGAGCGCGGGCCGCATTTCGGCGGCGCCGGCCCCGTACCGATAGCCCCCTCGATATTCAGCACGACGAGGTCCGCTCCGGCGAAAAACGGTCGCAGCGCCGGCGCAAGACTGTCGGGATCGGGCGACATGCCGTAGAGATGCGAGAGCGTATCCGCCGCGTGCTTGGCCCAGACCGTGTCGAGGTTGGTGCCAAGAGTGACGTCGCCGCCCGCGCATACGCGAACGGGCGCGGCGAGTCGGCGAGGGGCGAGGGGTCGCGGAGAGCGGGCGACGCTATCGCCGCCGACGCGGGTTTGCTGCGACCACGCCGTCGAACAAATGCTCAGGAGCGCCATTGTTACCACGCTCCATGAGCGTTTGCTCATGGGCGGCCGACGAAGACCTGGCCCCGGCCGTCGGTCGACCAGCATGCCCGGCGCGGCACGACGATCTCCTGTGGCTGTACCGGCGCGTTGAGTTGGCCGAGCATCTGCTGCGAGGCGGTTTGCTGGTTCGGAACGGCGGGCGTGTACGGAAGCGGGCCCGCAACGATGCCCGGTTGCGCGACGCTCGGCTGAACCACGGTTGGTTGGACGATTCCTGTCTGCTGCAGGTTCGTCACGACAATTCCCGACGATGCGCCGCACGCGGTGACGACTTGCTCGAAGCCGCCACCGAAGTTGGCGAAGATGCGTCCGTCTGGCGAAATGATCACCGGAACGGTTCCCGAGAAAAACGTCCCCGGCGCGAAAACGGGCTGTGCGACGGGGGGCGGCGCGATGCCCGCAATTCGGCCGGCCGCGCCCGCTTTCCCGCGTTGCGCGTGCGCCGTAACCGGCGTGATGACAAGTGCCGCAACAGCGATCGTTCGCGCGATTCGCATGTGATCCTCCCGCATATAGGACCCGGCGGTCGGTTCCTGAGTTCCTCGGCCCCGGACCCCTCCCAGTCAACCTATTGTCGAGTCGAGTTGTCTCATAGGGTCTGACGGGTTGAAACCGGGACGGGTCGTCTCCCGTCCGTACTGTTCGATTGTGGGACATGGAATCCCACAGACGCGCAGGCAGCCCGGAAAACTGGTCGGTTCGACACGCTCTAACCCATTGAAAGAATGTGCGTTAGCAGATGCTCGAGTGCGGCACGGTCCTTCCCTTAGCAGCGTCGTAGTTTCTGGTCCATTGCCCACTCGCCATCACCGCACGAGACGTCACCTTGGATATCAAGCGCGATCCACCGAAAAAAACCAAGCGAATCATCGGCCTTTCGATCGGTCTGGTCGCTATCGTCGCCGTTTCAGTGGCGATCAGCAGACTCCAGCCAGCGGCCCCGCCGGTGGAGCGAGGCACGTTGTGGATCGACACCGTCAAGCGCGGTCCTATGACGCGTGACGTCAACGCGCCGGGCACGCTCGAGCCCGAATACGTTCGCAACGTCACCGCTCTGACGAGCGGTCGCGTCGAGCTGCTGCCGGTTCGGCCTGGCGTGTCGGTCACGTCGAGTACCGTGCTCGTCGTCATGAGCAATCCCGACGAGGAGATCAAGCAGCTTCAAGACGAGCAGACGCTGAATCAGGCGATCGGCGCGCTCGCCAGCCTCAAGACGTCGCTCCACCAACAGATCCTCGTCCAGCAGGGCGTCGTCGCGAGCACGCGAACCGCGTACAACAATGCGGTTCGCACGGCTGCGGTGCAGGATTCGCTCGCGACCAAGCGGCTGTCATCGGCCAACGACGTCGCCGCGGCGCACGATCAGATCACCGAGCTCAAACAGCGGATCGACATCGAACAGAAGCGGCTCGACGACATCCAATCGTCGGAGCAGCAGCAGATCGATCTGCAGCAGCAACAGATCGAAAGTCTCCGGCGCATTCTCGCCGAGCAGAAGCAGCGGGTCGCGTCCATGACGGTCAGGTCGCCCGAAGCCGGCCAGCTTCAGGCCCTCGGCAATCCGCCGCTCGAGCTCGGACAATACATCAACGCCGGCGGTCTGCTCGCTCGCGTCGTTCAGCCGGGCAAGCTCAAGGCCGTGCTCCGGGTTCCGGAAAACCTGGCCAAGGATGTCGTTCCCGGCCTCCCGGCGACGATCGATTTGCACAACAACACCATCGTCAAAGGCCACGTCATGCGCACCGATCCGTCGTCGGTGCAAGGCACAGTCACAGTCGAAGTTTCAATCGAGGACTCGCTGCCTCCTGGCACGCGCTCCGATCTCGCGGTCGACGGCACGGTCCAACTCGAACGGCTCAACAACGTCCTGTACATCGGTCGCCCGGGGTTCGGTCAGGCCGAGAGCTCGGTCGGCATCTTCAAGGTCAATCCGAACAAGGGCGAGGCGAACCGCGTCACCGTCCAGCTCGGCCGCGCGTCGGTGAACCTCATCGAAGTCAAAGGCGGCTTGAATGTCGGCGACAGCGTGATCATCTCCGACATGTCAGCGTTTGATAATACGAATCGTGTAAGAATCAAATAGTCGCGACCGACCTTTTCCCTCAACCCTACTCCCGAGCGCCCCATGGCCACTGAGTCCGCATCCTCGTCACCGGCCGGCTTCGCCGCGACCGCGGGGAACGCCAACCAACCCCTGATCCGTCTGTCGGGGATCAAGAAGGTCTTCTACACCGACGAGGTGGAGACCCACGCCCTGCAGGACATTCACGTCGAAGTCCAGCCGGGAGAATACGTCGCGATGGAAGGACCATCGGGCTGCGGCAAGACGACGCTGCTGTCCATTCTCGGTCTCTTGGACACGCCGACCGACGGCGAGTACACGCTCGCCGGCGAGCCGGTGGCCCAGCTCACGCCGTCGCAGCGCGCGCGGATCCGCAACCGCCAGATCGGCTTCATCTTTCAGGCGTTCAATCTGATCGGCGATCTCACGGTATATGAAAACGTTGAATTGCCGCTCACGTACCGCGGCATGTCGGCGGCCGAGCGCAAACAGCGCGTGACCGACGCGCTCGAGCGCGTCGGGATGAGCCACCGCATGAAGCACTATCCGGCCCAGCTCTCCGGCGGTCAACAGCAGCGCGTGGCCGTCGCTCGCGCCGTGGCCGGTGATCCGCTCATTCTCCTCGCCGACGAGCCGACCGGTAACCTCGATTCGACGAATGGCGAAGCGGTGATGGAGCTGCTTCGCGAGCTCCATCGCGGCGGCGCAACCATCTGCATGGTGACGCACGATCCGCGCTACGCGGCGCATGCGGACCGCTCGATCCACCTCTTCGACGGCCGGGTCGTGGAAGAGCGCCGCAGCGAGAAAGCCACCGTCTAAGAGCGCCCTCGAGAATGCAATCGGCCATCGGGGTCGCGCGGTGCGCGACCCCGAGCTCGAGGCACGCCAAGGCCTGGCAGTTGGCGCGCCGTCGCACGGCAACCATTATTCGATGAGCGACTCGGTCGCGTCGTGCGGCAGTGGTCGGCTAACTTAGGAGTCACTATGGCATTCTTCTCGGCACAACCCAGGGTCGCCCCGCGCGACGAAGCCGCCACGCCCGTCATCGGGCCGCTCATCTCGATGCGCAACGTCGAGAAGGTGTTCGAGACGCCGGCCGGCCGCACGTACGTGCTGCGCCGAATCAGCGGCGACATTCAATCCGGCGAGTTCGTCTCGGTCATGGGCCCGTCGGGCGCCGGAAAGTCGACGCTGCTCGCCATCCTCGGCATGCTCGACAGCGTGTGGAGCGGCGAGTTCTTCTTCCTCGGCCATCCGGTTCACGCGATGGCCCACAAGAATCGCGTTGCGCTCAACAAAGAGCACATCGGGTTCGTGTTCCAGCAGTATCACCTGATCGATGATCTGACGGTGTCGGAGAACCTCGACATTCCGCTCTCGTATCGAAACGTGAAGAAGTCGGAGCGTGAGGCGATCGTTGCCGATACGCTCGACCGATTCGGCATGGTCGGGAAGAAGGATCTCTATCCACGCCAGCTCTCGGGCGGACAACAGCAGCTCGTGGGCGTCGCGCGCGCGGTGATCGCCAAACCCAAACTGATTCTCGCCGACGAGCCCACCGGCAACCTGCACTCGACGCAGGGCCGCGAGATCATGGAGCTGTTCAAGAAGCTCAACGATCAAGGGACGACGATCATCCAAGTCACGCACTCGGAAGAGAACGCGAAGTATGGCAATCGGATCATCGAGTTGCGGGACGGCTGGAT
>DASVYG010000186.1:0-9018 GCA_036392315.1 Gemmatimonadaceae bacterium
GCCATGCCGAGCCACGGGATGTCGCGTCGGCCGATGCGCGCTTCTGTCTTTGATCGATCGCGGCGCATCACAGTTACGATTGCGAGGCCGGCGCCCGATCCCAAGTACAGCAGTCCAGCGAGTAGCTCTGGAGATGTCCGATGCAGCAGCGATTTGGCCACCGGCGCGCTCGCGCCGAACAGCACTGCCGCCAACACAGCGTAGCCCACACCTCGACGATCAGTCATACATCATTCTCTTACTTAGTTGAACAACGATCGCCGTCAGCGCTTGCGTCGCGACCGGTAAAGGCGCGTCGCAGGACGCCCGAGTAGTATCGGCTGCGGCACGCCACTCGTCCAACTATATGGAAACGACAGCAATTCCAGAGGATGCGTGAAGCGGACTCCGTTGCTCAACGTGCTTTGGTGCGCCGCGACAGTAGTCTCCGGCGAAAGTGTTCTGCATTGGCTCATGGGTCGTGGCATGCTGCATTCGTTGTTTGCCGCATTCTATATGAGTCGGGACTTCCACGGCAAAGCTGCTGACGGCTTCCTGCTTACGACCATGCTACCCGCCGTCGTCCTTGGGATCGTCGCCGCCTGGGTAGCAGATCCTCAATGGCGGCGCCGCGCGCTCGTGCTTACGGGCCTAGGAATCGCCGCGCTTGTCACTGCTACAGTCCCATTCGATTATCTGCTGCTGGGGCCAATACGCGGCACCATCGCGGCGGGTACGCCTCGGGGCCATGGCGAATGGGCCTCGTTTCTCTTTGTCAATTTCTACGGCGCGTCCGCCACAGCGATCGCCTTCGCTGGCGGGGTCCACGTAGCGCGGCGCGACTGGACGAGTTCGCGTGAGCGGCACGCCCGGCTCGAGTCCATTCGCAACGCGCAGACGAAGTCCTAAACCTCGGGCGCGCGCGCCGTCCGGCCCCCCGCCGGCCGTACGCGATCCGCCTACTTCGACGAATCCCGCGCCTGCACCAGCCGAATGATCTGCGATGGCTGTTTTCGCTGAGCGAGGTCCTCGTAAACGAGTAGCAGCTGCTCGCCGGTCGACCGTCTCACGGCATACACTGTCAAGAAAGGCCGAACTTGCACGCTGGAGTTGGTGCTGCCGTGGAAGCCGCTGACATCTGTCAGGCTCGTGACCGAATAACTCGCGGAACGGATCTCCAGATCGGCCGGAACCTGGAGATCAGTGTGCTCGGTCGCGGCCGTCGGCGAGACCGGGTAAGGTGCCGTCGATACGGCTTGGTGACAGCCCGTCGTGGCGATCAATGCGGCTGCGACTGGCAATGACACTCTGAATATCATACGCTCCTCACATTGACGACACTAAGAGCTCACTTGGTGTCGATCGAGCTAACGCGCGGCACTGCGTCAAGCCTCAGAATCCACCGCGGCCCGTGCGCGAACTCGGCGGAAATGATTCAAGCCGAAGTACGCGATCCACCAGGCGCCGACCACCGTGGCGAAGAGCCACGCATTTCGACGTTCGTCACGCTCGAAGACAAAGTGGGGTGGCGCAGTACGTCCCAGCTCCCGAAGCTGCTGCTCGACACCGGCCGCATACGCCACGTCTGTCCCAGGAATGCTCAGCAACACGACGGTCCGCCCCCGATTGTCTACTGCGTTGATGGATGACGTGTTCATGTACGCGTGGCTGCTCGTCGTGTGACCGCTCACCTGAAACGCCACGCTGCCGGGGTCCGGAATCGCGAACGTTTCGTCGCTCGAGCGCAGCACTCGCCGGATGATACGTCGACAGGACAGGCCCGATGCGGCTGGGTCGGCCGAGCACGTAAGCCGCTCTCTCAGTCGCACCGTTTGCAGGAGGAAGACCTGCACCCCCACGATGAGCAGCAGTCCAATCCGTCGCATGCCTCTCCGCATCGCGTATTGTACGAGTTGCGCTCCAAGTTCGTTGCGGCTCCGTTCTCAGCTGACTAACTGATACGCTACACGGGCACGGATCGGCCAACGGTTCCAGCAAACAAGCGCCTGGGACCGTCGTCGCCAGGCGCTCGGGGCTGCGTGACAAACCAGAACCGCCGCGCTCTCATTCGGCGCGCAGAGCGCTCGCCGGATCGCTGAGTGCCGCATGCCGCGCCGGGACCAGGCACGCCAGCGCCGCGACGCAGAGCAGCGTGACGACCACGAACACGAATACGCCTGCATCCGTCGCCCGCGTCTCGAAAAGTAGCGGCTCGAGCCACGGCGCACCCGCTCGCGCGATCGCGGCGCCCGCGACGACACCGATCAGCGCCAACCCGACGCCGCGCCGCAGCACGAGGACGAGAACGCCTTCGCGGCTCGCACCGAGCGCGAGACGGATACCGAATTCGTGCGTGCGCTGTGCCACCTCGTAGCTGATCATGCCGTAGAGCCCAACGCTCGCGATGATCAACGCGAGCAACCCGAACGCGGCAAACACGCTCGCGCCAATGCGCCACGGACGAACCCGCGGATCGATCAACGCCTGGAGCGGACGCACGTCCACGAACGGCAAGCCCGGGAGGGTCGACGCCATCGTCTGACGCAAGCGCCCGATCAGCTTGTCCGGTTCGCCCGTCGTATGCACGAGCACCGACAGGTCGCCCACGCGTGCCTGGTGTTGATCGAGCGGGACGTAGTACTGCATGACGGGAATCGACTCGAGCGCTTGTCGCCGCGCGTCGCGCGCGATGCCGACAACGCTGGAGCACGGAGTGGTGTCGGATCCGATCTTGATGCACTTGCCGATCGCGTCTTCGCCCGGCCAGATGAGCTTCGCCATCGTTTCACTCACGATCGCGACACGCGCCGCCCCGTCGCGGTCGCTGGCGGTGAATGCGCGCCCGCGAAGGATTCGCGTGCCGGCGGTCGCGAAGTACTCGGGCGTCACCTGCACGAGATACGGGCCGCCGTCTTTCGTGATCGGCAACCGGCTGCGTCCCGGTACAACGAGATGCGCGCCGTAGCTCGACCAGAACGGAATGGAGGTGGTGAGCGCCGTCGATTGGACGCCCGGTAGACGACGCAGCCGTTCCGCGGCATTGCGGTAGAACGCATCGATTTCCGGATTCGTGAACGCCGTATTCGAGAAGTCGACGCTCGCCATCGACATGTGTGGAGCGTCGAAGCCCAAGTCGACATTCAACACGTTGCGGAGGCTACGCACGAACAAGCCGGCGCCGACGAGCAGCACGACAGAGAGCGCCGCCTGAACGAGCAGCAGCGCTTCGCGCGTTCGTGAGCGGCGATATCCGCCGTCCCGCGCGGCCGTCTTCAACCAATTCGTGAGTTCCGGCCGGCTCGCCGCGAACGAGGGCAAGATTCCGGTGACGAGTGCGGCCACCGCCGTCACGAGCACTGTGAACAGCAGCAGCCGATGGTCGACGAACGATTCACCTGCTGCGCCGGCTGGAACCAAGAGGCGCTTCAAAAGCCCGTCGCCGATCACACCGACCACAAGACCGAGCGCTCCGCCAAGTGCGACGAGCACGGCCGAATCCACCGTCAATTGGCGAACGATTCGCGCGCGCGCCGCGCCGAGTGCGAGACGGACCGCGATCTCGCGCCGCCGTGCCGTGGCGCGCGACAGGAACAAGTTGATGACATTGCTGCACGCAATGAGCAGCACGACGATCGCCATAGCGGACAGCCAGACGGCGATGCGTGGTCCAGCCTCGCGCGCACCGTCCGGCGCGCGGCCGGCGATGATCGACCCGAGCATCACACGCGCCGTGGAATCACTCGATTGGCCGCCCGCGACGCCGCCCGACGAGACCACGGTGGCCGATTTCGCCGCGCGTTCCGTCTCATCGAGTGTCCGGCGATAGATGGCCGTGGCCTGTGATGCAATAGGAGATCGCTGAACACCAGGCCGCAAGCTCACGAGGATGTTGGGTCCGGTCCACCAGCCCGGGCGATACCAGTCAGCGCCGCCGAGCTCCGACGCGGCCGCGCTGAACGGCACCCAGACATCGGTCGGCTCCAGATCGACGCCAGTGAAATCGCGGGCGGCCACGCCAACGATCGTGTAGGTGCGCGCTCCGAGCTGAACCGAGCGGCCGAGCACATGGGAATCGCCGCCGAACTCCCGCTGCCAAAAACCGTACGACAACACGGCGACGGCATCGCCCATCGGGATGCGATCCTCGCTCGCGACGAAGAAACGGCCGAGCGTCGCACGAATGCCCAGCAGCGGAAAGAGGCTCGGCGTCGCCAGCGTACGCCGCACTTGCTTGGCGTTCGTGCCGCGGCCCATCGATGCGGCGTACGTCCCGTAAATGGCGATGGCGTCGACGTCCTTGAGTTGATCGCGGAGCGCGAGGTAGTCGCCATAGGAGGAATACGCGCCCGTGATTGTGCCGGCCCAACTGTACGTCCGTGTGAAGTAGAGTCGCGACACGCGCTCCGGATGCGCGACTCCAGCGGGCGGGCGAAGCAGCAGGCGATCGACTACGCCGAACATTGCGGCATTTGCGCCGATACCCAGCGCGAGCGTGACAGCCACGGCCGTGGCGAACGCAGGCGCGTGCTGCACTTGTCGCATCGCATACCGTACGTCCTGACGAATTGACGCAACCCATTCCCGGAGCTGCATATGTCCCTCGCGCGCTCTCGCGTTTGTGTAGAGTTGACGCCGCGCGACCTGCAGATCGCCGAAACGTCGCGCCGCTTCGCGTTCCGCCTCCTCGCGCGGCATGCCGCGCGCGACCAACCAGTCGGCGCGGAGCGCGAGGTGCGACGCGACCTCGTCGTCGATCTCGCGCTCGACGTCCCGTGCGCCGCGAGCGCGCAAGCGCAGCAGGCGCCGAACGCCGGGAATGCGTTTCATGCGGTTTGCGCGGCGAGAATCGCACCGACCGCTTGCGTGTAGCGAAGCCAGGTCGACGTTTCGCGCTTGAGGTGTTGGCGGCCGGCGCGTGTAAGCTGATAGTAGCGCGCCTTCCGGTTATTCTCCGACACGCCCCACTCGGCTTCGACAAGGCCTCGGCCCTCGAGGCGGTGGAGGCTTTGATACAGGGCGGAGTCGTCCACGCCAAGCGTGCTGTTCGAACGCGTTTCGAGCCACAATGCGATGCCGAAGCCATGCATCGGTCCCCAGGAGAGCGTCTTGAGGATGAGCAGATCGAGCGTGCCCTTGAGGAGCGGCAGGTCGGCGTCGGCGGAATTGATCCTTTCGGCACTCACAGTCTCGTCCCCGTGTGTTCTAAGGGGAAAGTACTGTGAGGACGATCGCGGTCAATAAGGGATTACCCTAGAGGGCAATCGGGTGATTTCCCAGTGAGACGAGTCGCCGCCATAGCACGAGCGCGACAAGGCTTCCGGGCGCGCTGGTGCTCGTGCCGACTGATCGCGTGCGCTGCGTTAGCGTCTGCCGCCAGCGCCGACCTCCTTCATGAACTCGTCGAGTACAGCGTTCACCTCGACGGGCTTGTCGAGCATGATCCAGTGGCCCGTGCCGGCGATCCTGCGTGCGGGTATGTCAGGAAACTGACGCTGAAATGAAGCAGGGCCTTCGAGATCCGCGGCGACGATCGCGACCTTGGGACCCTGAAAGGCGTTGACGAGCGTCTTTGCGTCGAAGTCCCCCAGGCTCATCAACGCCCCCGCGAGCGCATCAGTCGAAGTCTTCTCTGCACCGGAAAGAACTTCGCTTCTTACTCGTTGCGTCGACTGGACGAGCATTGGGGCGAACCATGTGCGCACCACCGTCATCTTGTCGGCGCGCAGCGCCGCGCCGACTTGTGCCTTCTGCTCCGCGGTCAGAGATAGCGCAGTAGCCGCTGCGTCTAGGTAGACCACGCCCGCGACTCTATTCGGGTGAGCAGCCGCGTATGTTGCGACCACCGCGCCCCCGTAGCTGTGTCCCACAATCACGAAGTGACTGACCCGCGCGCTCGCGACGGCGGCGTCGATGGCCGCGGCCATCGACGACAACGACCAGTCGGACGGCGGCGTCGACCGACCGAATCCCGGTAGGTCGATGGCGATCGCACGCCGCCCCGCGCTGCGGAAATGTTCGAGTTGGGCCTTCCACGTCTCGGTGCTCCCGCCGTTGCCGTGAATGAAAAGGATCGGGGTGTCTGCTCCGGGGGCATCGTCGACGTAGATGGTGGCGCCTGCAAATGAGATCGGGCCGGCCGCGGGGGTCGGCAGTGGCGCGTGGGCGCACGCCGCAGTGACAGCGGCGAACGCGCAGGCCACGAATCGCGTGAAGACTTGGCTGTTGGTGAACACGAAGGCCTCTCCGTCTATTGAGTGAGTCTGTACCAGAGCATCATGCACATCTTGACGCTCGCGATGATTGTGAGCACAGCGAACAGGTCCCAGTTCCAGATGCCATCCACGAAGTGGCGATAGAGAAACAGTCCGGCCGCGAACGTACCGCCGGCGATGCCCGCGATCGTCGTGGATTTTCGCCGGTGCTCGAAGAAGCGCTCGTCGAGGAATTTGGGCGCGCCGGGGGCAGTCATCGTTGCTTCTCCAAGGTGAAGATGTCGTCGGTCGCGACTCGAAAGACGCGCGCAAACAGCAGCGCGAGCGGCAGACTCGGGATGTACCGATCGCATTCGATCGAGTTGATGCTCTGACGGGAGACGCCGACGGCGTCGGCCAGCTCCTGCTGGGTCCAGCCTCGAGCGGTGCGGAGATCGCGGACGCGATTCTTAATGGATGGCGGCATGACAAGTTGGCTTGACATCCTCATGATACGGTCCCGGAAGCCAGATGTCAAGCGAGCTTGTCGTGCCGTTCCCGTACTCATCTGCGGTCGTCCCGGTCGACATCGGGCCAGCACATCAAGGTCACGCTACTCATTGTCTTCAGCGCCAGTCGCGCTTTGCCTCGCCGCGATGGGCCTGTACGGCATGATCTCGTATATGGCGTCGAAGCGCACGCGCGAGCTTGGCCTTCGAATCGCCCTCGGCGCTACGCCGTCGCGGCTCTTGCTGTTCGTCATGTCGTCCGGCGTCCGACTCACGCTCATGGGGATCGCGGACCAGCAGCGTCGTCGCGGTGATCGCCGGCGTGTCGTCATCGCGTGCCTGTTGCCCGCGTGGCTGGCATCGCGGCTCGATCCCGTGCGCGCGCTCCGCGTGTAGGCTCACCAAGCCTCAACGGTCACCGCGCAGAACGAAGCCACGCCGCCACATCCCGCGCGACACGCGCCTCGTACACGCCGTGACGGCCGCGAAATGCGTCCGTCGCGCTCGCGAACGTGTGAAGACCGTGGCTCAGTCCGGGGTACACTCGCGCCGTCGCACGGCCACGATGAAAGAGGTTTACCCGCGCTGCGGCAATGTTGGGCTCCTGGGCACCCATGACCCAATCGAATTCGCCGCCGATGAACAGTGCCGGCACGTCGAGAGCAGCGAGCGCGCCGTCGATGTCCAATGCCTGCACTTGCTGGAAATAGGCCGCTGACCGCCCATACTGACCGGTCGTTGTGTCATACCAGAACGGGCGCAGCCCTGGGTGCGCATCGATCACCTGGCCCGGAGTGCGGCGCTCGATGAGAAACCCAGTATAGAATAACTCGAACGCGCGCATCGCGTCACCCAACCGTTCGCGCGCCGAATCGAGCAGCGTCAGCCGCCGGCGCTCGTGATCGATCATGTGCTCGTACCAGGTGCGGGCGAAGCTGTTCACCGACACGACACCCGCGACTTTGCGCGCCGACTCCGCCGCGAGCACGACGGCGAACGCCCCGCCGATGCTGCCGCCGACGAGGAATACCTTGGTCGTATCCACGTCGCCGCGCGCACGCACGGCGTCGAGCCCGGCTCGGAACGCGGCCATGTCGTCGTCGAGCGTACTGACCGAACAGTCGGGGCCTGCGCTTCCGGCGACACCCGGCTTCTCCACGCGCGTCACGATCATTCGAGAGCGCGCCGACAGATCGCGGACGAACCGGATGTACCCGTCGTCGGTGGGGCCGGCTACCTCGACCGCGTCGCACGACAGCCATGGAATGAAGACGACCGCTGGCAGTCGCGAGTCCGCGCGTAGCGGCCGACTTGTGACGAGGCGGACACCGAAGCCGCGCGCCGACGGCACCACGCTCTGCTCGACGCGGAGTCCGGCACGCGCGGCCCAATCCGCCGGCGACGGTCGCGGCGCTGTCTGTGCTCCGGCCAACTGCGCCGCGATGGCACCGAGCCCGGTGATGGTCAGCGCGCGACGCGCCAGCGACTCTCCCCTTGTGTGATACCGATTCGCATGCACGGAACCAGCCTCTTCGCACATGATCGCGATGCTATATCACCGGCGGTCACGATTAGTTCGCAGGTGACTTGTCAGTTTCTCGTTAAGGCCTGTTCGTCCCTTGGCGCGCCGGTCGTTGCACGGAATGATGAGTGACCGGTTCATCGGCGCAACTGCTCAGGATCGCTACGGGAATCGGAACTCGAGACCCGCCGCTCGGGCGGCCGCTGCCGCCCGCAGCACAGGTCGCGCCTTGAATCGTTCGCTCGAAAGACGGCTGCGAATGTGATACTGCAACGCGCGTGAGAGCCGGGTTATCTCTCCCCAGTCCCACGCAGCGACTTGTCCAAGCCGCGACGCATGGGTGGACTCCCAGGCGCGCGCGCGGGCTTCGGTGTTATGGCAGAACCGAGACTTCGTCAGTTCCCGACCATGCACCCCACCGAGCTGTAGTTGGAGCATCCCCCAACCGGCGATCGTGTACCGATACTTGTGCCCTGGCACCTCGAGCGCGATCCGCTCGACATCAAGCGTCCCACGGGTGCGCGGCGACCACAGGGCGAGCAGAGCGGCCGCGCTTGTGCCATCAGGATCGTCCCCCAGCGCAAAAGCTGATTCGATGTCGGCGAGGGAGCTGAATTCGCGCAACTCGGAGTCGTACTTCGAGTACGCTTCATAGACGCGACAATCCGTGGCCCCGAACACATACTCGAGGAGAGCGCGCAAGTCATCGGCGACGGCGTAGAAGTAGAGGTTTGACATCGCTGACGAGCCGCGCTAGCTCACGCGTGGCGGCGCTCCATTTTCAGTCGGGTGATCGATCCTCATCGACGTCCGCTCC
>DASVYG010000187.1:0-2353 GCA_036392315.1 Gemmatimonadaceae bacterium
CAAGCTCGCCGTCGACGGACAGACATACACGCAACCGCTCGACGTGCTCAAGGATCCAAACACGAATGTCACCGACGTCGACATCCGCGCGTCGAGCGCGCTGCTGACGAACATGCAGGGCGACATGAATGCCACGGCCGACATGCTCAACACGATCGAGAACGTGCGCGCGCAGATCGAGGGACTCAGCGCCCCGACGGACGTGCGCAGCTCGGCCGATTCGGTCGAGAAGAAATTCATGTCGGTCGAGGGGAACATCGTCGATCTGCGCATGACCGGTCGCGGGCAGGACGAGGTGCGGTATCCGGTGAAGCTCGGCGGTCAGCTCAACTATTTGGCGGGCGGAATCTCGGCGTCGGATTTCACGCCGACGACGCAGCAGCGCGAGGTGGATCAGGTGCTGGCGAAGCAGGTGAAGGACACCCGGGCCGCGCTCCAGGCGCTGATCCAGAATGATCTGGCGAAGTTGAACACGTTGCTTCGGTCGAAGGGACTCAAGACGATCGATGCGTCGTTGCCGGTGGTGTTCTGACATCGACGGCACGCGTCGCCGACGATTGCCGTAGGGCAAAGAAAATGGGCCCGGCCGAGTTGGCCGGGCCCATTCGTCTCTCGAGGCTGCTAGTACGACTTTGTGCAGCCACCTGAGCCGGCGTTCACCCAGTTCTGCTGGATGAGGTAGTCCTTTCCGCCAATGTTCATGTTGGCCAAGCCGCCGTTCGACGTGGTGTACGTGGTACCCCAGTTCCAAGCGCACTTGTCGGCGTTCTCGTAACCACGACTGTCGTACCACGCGTTGCCCATCATGTCCGTCGTGGTCTCCTCGGTCTCATGTGCCAGCGTGTTGACCTCGGCGTCAGCCCCTGGATCGCCGTTAGGCGAGGCCGTTCCGTTCGTGCAAGCGCCCGGATAGGAATAGTCGTACGGCATCGCCGCGTACAGCACGGTCTTGTTCACTCCATTGACCGTCACGGTGCCGTGCGTGTGATACGCGCAGTACTGCGTGCCGAACCCGCCACCCAGATTCACAGTTCCGGCCGTGAAGATCGCATAGAGGGTGTGATCGTCGTAGGTCAGTGCACCGGAGGTGAAGCCGCTCTGGAGCATCGCGACCATCTGGCCGTCGCTCACACTCGCTCCGTTGGCGGGAACGTTGGTGTTGTTGGCCCAGTAAGCCGTGTACGATACCGAGTTGACGATGAGCTTGTTGCTTGCGTCCCAGTACGACGAGTTGATGTTGAAGTAGGACGACCCGCCGAGCGTCCTGAGGAACGTGCCCACGAGCGAGCCGTCCGCCGAGCCGCTGCCACTCGTGCCGGCCGTCGGGCCGCCGTTATAGATCGGCGAGGCCGCCCAATACACGGCCACGACGTTCGTTCCCGACTGGAGCACGGAACCGCCGTGATACGAGATTCCGGTGGTCGATCCACCGCCCGGTTTGTGCCCGTTGCCATTGCCGGCCTGATTCTCGAACCACTGTTTCGTGTGGAGAATGTGCCCATGCCCACTCGGATCGTTGAATTCCGGCGACTGATCGAACGCGGCCGACCCCGACGAAATCGCTTTTGAGGGCGACGTCGTCGCGGTATCCGAACACGCGCTCAAGGTGAACGCCGCCATAGCGGCCAACGCGTAGGTGCTTCGACGAAGCCCAACGGAAGGACTCGACATCTGCCATCTCCAGCAAAGGGGTCGCGCTCAACCAGATGTGGCGAGCGAAGGAAGGGACGCCGCTACGACGCAGCGATGTTTAGCGGCTCTCACGGGCCGCTCCGTCATTGCGCGACATTAAGAGTTGAAACAAGTGTTCACAAGTCCCAATTGTACCGAACTCAGCAGCCCGGCTGTATTCGGCCCGCGCCCGGCGAGTTCCAGCGCGTCTCGGCGCGGAACTGGCAGCGGCCTCCCAGCATTTGTCGATGACCGTCGGCGGAGGACGAAGCGCTGCCGATCCCACGCGCACGATGACCTATGAAACGCGGAGGATTTCAATGATGACACGCGTGACCTTGGCTCTGTCCCTTGGCGCGGCCGTCGCGGTGGCAATGGCTTGCAGCACCGATCGCCCCGCGCCGACGGGAATCGAAATCCGCACGCCGCTCTTCGCCCGCTCGGCGGCGAACAATCTCGGAACACACCTCGACGGCGCGGGCGAGAATCCGCCGAACGCGAGCCTCGGACAAGGCCAGGCAATCTTCCGCATCAGCGATGACGGGACCTCGGTCGATTATACGCTCATCGCGTCGAACATCGACAACCCGTTCATGGCGCACATTCATCTCGCGCACCCCGGCGTGAATGGACCCATCGTCGAGTGGCTCTTCCCGAGCACCGCGCCGGTCGCCGGACCGAC
>DASVYG010000188.1:0-2459 GCA_036392315.1 Gemmatimonadaceae bacterium
GGAATGGGAATCCCGGCCGATATCCGCAGCCGCATCTTCGATCCGTTCTTCACGACGAAGCCGGTGGGTCACGGGACGGGCCTTGGTCTCGACATCGCGCGACGGATCGTTCGCCGGCACGACGGGCAGATCGAGCTCGACTCCAAGCCTGGACGCACCGAGTTTCGCGTGATCCTTCCAGCGGCGCCAGACAGCGCCCCCTCGTTACCGGAGCCAGCGTGAGTCCCAGACGCACGGTCATTCCACACGACGACTTGATCGAGCTTCTCGCGGCGCACAAGACGATCGGCTCGGCGCCGCGCGAAGAGCTGGCCTGGCTGGCCGAGCATGGCGAGGTTCGGTCGTACGAGCCCGGTGAAGTCGTCGTGCCGATCACGGCGCCGGTAGTCGAGATGATCATCCTCCTGAGCGGCCACATCGCCATCTACGTCGCTCGCGGAAACTCTCGGCGCAAAGCCATGGAGTGGCGCGCGGGCGACGTGACCGGCCTGCTGCCGTATTCTCGCATGACACATCCTCCCGGCGAGTCGGTGCTCGAGGAGCCGTCGCAAGGGCTCATCGTCCATCGGGATTTGTTTCCGGAGATGGTCAACAAATGTCCGACGGTGACCGGAATTCTGGTTCATGTCATGATCGATCGCGCGCGTCAGTTCACGTCCACCGACTGGCAGGACGAGAAGATGATGTCGCTCGGCCGGTTGGCGGCGGGCTTGGCGCACGAGCTGAACAACCCGGCGTCGGCGGTGGCGCGTTCGTCCAAGCTGCTGTCGCAGGCGCTCGTGCAGGCGGAGGACGCGGCGCACGCGCTGGGCGCGGCGAGAATCTCGGAGGAGGAACGATCGAAGATCGAAGCGTTGCGCGACGGCTCGCTCGTGCCGGCGACGACGGGCGTGTTTTCGGCGATCGAGCGGTCGGATCGCGAAGACGAGGTGACGACGTGGCTCGAGGATCACCAGGCCGATGTCGGTTCGGCGCAGGCCCTCGCCGAGAGCGGCGTCGAGGTCGACGCGCTCGATGAGCTGGCCGACGAGCTCACGCCGGAGGCGCTCGACGTCGCCCTGCGCTCGATCGCCGCTGGGTACATGACGCGTTCACTCGCCTCGGACATCGAGCGCGCCGCGACGCGCATCTACGATCTCGTCTCGGCGGTGAAGCGGTTCACGTACATGGACCGCGCGACGGTGACCGAGCCGTCGAGCGTCACGCAAGGGCTGGTCGACACCGTCGCTGTGTTGGCGTCGAAAGCGAAATCGAAAGCGGTGACGGTGCGGTTGGAGATGCCGGACACGCTGCCGTTGGTGCGGGCGTACGGCGGCGAGTTGAATCAGGTGTGGGCGAACTTGATCGAGAACGCCCTCGACGCAGTGCCGTCGTCGGGGCAGATCGTCATCAGCGCGAAGCATGCGGGCGATTCTGTGGTGGTCCGCATCGTGGACAACGGTCCGGGAATTCCGCCGGATATTCAGGCACGCATCTTCGATCCATTCTTCACGACGAAGCCGATTGGCCAGGGCACCGGCCTCGGGCTCGACATCAGCCGTCGCATCGTGCTGCGGCACGATGGACAGATCGAAGTCGACTCGCGCCCCGGGCGGACGGAGTTCAAGGTGACGCTGCCGGTGGCGTGAGGACGGTGGAACGGTGGAACGGTGGAACGGTGGAACGGTGGAACGGTGGAACGGTGGAACGGTGGAACGGTGGAACGGTGGAACGGGGGAACGACGTCAGTCGCCCTTCGCGCGCAAGAACACGATCAAGCGGGCGATCATTCGTTGAACGTGATTGGCGTGGTCGATCAGATCGCGAATTGCAGCATCGTTGCCGAATTTCACGCGAAGCGCGACCCTGAGTTGAAACTGCACTTCGGCGGCGGAGCCAAGCGACTGATGTAGGTACGCAATGAAGGCGCGATTCCCTTGCCGTTGCGATCCTTCGACAATGTTCGAACCGACGGAGACAGCGGCGCGCCGGATTTGGGCAGTCAACCCAAAGCGCTCGCTCGCCGGGAAATTCCGTGTGACGAAATAGGTTTCGACAGCCAAGTCCTCGGTCTCGGCCACCAACCTAAGTTTCGCTGGGTCGCGCATGCCTGAAATAGTTGTGCTCCGAGCGAAGCGCGTCATCGTTTCATCGCGTCCGCCACCGTTCCACCGTTCCACCGTTCCACCGTTCCACCGTTCCACCCTTCTCAGCATGACAAACGAGATGCGTAACGCACCCGCTGAAATGACACCACAACAGTTCCGCGACGCCGGCCATCGGCTGGTCGATCAGATCGCGGAGTTCTTGTCGACGATCGGCGACCGGCCGGTTGCACCGGCGGGGACGCCGCGAGAGATGCGGGCGCGAATTGGCGGAGATGCGGGGCTGCCGATCGATGGCGCTGATCCGGCAACGATCGTGCGCGATGCCGCGGAGTTGCTGTTCGACAACTCGACGTTCAACGGGCATCCGCGATT
>DASVYG010000189.1:0-18003 GCA_036392315.1 Gemmatimonadaceae bacterium
GCCGGCGGCGTGTTGATCTTGGGACTCGGCTGCGAGAACAATCAGCTGAGCGAGTTGATGGCGCTCGCCGGCGACGTCGACCGCGATCGCATCGCGTTCTTCAATACCCAAGACGTGATCGACGAGCTCGAGGAAGGAACCGGTGCCGTCGCCAAGTTGATCGAGCGCGTGAGCACCGATCGTCGCACCGAGTGTCCGATCACGGATCTCGTGCTCGGCCACAAGTGCGGCGGGTCCGACGGGTTCAGCGGCATCACGGCGAACGCGCTGCTCGGACGCATCGCCGACCGTGTCACAGGCCTCGGGGGAAGCGTGCTCCTCACCGAGGTTCCCGAGATGTTCGGCGCCGAGCAGCAGCTCATGAACCGCGCGCTGAGCGAGCCGGTGTTCCGGGACATCGTCGCGATGATCAACGATTTCAAGCAGTACTTCATCCGGCACCATCAGCCGGTGTACGAGAATCCGTCGCCGGGCAACAAAGCCGGCGGTCTCACCACACTCGAGGAAAAGTCACTCGGCGCGATCCAAAAGGGCGGACGCGCTCCGGTGTCTCGCGTGCTTCGCTACGGTGAGCCGCTGCGCGATCATGGTCTCGCCCTGCTCGAATCGCCGGGAAACGACGGCGTGTCCTCGACGGCGATGGTGGTGAGCGGCGCCACGCTGCTGCTCTTCACCACGGGCCGCGGAACGCCGCTCGGCTTTCCGGTTCCGACGATCAAGATCTCATCGAACAGCGAGATCGCGGCGAAGAAACCGCACTGGATCGACTTCAACACCGGCGCGTTGCTCGACGGAACGAAGACGATGCCGCAGCTCGAGGACGATCTCTTCGCTCTGATTCTCGCCGTAGCGTCCGGCGAGCAGTTGGCGAACAACGAGAAGAACGGGTATCGCGAGATCGCGATGTGGAAGGAAGGAGTGACGCTGTAGATGTCGACGCGCCCGCGCCTGTCCCGCGAACTCGTTGCGTCGCTGGCGCTCGCCGAGCGAACGGGCGTCGAGCTGCCGCCGGTCGAGACGCTCGAGCTCCCCGAGAAGATCGTCCAATTCGGCACGGGCGCGTTTCTCCGTGGATTCGCCGAGTACTTCGTGGACGAGGCGAACCGGCTCGGCATGTTCGGTGGATCGGTCGTTGCGATATCCTCGACCGGAAGCCAGCGCGACGAGTTGCTGAATGAGCAGGACGGACTGTACACGCTGGCGATTCAGGGCGTGGAAGGCAGCGCGGCGCGCCAGCGCTATCGCGTGATCGCGTCGCTCAGCCGTGCACTGTCGGCGCGCGACGAGTGGGACGCGGTCCTGGAGCTCGCGCGATCTCCGGAGATCGGCATCGTCATCTCGAACTCGACGGAAGTCGGGATCGTGCTGGACGAGAACGATCATTTCGACACGAATCCCCCTCGGTCCTTTCCCGGAAAGCTCACACGCTTTCTCGCTGAACGCGCGCGCGCGTTCGATTATGACGCGGAGCGAGGCATCGTCGTGCTTCCCTGCGAGCTGATCGACGATAATGGGGACACGCTCCGCGCGATCGTCCAGGAGCTGGCACGCCGCTGGAAACTGGGACCGCGGTTCGAGCGCTGGCTCGGCGACTCGGTCACGTTCTGCAACACGCTGGTCGACCGTATCGTACCGGGGGTCGTGTCGCCGGCGGAGTCCGAGCGCATCGGCCACCTGTTCGAATACCGCGATGGTTTGCTCACCGCGTGCGAGTCCTACGCCCTGTTCGCGATCGAGGGAGACGATCGTCTCCGGGCCAGGCTTTGCTTCACCGATGCCGATCCACGAATCATCATCGCGTCTGACATCCGGCCGTATCGTGAGCGAAAGGTGCGTGTGCTGAATGGCGCGCACACCATCTCGGTTCCGGTCGCGCTGCTCGCGGGGCTCGAGACCGTGCGCGACGCCGTCGAGGACGAGCGGGTCGGCCGCTTCATCCGCCGAGTCGTATTCGACGACATCGTCCCGAGCCTCGAGGCGCCGGGCGCCGAGGAGTTTGCCGCCGAGGTGCTGGAGCGTTTCGCCAATCCATACATCCGTCACGCGCTGATCGACATCACGCTGTACGGTACCACCAAGATGCGCGTCCGCGTCGTGCCGTCGATCGTCGACCACTTCCGTCGGGTGGGACGCCCGCCGACATCGCTCGCCTTCGGCTTCGCCGCCTACCTCGCGTTCATGCGCGGCGATCTCCAAGCCGAGCGTCGGACGACGGGCCTCGTCGTCCCGGAGGACGGAGAGGGCGATCGCATTCGCGATGCGTGGCTCGACGTCGATCCGCATTCCGACGCGAGCCTCTCCTTGCTCGCACGCCGAGTCTGCGCGGACAAAACGTTGTGGGGCGCCGATCTCTCTCTGCTCAACGGATTCGCCGATCTCGTCGGCGAGCACCTCGTTCGTATCATACGACAAGGAATACAGCCGGCCCTCGACGCTCATCTCACTGAACACGCGACGACCTGACATGCCTCCTGCCTTCGCGTCGGCGACCGACGCCCTCGAGCGACTTCGCGCCGTGCGCATCGTCCCCGTCATCACGATCGACGATCCGATCAACGCCGTGCCTCTCGCGCGTGCGCTCACGGATGGCGGCTTGGCGTGCGCCGAAATCACGTTTCGCACGCCGCGCGCGGCCGAGGCGCTGCGGCGAATCACAGCGGAAGTGCCGGAGCTGTTCGCCGGTGCGGGAACTGTGCTCACGGCCGACCAAGCGAAAGTGGCGCGCGACGCCGGCGCGCAGTTCATCGTGGCGCCGGGGTTCGGCCCGCGCACGGTCGACTACTGTCTTGCCCAAGGCATTCCCGTGTATCCCGGCATCGCCACGCCGACGGAGATCGAGGCCGCGCTCGAAAAAGGGCTCACGACGCTCAAGTTCTTTCCAGCCGAACCCATGGGCGGACTGGCGTACCTCAAGGCGATTGCCGCGCCGTACGTCGACGTCTGCTTCATGCCGACTGGTGGCATCAGCGCGGCAAACGTCGCGAGCTATCTCGCATTCCAGCGAGTCGTGGCATGCGGCGGATCATGGATGGCGCCCGCCGACTGGATCGCGGCGAAGCAGTTCGATCGGATTCGCGACGAGTCACGTCGTGCGTGCGACGCCGCGCGAGGCAAGTACTCGGGAGTGTTGGTATGACGCGCGTCGTCACCCTCGGTGAGGTGATGCTGCGCCTCAAGTCGCCCGGATTCGAGCGGCTCTTTCAATCGCCGACGCTCGAGGCAACGTTCGGCGGCGCGGAGGCAAATGTCGCCGCGTCGCTCGCGCAGTTCGGTGTCGACGCGCGGTTTGTCTCGGCGATTCCGGCCAACAACATCGGCGATGCGTGCATCGCGACGTTGCGCGGCTTCGGCGTCGACACGTCGATGATTCGGCGGCAGGGCGAGCGTCTGGGAGTCTACTTCCTCGAGAACGGCGCGAACCAACGTCCGTCGCGCGTGACGTACGATCGCTCGGGTTCCTCCATCTCGACCGTGCGCGCGACCGAGTTCGATTGGAGTGCAGTGTTCGATGGCGCCGATTGGTTTCACATCAGCGGTGTGACGCCGGCAATCAGCGCATCGGCTGCGGAATTGTCGATCACCGCCGCGCGCGAGGCGTTTGGGCGGGGTCTCACCGTGTCGTGCGATTACAACTATCGAAAGAACCTGTGGCGATACGGCAAGTCGGCGCCCGAGGTCATGCGCGAGCTCGTCGGCTTCGCCACGGTCGGCATCGCCAACGAGGAAGACTGTCAGAAGGCGTTGGGCATCGAGATCGACGTGGATGTCAAGAGCGGCACGATCGAGCGAGACAGGTATCGCGCGCTCGCCGATCGTGTGCTGCGCGCGTTCCCCAATCTCGAGCGACAGGTCATCACGCTGCGGGAGAGTCACAGCGCCGACCACAACGGCTGGAGCGCGGTGATGTTCGACCGTACGCACTTCCTGTCGAGCCGCCACTACGACATCACGGACATCGTCGATCGGGTGGGCGGCGGCGATTCGTTCGCCGCGGGCCTCATCTATGGTCTGCGCGCGTACAAGGACGGGCAACGCGCTCTCGAGTTTGCGACGGCGGCGTCCTGTCTCAAGCACTCGATCCTCGGCGACATCAATCGTGTGAGCGTGGCCGAGGTCGAAGCGTTGATGGCCGGCGACGCAAGCGGCCGAGTGCAGCGGTGAAGGAGAAGATCGGCCGGTACCGATGGACGATCTGCGCGCTGTTGTTCTTCGCGACGACGATCAGCTACATCGATCGCCAGGTCATCGGCATTCTCGGGCCGTCGCTCCAGAAAGATCTGGGCTGGGACGAGCAAACGTTCGCGAACGTCGTCTCTTGGCTGACGATCGGCTACGCGCTCGGCTTTCTGTTCGCGGGTCGGATCATGGACCGCGTCGGAACGAGAAAGGGCTTCGCCGGCGCGATCGTGTTGTGGAGCGTGTCGGCGATGGCGCACGCGCTGGCACGGGGTGCGGCGAGCTTCAGCGCGGCGCGGTTCGCCCTCGGCGTCGGCGAGTCAGGGAATTTTCCGGCGGCGATCAAGACCGTGGCGGAGTGGTTCCCGACACGCGAGCGGGCGTTCGCGACCGGAATCTTCAACGCCGGCTCGAACGTCGGTGCGATTCTGACGCCGATCATGGTGCCGTGGATCGCGTTGACCTGGGGATGGCGCGCGGCGTTCATCGCCACCGGATCGCTCGGCTTCCTCTGGCTGATCGCCTGGCTGATGGTGTATCGGCCGCCCGAGGAGCATCCGAAGATCGGCGCGGCGGAGCTTGCGCACATTCGGAGCGATCCGATCGAGCCGGCGTTCGCGGTCAGCTGGTTGCACCTGCTGAAATACAGACAGACGTGGGCGTTCGCGATCGGGAAGTTCATGACCGATCCGATTTGGTGGTTCTATCTGTACTGGCTGCCGAAGTTTCTCGACGCGCGATACGGCATCAAGCTCGGACAGGTGACGGCGCCGCTCGTGGTCATCTATCTGCTGGCCGACGTCGGTTCCGTCTACGGCGGATGGTTGTCGGGCGCGTTCATCCGTCGGGGCCGTTCCGTGAACGTGGGGCGCAAGCTCGCGATGCTCATCGCCGCGGTGATCATCATTCCCACGATGTTCGCGCCCGCCGCGCCGAGCATGTGGTTGGCAGTGTTGATCGTCGGCGTCGCCGCGGCGGCGCATCAGTGGTGGTCGGCCAACATCTTCACGCTCACGAGCGACATGTTCCCGAAGTTCGCGGTCGGGTCGGTCGTCGGCATCGGCGGTTTCTTCGGCGCGGTGGGCGGCGTGCTCTTCCAGCGCGCGACGGGCTGGGTGCTCCAACACAACGGGAGCAACTACACGCCGGTGTTTCTCGCGTGCGGTTTTGCGTACGTCACGGCGTTGCTGATCATTCATCTCTTGGTGCCGCGGCTCGAGCGCGTCACTCTGGTCGCGGGCGAGGTGTCGTGATGCGGTGTGTTGGACGTGGGGCGGCGCTGCGGCGCGCTGCGGCGTTGTCGGTGGCCGCGTTGGCTGCCGTTGCCGGGCAGAACGTGAACCCGAATCCAATGGATTCGATTCGCAAGCTGCCAGGCTATCGACCCACGTACGACAGCGTGCCGCTACTCACGCCGGCGCGGATTGCGAAGTATGCGGCGAAGCGCCAGACGGAGTGGACGGCGTACCTCGAGCGCTCGCGCGAGCTGTACACGCGCGACACCGCCGACATGGGTCGCGAACTTGGGCGTGACGGAGCTCAAGCCTGGCAGTGTGTGGGACACCATGCCGTCGCACACGCATGCTCGGCGCACCGAGGTCTATCTGTTACTTCTATCGCGGCCACGGCATGTCGATCGGCAGCGAGGCGGACGGCGGCGCGAGCGCCGTCTCGCCGGGTGAATCGAAGATGTATCCCGAGGGGGGCCAGGACGACACACACCTGTCGGTGACCGGCGCAACGAGCGTCGCGCGGCTTGCCGCGATGGCACTCCAACTGCCAGCGCTGCCGGTCGCGAAGCACGTCCGCGGTGTGAGCGGTGCATCGCAGTAGGAAGAGGAGATCCGCGCGGCGCATGTAGCTGGCGAGATGCATGTCTTCTAGACCGGACAGCATGGCTTCGGTCTTGCCCTTGGCGATCCCGTACTTTCCACCTGGACCGCTCAATGCGAGGGCTGGCTACGACGGCACGGCTGGGCGCGATAACTTGATCTGATGCCAGCCTTCCGCATCCTCGTCACAGACGAGGTCGATCCCCAGGGCGTCGCGCTGCTTCGCGCCGAGCCGTCGTTCATCGTCGACGAACGCCCGACACGTCCGTGGCGCGACCTCCTTGGCGAGATCGACCAATACGATGCATTCGTCGGGCGAAGTGCGACACAGCTGCCCGGCGAGCTGCTGCGCGAAGCTCGACAGCTGCGAGTCATCGGCCGTGCCGGCGTCGGCACCGACAATATCGATCTCCCCGCGGCGACCGCGCTCGGAATTGCCGTCATCAATGCGCCGGGTGGCAACACGATCGCTGTCGCCGAGCTGTTCTTCGGCGCGTTGCTCTCGTTCGTCCGTCATCTGCCGCGTGCATTCAACTCGATGCGCGCCGGGCGCTGGGACCGCAGCAAGCTGCTCGGAACCGAAGTTTGCGGGCGCACGCTCGGCATCATCGGTCTCGGACGCATCGGCGGTGAGATATCGGCGCGCGCTCATGCGTTCGGCATGGACGTGATCGCCTACGATCCGTACGTGCAACGCGAGCGGTTCGAGATCCTCCGCGTCGAGCGCGTCGACAGCTTGCCCGCGTTGCTGGCACGCTCGCATGTGTTGACCGTTCACACACCGCTCACCGACGAGACGCGCGGCATGATCGGTCGCGAGGCACTCGCGCGTCTTCCCAAGGGCGCCATCGTCGCCAACTTCGCGCGCGGAGGAATCGTTGACGATGCGGCGCTGTCCGACGCGCTGATGAGCGGCCACTTACAAGGCGCGCTGCTCGACGTCTACTCCAAAGAGCCGTTGGCGGCGGACCACGCGCTGCGCAGCATGGAGAACGTGTTGCTCACGCCGCACCTCGGCGCGTCGACGGCCGAAGGACAGCGCAACGTTGCCGTCGACGTGTGCGCCGACGTGCGCGCGGCATTGCTGAGCGGCGAGCTCTCGGGCGCTGTCAACATCTCCGGCGTAGATCGCGCCCGGTGGCGCGAGCTGCGCGGCGCCCTGTTTCTCGCGCGACAATCGGCTGCGATCGGCCGCGCGATGCTCGCCGATCGCGGCTCGCTCGCCGCGGAGCAGCTCACGCTTCACATTGGAAAGCAATTTGGGGGCGCCGAAGGCCTGCTCGCGTCCGCCGCCGCGGAAGGTTTGTTGGCCGCCATCATGGGCGACGACCGAATCAACTTGATCAACGCGCGCGCCCGGGCGACCGAGCGTGGAATCTCGATCGCGACCGTGCCGGCGCTCGCCGGCGAGGACGCGACCGTCATCCGCGCGGCGATCTCCGGCGGTGGTCGACAGATCACGATCGGCGGCGTTGCCGTTCCCGGTGCGGCGCCGCGACTCACGCGCATCGGCGACTTCAAGGTCGACGTCGCGCCGCGTCGCACGCTCATCGTGCTGACCAACAACGACGTCCCCGGCGTCATCGGCCACGTCGGCACCGTGCTCGGCGACGCCGGCGTCAACATCGCCGAGTATCATCAGGCGCGCATGACGCAGGGCGGTGAAGCGCTCGCTGCGATCTCCGTCGACGGACATGTGGGCGAAGACGTGCGTCGTAAACTGCTCGACGTGCGCGACGTTCGCTCGGCGACGGTGATCAATGCGACCGGCAGCGACACCGACGAGCAGTCGTGGAACTGAGCCGCGACGCCGACGTCCGTCTCGCCTACGCGCGGGACGCGTCGGGGCTCGAGCTCATTCCCGAGGCAGTCGCTCGACCGACTTCGATTGCCGATGTCGTCGACGTCATCCGCGCCGCGGCGGGCGATGGAATGTCCGTGACCGCCGCGGGTGCACAGACCAGCACAACCGCCGCGTCGATTGTGGATCGCGGCGTGCTCCTTTCGTTGCGCGGCATGGCGCGTGTGTTGGAGATCGATCCAGCCGAACGCATGGCGCGCGTCGAGCCGGGCGTGCTCGTCGGCGCGTTGAACGACGAGCTCGCGCCGCTCGGCCTGCGGTTCGCCCCCGACCCGACCAGCGAGCACGAGGCGACGATTGGCGGCGCGATCGCGTGCAACGCGTCGGGTGCGCGGTCGCTGCGATATGGTGCGACGCGCGCCCACGTCCGCGCGGTCCACGTCGTCGACGGTGCCGGCGAAGTCCTACAGCTTCGAAGGCCGAATCTCGAGAAGAACACCGTTGGGTTTCACATCGCGCAAGACCCGGTCGATTGGATCGTTGGAAGCGAAGGATCCCTCGGCGTCGTCGTCGAAGCCGAGCTCTCACTCGTTCCGCTACCCGAGCGCGAAGTCGGATTGGCGATCCCCTTTCGCTCGGAGCGATCCGCGCTCCAATTCATCGTCGTGGCGCGAGAGCAGGGAAGCAGTGCCACGGGCGCACGGCCGCAGTGTCTCGAGTATTTCGACAACGAGGCGCTCGCGATCGCACGCGTCGAAGCGACAACGACCCGATGGATGGCGGACGCTTCGGCTCTCGTGTACCTGGAGCAGGAGATCGACGCCGACGATTCGCTCGACGATACGCTCTCCGGCTGGTTGACGCTCGCCGAGATGCAAGGCGCGATCGCGGATGACATCGACGTCTACGCCGATACGGCGGCAATTCGCGCCGCGCGACGATTCCGCCATGCGGTGCCATCGTTCATGAACGAGCGAGGATCGGCACGGCGCGCGTTTGGTGGTCGCAAGGTCTCGACTGACTGGGCCGTACCGTACCGGCGTCTCGCCGACGCGCTCGAGACGGCTCGGCGCACGGCCGACGCGCAACACGTCGCGCCGCCGGTGTGCTATGGCCACGCGGGCAACGGACATCCCCACGAGAACTTCATCGCGCAAGATGGGGCGGAATTGGCGCGCATCAACGTTGCGGTCGGCGAGACTATCAAATACGTACTCGCGGTCGGCGGAACGGTTGCCGCGGAGCATGGACTCGGAAAGCTCAAGCGCCATTGGTTGTCGGTGCAACTGTCACCGCTCCAGCTCCGCTTGATGCATTCGCTCAAACGCTTGCTCGATCCGAAATGCATGTTCGCGCCGGGCAACGTGTTCCCAACCGAATGACGAAATCCAAGTTCGCGAGCGTCGCGCTCGACGTCGACTCGACGGTGTCGGGCATCGAAGGCATCGACTGGTTGGCCACGCGTCGCGGTGATATCGTCTCGCGGCGGGTTGCCGATCTCACGGCGCAGGCGATGCAGGGGACGATCCCGCTCGAGCAGGTGTATCGCGCGCGCCTCGACGCCATTCGTCCGCGCCGCGACGACATCGAGGCACTGGCGCGCGCCTACGTCGACGAATTGGCGCCTGGCTGTGCTGAGGCAATCTCGAAGCTCCGGCACGCTGAGGTGCGGGTAATTCTCGTCAGCAGCGGAATCAGGAATGCACTGCTGCGAATGGCGCTGCAGCTGAATTTTGACGTCGGTGACGTGCACGCTGTCGACGTGCGGTTCGACACTGGCGGAGCATACGCCGGATTCGACGCGTCGTCGCCGCTGACGACCTCGATTGGAAAGCGCGCACTGCTGGCGAGTTTGCCGTTACCTCGTCCGCTGCTGATGGTGGGTGACGGCGCCACCGATCTCGCGACCCGTGGTGCCGTCGACTCCTTCGCCGCATTCACCGGCTTCGTCGCGCGCGACGCTGTGGTGCGTCAGGCCGACGCCGTCATTTCATCGTTCGCCGAGCTCGTCGCGTACGTGTTGTCATCCTGAGGAGCGAAGCGATGAAGGATCTGCCGGTTTCGAAGACTCGAGCTGCTTGGCCGCGGAACGACACGGAATTCATGGATAATTCCGAGCCAAACGGAACTGGGGCGGCGGAGGTCAAGAAAGACAATCCCGCGGTATTCCGTTCACTCCGTGGACACGCGACCACACTCCATTTCCGCGCTCAGCTCGCCGCCGCGACAGGAACAACGCCTCGACAGGGCCCCCGCGTCACGTCATCATGGGGTGCCGCGGCCGATTTTGTTCGTACCCGGAACTAATCTGGCGACTAACCTCTGGCGCGACCGCGGGAATTGCCATAGCCCACGCTCGAGGACGCTCTTGGCCCGCGCCGCAGGCCGCCGCGTCGATGCATCCCGGCGGCTCGGTCGTCTGTTAGGCAGCGGGGGCGTTCCCCCCCCGCGGATCCGTCATTTCCGAACCGCTCTGCCCCCCAGCACTGCCCATGGCCGTTCCAAATCTCACCGCCCCTGAGCGCATCGGCGAGCTACTCTACCGCGAAGGTCTGATCACCGCCGATCAGCTGTCCAAGGCGCTCCAAGAGCAGAAGCAAAGCGGCATGCGTGTCGGGTACAACCTCGTCAAGCTCGGCTTCATTCAAGAAATCGAATTGACGAAGATCCTGGCCAAGCAGCACAAAATGCCGGCGGTGGATCTCTCGCGATTCGAGGTCGATCGCAAGATCGCGAAGATGATCCCGACGGACCTCGCGCATAAGAATCTCGTCATTCCGCTCAAGCGAGACGGCCGCACTCTCACGGTCGCCATCGCCGATCCGTCGAATCTGGGCGTCCTCGAGGACCTCAAGTTCATCACTCGCTACGACATTTTTCCGGTCATCGCCGGCGAATACACGCTGCGCAACCTGATCGACAAGGTGTACGGCACGACCGACGAAGAGCAGATGGCGTCGCTCATGGACACCATCAGCGAGCTCGAGTCCGACAGCGGCGACATCGAGGTGATGGACGAGTCGGAAGAAGAGATTTCGCAGGCCGCGCTCCAGGCGCAGATGGAAGACGCGCCGGTCGTCAAGCTGATCAACGCGATTCTCACCGACGCCGTGAAGCGCGGCGCCTCCGACATCCACTTCGAGTGCTTCGAGCACGAGATTCGTGTTCGCTATCGAATCGACGGCGCGCTCCAGGAAGTCATGAAGCCGCCGATGAAGCTGAAAGCCGCGCTCGTGTCGCGCTTCAAGATCATGGCCCAACTCAACATCGCCGAGCGCCGCGTGCCGCAGGACGGCCGCATCAAGCTCAAGATCGGCAACAAGGTGATCGACTACCGTGTGTCGACGCTGCCGACGTTGTTCGGCGAGAAGATCGTGCTCCGAATTCTCGACAAGGGAAACCTGACGTTCGATCTCGAGAAGTTCGGCATCGAACCGCGCGCCGAAGCCGACCTGATGGAAGCGGTTGCCAATCCCTATGGAATGGTGCTGGTCACCGGACCCACCGGCTCGGGAAAGACGACGACGCTGTATTCGGCGCTGTCCAAGGTCAACAATATCGACGTCAACATCATGACGGCCGAGGATCCGGTCGAGTACAACCTGTTCGGCATCAATCAGGTGCTCGTCCGGACTGAGATCGGCATGACGTTCGCCGCCGCGCTCCGCGCCTTCCTGCGGCAGGATCCGAACATCATCATGGTGGGTGAGATTCGAGATCTCGAAACCGGCGGCATCGCCATCAAGGCCGCCCTCACCGGCCACATGGTCCTATCGACGCTGCACACCAACTCGGCCCCCGAGACCGTGACGCGATTGCTGGACATGGGACTCGAGCCCTTCAACGTGGCGTCGGCGCTCAACCTGGTGCTCGCGCAGCGACTCGTGCGCCGGATTTGCTCGAACTGCCGCATTCAATACGACCCGTCGCCGGAAGAGATCACCGCCGCCAAGGTCAAGCTCACGACGACCATGCGCGAGCTTCGCTTCACCGAAGAAGCACTGCGCAACGCCAAAGCCAAGGCCACCAAGGAAGCGCTGCCGTACCTCGAGACGCTCAGTCTCGACACGACGATCGGCGAGCTCGGATTCTTCAAGGGCAAAGGCTGCGACGAGTGCGCCGGTACGGGCCTCAAAGGCCGACAAGGCGTTTATGAAGTCATGCTCATGACGCCAAGGATCCGAAAGCTGGTCATGCAGAACGTCGGTGCGGCCGAGATCAAGGACGCGGCGATCGAAGAGGGCATGCTCACGCTGCGCATGGACGCGTGGCTCAAGGTGCTGAAGGGAATCACCACCACCGAGCAGATGATCCGCGAAACATCGCCGTGAGAAAGGAGCGGGCGCATGACCGATTAGCCCGCTGCGTCGTCATACAACGAAGGCGCACGGTCGCCGAAGGTCTTTTACGCGGCTCGAGCGACCGCGCAACGTCAACCAGTGCCTATCCGCTGACAAGCCAGTCGGTTAGCAATCGCCTTTTCGTAACCGTGACCTAGCGCCCGTCGTCAAGCAATCGACGCCTCCCCCAATCGATGACCGCCCCGACTCCCCCCGGCTCCAGCCTCAACCTCCGCGTTCTGCTCGAGGAAATGATCGAGCGGAACGCATCCGACCTGCACATCTCCGCGGGCGAGCGTCCCATGTTTCGCGTCGACGGCGACATGGCGCGCTCGAACGTCGATTTCGTGATGCAGCCCAAGGATACGCTGCAGCTCGCGTACTCGGTGCTCACCGAAAATCAGAAGAAGCGCTTCGAGATGGAGGATGAGCTCGATTTCTCGTTCGGCATTCAGAACCTGGCGCGCTTCCGCGGCAACTGCTTCAAGCAGCGCGGCTGCGTCTCGATGGTCATCCGGCAGATTCCGTTCAACATCAAGACCTTCGAGGATCTGAACCTCCCCAAGGTCATCGCCGATCTCTCCGACAAACCCCGCGGCCTCATCCTGGTCACGGGTCCGACCGGCTCCGGAAAGTCGACCACGCTCGCTGCGATGCTCGACAAGATCAACAAGGAGCTCAAGGGGCACATGATCACGATCGAGGACCCGATCGAGTTCATTCACAAGCACCAGAACTGCATCGTCAACCAGCGCGAGGTCGGGAGCGACACGAAGAGCTTCAGCGCCGCGTTGAAATACGCCTTGCGGCAAGATCCCGATGTCGTACTGATCGGTGAGATGCGCGATCTTGAGACCATTCAGGCCGGACTCACGATCGCCGAAACGGGACACCTGGCGTTCGCGACGCTCCACACCAACAGTGCCGCGGAGGCGATCAACCGCATCATCGACGTCTTCCCGAGCCATCAGCAGTCGCAGGTGCGCGCGCAGCTCGCCTTCTGTCTCGAGGGCATCATCACGCAGACGTTGCTCCCCAAGCTCGGCGGCCGTGGCCGCGCCATGGCGGCGGAGATTCTCGTCGTGACGCCGGCGATCCGCGCGCTCATTCGCGACGACAAGATTCACCAGATCTATTCGATGATGCAGTCGGGAAAGAAGTACGGCATGCAGACGATGAACGACGCGCTGTACAACCTCTATATGAGCAAAACCGTCTCGCTCGACGAAGTCCTGCGAGCGAGCCACGATCAGGCGGAGATCATGCGCATGATCGGCGTGACGCCCGAAGGCGAGCCCACGGGCAAGCCCGGCGCGCCCGCGTTGGCCGGACGGCGTTAGCCGCCCACTCGCCGTCGAGCGGAGACGCAGTGACCTAGCTCACCGAGCCGGGTTCGCGTTTGGAAGGCCCCATGGCACGGTGATGTTTGACCGTGCCGAGTCGTCTATGGAGGAAGGCGGACTGGCCATGATGAGCTAGTCGCCCAGGTCTGTCGCCAGTCGTCCGTCTCGAGGCCACCGATGCCCCAGTTCACATACACCGCCCGCTCCATCAACGGCGAGCTCAAGTCCGCCACGATCGACGCGCCGAATCGCGACGAAGTCATCAAGCAGCTCAAGCAGCAGCGCTTGAACGTCGTCAAGATCGACGAAGGGTCAGCCACCAAGAGAAAGCGTGGCGGCCGGATCAAGATGCGCGACATCGTGATCTTCACGCGTCAGTTCTCGACGATGATCAACGCGGGTCTGCCGCTCGTGCAAGCGTTGGACATTCTCGCCAATCAGAGCGAAAATCCGGCGCTCAAGGACGTGACTCGGCAGGTGGTATTCGATGTCGAATCCGGAAACACCGTGGCCGATGCGTTGCGCAAACACCCCGCGGCCTTCACCGATCTGTACGTGAACATGGTCGCCGCCGGTGAGGCGGGTGGTATTCTCGACACCATCCTCATGCGACTCGCGGTGTTCATGGAAAAGAACGACGCCCTGATCAGAAAGGTGAAGGGCGCGATGATCTATCCGAGCGTCATCATGAGTGTGGCGGCGATCGCCATCACGGTGTTGCTCGTGTTCGTGATCCCGACCTTCCAAACGATGTTCGCCAGCGCCGGCATCGCGCTGCCGCTGCCGACGCGAATCGTCATCGGCATGTCGCACATTCTGAAGACCTATTGGTACGTCTTCATCGGCGTGATCATCGGCACGTTCGTGACGATCAAGCGGTATTACGCCACGGCCAATGGCAAGCTCGCGATCGACCGCTCGCTGCTGAAAGCGCCGGTCCTGGGCGACGTGCTGCGCAAATCCGCTGTGTCGCGCTTCACGCGCACACTGGGCACGCTCATCTCGTCGGGTGTCTCGATTCTCGACGGGTTGGAGATCACGGCGAAGACGGCGGGCAATCGCGTGATTCAGGACGCGATCATGGAATCGCGTGCGTCGATCGCCGGCGGTGAAACGATCGCGGCGCCGCTCAAGAAATCGCAGGTCTTCCCACCGATGGTGATCTCGATGATCGCGGTCGGTGAGCAGACCGGTGGTCTCGACGAGATGCTGTCGAAGATCGCGGACTTCTATGATGAAGAAGTCGACGCCGCGGTGTCTGGATTGCTCGCGCTCATGGAGCCGGTGATGATCGTGTTCTTGGGCGTCATCGTCGGCGGCATGGTGGTGGCGATGTACCTCCCGATCTTCGACATGGTGAACGCGGCGGGCGCGTAAGCTTCAGCACTTCCTGTCGAAATCGAATTTCGTCTAAATAATCGTTCTATCACGTACCGGGTCCCAGGGCGCGTTGTCGCTCTGGGGCCCGGCCGTTTCTGGAGACAGCGCGGGCGTTGAAGACCGAGCGAGTAGTACTCAGGGCGGGCTACCTAAGGCGTACGCCTCGTTCGCAGCGCGCAACATGAACGGTGCTCAGCCCCTCGGCTGCGAATTACGATAGAAGTTCGTGCCGCGGCATCGGACCGAGCGGTGCGGGTTTTCCGCACCACGCCTACAGGGTTTCCTGACTGACGCTGTCAGTAGCCTCCCTAACGTGGCGCAGCTACGCGCACGGGCCCGACCCGCGGTCAGTAGGAGGCACTGACTCACGATCCCCCCCTCCACCTGCTAGCGGTCAAACGGAGCAGCTTGGCCCTGCGTGTCCACCACCATACGAGGTGCACGATGAACCCCGCCGGCCTCCGAATCGCCTTCATCGTTTCATCATTCATGGCCGGCCTTCTCGCGCGTGATGCGCACGCGCAGAAGGTGCTCGTCACCTACTATTCGCTCACAGGTCACACGAGAACCATGGCGGAAGCGGTGGCACGAGGCGCACGCACGCAGGCCGGCGCCGAAGTCCGGCTGCTGCCAATCGACTCGGCCTCCGAAGCGGATCTGCGCTGGGCGGACGCCATCATCGTCGGCAGCCCCGTGCAGATGGCGAGCGTCGCCGTGCCCGTGATGCAGGCAATCGGGAAGTGGCCGTTTCGGCGGCTTGGCGACAAGATCGCCGCCGCCTTCGTCACCGGAGGCGGCATCTCGAGCGGCGAGGAGCTGACACAGGTGCAGCTGCTGCACGTGCTGCTCATGGAAGGCCTGATCGTCGTCGGCGGACCCGAATGGTCGGATGCGTTCGGCGCCTCCGGCATCACTGCCGAGAAACCGTTCCTCGACGAGAAGAACACCGGGGCCGTCGACTCGATGTTCCTCGCTAAAGGCGAGGCGCTCGGCAAGCGGGTCGCAGCGGTGGCGCGGTCGTTCGCGGCCGGCCAGCCGGCGCGGTAGCGCGGCCCTCCTCGGTATTACTGGAAATTCCCACTAAAGCCCGTATCCGTCGCTATCGACGCCTGATAGCCGAAGCCGTTGAACCCCACCGAGGCTTCACCAGCCGGCCCATGATCGAGCAGGTTGACCATTCCGCTCGCCGTCCCAGTCGCAACCATGTCGTTGCCGACGCTCACCGTCGCTGCCGGGCCGAACCCCTGCACCCAGCCTCCTTCGTTGAACGTCAGCGCGAGGCCCGCTTCCCCGGACACGAGTCCGTGCAGCGCGTCCTGCCCGCCGCCGATGAAGATCTTTCCTGAGTGACCGTGCGATGCCGCCTGATACTCGAGCGTCGGCGTCGCCGGCAAGTCGAGGTCCAGGTCGAGCGTCATTCGTAAATGCTTACAGTCGCCCTGAATCGTCACGATGAACGGGATGGTCTTGTCGAAGCTCGAGCATGGACCAGGGTTCGCTTTCGCGGCTTCCGCTGCCGCGAGTGCCTCGAGGGCCGCGATCTCGCGCGGGTCGAAACACTTCTCCGACGGGATGTCGTTCGGTCCGACGCCCGACGCGACGGTGAACATGGTGACAGCCATACCAGCGAGCTGATACCGACGCTCGGCGTCGAGCCCGACTTGCACGCTCGGGTCGCCCGCCGACATGTACCACTGACGCATCACGCGATCGTATTGTCCACCGAGGCCCGTCATGCCGCCGATATAGACTCGGGCGTTGTCTCGGAACTCGGCATAATGCTTCTCTAAAGCGCTCAACTTGGCCTTGCAGTATGGGATGTCGCAGGCGTAGTAGGCTTTGTCGTTGTTCCCAGCCGCTTTCTGGCACGCGTGGAGTTGGTCGTCGCGATTCGTCTGATCGGCGAGGACCTGCTGCATAATCACCGAGTCCTTGTCGGCATGTGCGCGAAGGAGCATGGCCTCCTTGGCCGACAGGCGGTAGCGCTCACGCTCCATCGCGGAGATCGCCTCTCTGCCGTTCTGAAGGGCGATCGAAAGGATGAACCCATGGGCGGAAGCGCCCGACCGTCGCGCCGCGGCATCCATGGCGCGCGACACCGCGGCTTCATCCGTCTGTTCCTGCCTGAGAATGTTGCCGACGAGCGTGCGGTACGCGTTTGCTGTCTTCAAGAACTGCATTGGGTGGCCGAGGTTCTCCGTCCACGTGTCGGGAATGACGGGTGTTTCCGCGGCGAAATCGGCCGGCGGTGGCGCCGATGCCGACACGAAGAACGACGGACCGTTCGGCTCGATGAAGGGCTTTTGAGCCTCGATCCTGTCGTCATTCGATTCAGGATCGTGCTTGTCGAGAAGACGCTGCCGGCGATCGTTCCAGTCGACCGCCTGCGCCTGCGCGAGGCTCCGCCATGCCGCGCTCATGTTGCCGCGGCACGATTGCACGCGTGCCAGCGCATCCCACGACAATCCAAACTTGGGCGACATTGCAGTCGCGCGCGTCAACAGCGATTCGGCAACGGCAAGCTCGCCGAGGTCGGCGTAGGCGACTCCGAGTTGATGGACGAGAAGCGGGTACGGCTCACCGAGCGCGATGGCGCGGCGGAGCGCGGTGATTGCATGCGCGGCATCACCGTACGACACGAGCATCGCGCCGAGGTTCGTCCACCGACGCTGCGCGCCGGATCCACCGCGACGCGCTGCATCGGCATACGTGACGATCGCCGCGCCGTCGAAGCCCGCGAGATAGAACATCGCGCCCGTCATCTCCAGACGATCCGCGTCTTTGATCTTCGCGATTCCCGTCTGCAATCGCTGCGCGGCCGCCGGCTTTTCGCGCGCGAGGAATGCTCGAGTGATCGTGTCGAGGAACGCCTGCGCCGCAGTGCTCGACGGCGCCGACGAGGCGACGGTGGAGAGTGCCGGCGAGCGCGCGGGACATGCCTTCGATGGATCGGCCGCGGGTCCGAGCGCGAGCGCCGCTTGCTTGGGCGCGGCGACTTTGACGGAGTCGGCGGTTTTGCGCGCAGCGCGCTGAATGTCGCCGGCGTGCGCCGCGAGATACTGCCCGAGCTTCTGTGCTTCGTCGGGGGACGGGATGCCGCCGCTCTGCACCTTCTTCCAGATCGCTCTGAT